>SKKV01000017.1 GCA_007123575.1 Wenzhouxiangella sp.
GTTCCGGTGGCCTTGGGACCGGTATGTTTGGTCTGTGCTGTAGCGTGGGCACTTGGCTTTGATCGGAGCGGCTTGCTGGTTGATGGTCAGGGGATGGCTTTGTGCGATTGGCCGTACCCGCACAGGCCGGGATCTGGCAGAGACCACCCGCTGCTGAGGTTGGGAGGGGGTGGGTGCCTCGTGGGGTGTCGCGGGCCAAAGCGGGTGTTGTCGATGTGGTCTGGTCCGGCCCCGGCCACGTTGGGCCGGGCTACGGGTAAGCAACCCAGGTCGAGGTGGCAGGGTCCGGTTCGGATCGCGCGCACGGGCGCTTTACGCCCTGGAGCTTCTTGCCTACGGCAAACCGCTGCAGGGCTTCAAGCTGTGCTGGGCCGGGCTACGGGTGCTAGCTGGTTATGGGGGCGGCGGGTTGGACTCGGGTTCGGGGGCGGGGGTTGTGGACTTGCCGCGTTGGCGGGCCAGGTAGATCAGGCCGCCGCAGAGGGCCAGCAGCACGATGCTGAGCAGGGGGCGGTAGAACAGCCAGGCCAGGGCAATGACCAGCAGGGACAGCACCGAGCCGAGGACGGCCGAGATCAGGCCGATGCCGGTAGCGGCAATGCTGCCCAGAATGGGCAGGACGTCGGCGACGACCTGGATGGGCTTGAGAATGGCACCGAAACCCATGACCGCCATGACAATACCCAGCACGCGCAGGAACCAGGTCAACATCGTGTTTTCACGCACCATCTGTTCGAACATCGCCTCGGCGCTGTGGTGGCCGGCACGCAAGCGCTCGATGCTGGTGCCGCGGCTGGTCGTGTGCGTGCTCAAGTTGCCGCCGCTTTGGCGTGCAAGGATGGACACGGGCTGATCCTCGACCACTTTCAGGCGAATACGCAGATCGCCAACTTCCAGACTCATCGGGTTGCCAATATACAACCAGTCGGCGTGCTCGGCATTGGCCCGCGCCTGCAACTCAGCGGGCAAGGCAGCGACATGCCTGGCATCCAGGCGCAGGTATTCACCCTGGCCGATCTGGCCGACCAGCCGTCCACTCAATGAAAACGCGCCAACGCTGACATTGCCGGCACGTCGGGTCTCTGAACTGACCGGGAATGATGGAGGATTCTGGGGGTGGCCGGGCTGGCTAAAGCGACTGGAGTCGATCTGGCGCGCTGACCATTCGGTGCGGTAGGTATACGTCGTGACCCGTTCCTCCGCGCCGCCAGCGCGGGTGCGGGTTTCGGTTCTGGAATCTTCGCGCCACTGATACATCTCGACCTCGCGCATCAAGGCAATGGCGTTTTTCTCAACGCCCAGCACCGGGTCGCTCAAGATCTCGCCGGAACTGGCCTGGCCGCTGACATGAACAAGACGACCGTCATTGTTGGGGTCGATCGTATCGGCACTGACCGCAACCACCGCAGCCGCACCCTCGGCCAAACCCTTGGCGGTATTGACTGCCCGCCCCTCGTTCCACCACAGCAGAACGACGGCCGCGACAATCAGAATGAATCCGACAAAAATGCCTTTGAATGACTGGCCAATGCGCTGACCCCAGCCAGTGCGCGTGGTGGTTCTGAATGGTTGTGCCATGGGCTCCCTCGATGCTTTCTCCGACTCGCTTCCAGTATCCGGCAGCGAAGTCGAATATTCAATGCTGGTCGATTGAAATATCAGCCGGCGGGTGGGCCGAAGTCGTAAGGACCACCGGCTTCCAGTGCACGCTGGTAAGCAGGGCGCTGATGGCAGCGATCAACGAAATCATGAATGGCCGGGCGCTTGTCGCCAACCAGCCCTCGGGCCCGGGCGGCTTCCAGTGGGAAACACATTTGCACATCGGCGGCGCTGATCCGGGAGCCGGCGAACCACTCGCGCTCAGACAGGTGCGCTTCCACAAAATCCAGATGGGTACGAATCTGCTGGCCGATGAAAGCCCGATCGACCTGGCCGGCAATGCCCTTGGCCAGGGGTCGGACCAGCAGCGGTGCCTTGGCACCGACGGTATCGAATACCAGCTTCAGCAGCAAAGGCGGCATCAGCGATCCTTCGGCATACTGCATCCAGTAGTGAAAATCCCAGTAGGCATCCGATTTCAGCGCGGGTGCCCAGCGGCCCTTGCCATAGCGACGGGCCAGGTACTCGAGAATGGTGCCGGACTCGGCCAGGTTGCGATCGCCGTCGCTGATGACCGGCGATTTGCCCAAGGGATGGACTTCGCGCAGCTCAGGCGGAGCCAGGCGGGTGTCGGGATCGCGCTCATAGAGGTGGATTTCATAGTCCACGCCCAGCTCTTCCAGCATCCAGAGCACGCGCTGGGAGCGGGAATGCTCCAGATGATGAACAATGATCATGGTGTTTTGGATTGACCTTGGTTACTTTTACTGCATGGTACTGCCTTGGCGGCAGTTTCACGTTCCGACAACGACACCACAGGCACTTTTCTCGCCCATCACCAAACAACCTGCCCATGATTCGTTCAATCGCCAGCCTGTTTTTCTACGCTCGCTTCCTGCGCAGTTTCAGCACCCTGGGCTACCGGCGCGCTGCTGCTGAATGGGAGGACTTTGCGCCGGACTTCGGCGGACAGACATGGCTGGTCACCGGTGCTACCGGCGGCATTGGCCGCCATACCGCGCTGACGGCCAATCAGCACGGTGCCCGGGTGATCGCCCTGGGGCGCAATCCAGAGGCACTGGCCAAGCTGAAGGAGGCGGCCGGATATCCGCGTCGACTACTGCCGGTCACCGTGGACTTGTCATCGATCCGTGCCATTGTCGAACTGCCAGACCAACGGGCCATGAAAAGCAAGCCCATCGATGTCCTGGTCAACAATGTCGGCGTTCTTCTGAATCAGCATGAACTGACCGGTGAAGGCCTGGAGCGTTCTTTCGCCACCAACATCCTTGGGCCCTTCGTGCTGACCGAGGCCTTGCAATCCGAGCAGCGATTCAGCGGCAAGGCGCTGGTCATCAATGTCTCCTCCGGTGGCATGTATGGCTCACCGCTGGTCACTGAGGCGATGAACTGCACCGATGCCCGCCACTTTGACGGCATGGCCGCCTACGCCCGGCACAAGCGCGCCATGGTTGCCCTGACCCGCTGGTGGAACAGCCAGTGGCAGGGGGCACCGGCTGTTCAGGTAATGCATCCGGGCTGGGTCGATACCGCCGGCGTTCAGACCTCGCTGCCCTGGTTTCAACGCACCCTGAAACCCTGGCTGCGCGATGCCGAGCAAGGTGCCGACACCATCTTCTGGCTAGCCGAAAAGCGCCCACCAACACCGGGCGAAGGCGGTATCTGGCTGGATCGTCAGCTTCAACCCGAGCATGAATTTGCGTTTACCCGCAACAACGGGGTAGCGCTGGAGCAATTGGTCGCCTACCTGCGTCAGTGCGCGCAGCAAGTGTTGGAATCGCCGGCCGGATAGATCGCATTCAGCCGCTGCCTGGCTGTGATTGCTTCAGCACTTCCTGCCGGTAGACGCTGGGCGGGCAGCGGTAGCGGCGTCGGAATTCGCGGGAGAAATGCGCGGCATTGGAGAAGCCGTGGCGGCGCGCGATCTGGCCGATACTCAGGGATCCTTTTAGCAGACTGACTCGCGCCTTTTCGATGCGCCGGCGCTGCACGTAGCCCCACACGGTGGTGCCCAACTCGGCGCGGAAGCAGCGATTGGCCTGCGCACGCGACAGGTGGGCCGCCGCACAGATCTGGTCCAGGTCTATGTCGGCGCCGAGGTGCGACTCGATGTAGGCGACCGCCCGCAAGACCTGCGCTCGCAGCCCGCCGATACGCGGCAGATCAACTTCTGGCTGGCTGGTGTAGCGCCGGTGCAGCATGGTTAAAAACGTCTTGAGCTGCTGCTCGAAAGTATCCTTCCCTCCGGGCAAGCCGCCCAGCGCCTGTTCGGCCAGATCCAGGCCCAGGAAGGCGATGGCCGGCGCGTGATCGGCCAGCACCATGCGCCAATTCGGCTGCCGCCCCGGCTGCACTGCACCCAGAGCGTTGGCCATGGTCTCAGGGGGAATCAGAAAGGTCACGCCCTCGAGCGTGCCTTCCCAACTGACTGACCAGCTTTCCCCAGGCGGGGTAAAGCCGACCATGCCACGACGATAGTCAAAGCTGCTGCGGCGGCGCCCGCCGCTGATTTCATGTAGGCAAATCGGCCGCAGCGGCAGAAAGATGTCGTGGTCGGGGACCGGGCGGCGGTGAAAGCTGGCCGAAGGCGCACGCAAGAGTTCAATTCGCAGGGCCAGGGGCGGGGGTAGTTCGACCGCGGCCGGTTCGCGAATCCAGTCGGCAGGCTCGGCCATTTTTGATCTCCTGAATCGTCAAAACGATTCAATTATGCAAGTTCTTGCTGATACTTTGTATTTGTCCGTACAAATTTTATTGGAGACCTGCTTGCCATGAAAAGTTTGAAGTATCTGGCCTGGACAGCCACCGGCCTGGTTGGACTGGGCCTCGGTGCCAACTCCGTGGCCGACGACAAGGACGAAGAGGCCGCCTGGAGCGGCACATTGGACACGATCGTGGTCACCGCCGAGCGGCGCGAGCAGCGCCTGCAAGATGTGCCGCTGGCCGTCACCGCACTGACTGATTCGACTTTGGCCGATCGCCAAATTGTCGACCCGCAAGGCCTAGAGCGTGCCGTTCCCGGCATGATCCTGATCGAGAACGTCAGTGCACCAACCAACTTTTCCGTGGCGTTGCGTGGCTCAGTGCAGCAAGACGCGGCGCTGGTGGTGGCCGAGTCACCGGTGGGTTTTTACCTTGACGACGTTTACCTGGCCCGCCTGACCGGGCTCAACACCCAGTTTCTGGACATCGAGCGCGTCGAGGTGCTGCGCGGGCCCCAGGGTACGCTGTACGGTCGCAACACCCTGGCCGGGGCGGTCAAGTTCATCAGTCGTCAGCCTGGGTTCGAGCCCGAGTTTCGCGGCGAGGCCGGCTACGGCTCGTTCGGCAGCTACCGGCTGGGGGCCAGCGTTTCGGGCCCGCTGGGCCAATCGGACACGCGCGGCTCGCTGGCCTTAATGGCCAACGGCACTGACGGATTCATTTTCAATCAGGCCATCGACCAGGACGTTCGTTCGCAGCGCAACTGGGGCATGCGCGGTCGACTGCTGTTCGAGCCGACTGCAGCGCTGTCGGTGACCACCACCGTTTCCTACACCGACAGCCGCAACGATGGCTGGTCGGCGATTCCGGCCATGATCACGACCGACAACCCGCGCTTTTCCAGCGGTGACCTGCAACCCGTGTTCGGCGTTTACGACACCGCCATTCCGCGCAATCCGGACCTTCCTCCACCCTTGTCTCCCCTGCCCACCGGCGACACCCATCAATGGATTGCCTCGCTGGCGCTGGATTACCAGCTTGATGGCTCCACCCTGCGCTCGATCACGGCCCACGTTTCCACCGATGACTACTTTGCCAACGAGTTCACCGGCCTCGGCTTCTTTCCCGGTGCCAACGGCTCGGAAACCCGGCAGTGGTCCCAGGAATTTCAGTGGCTGGGCGCGGCGGGGGCCTGGAACTGGATTGCCGGCCTGTATGGTTTTCGCGAAACCGCGGACCAGTTCATCGCCCTGGTCACCGATGATGTCATCAGCGTTGCGACCAACAGCTTTGCCATCTATGGCCAGGTCGACTACGCCATGAGTGAACGCTGGTCGGTCACAGCAGGCCTACGCCTGGGCCGTGACGAAAAGGATTTTGATGGCCAAATCCGGGTGTTGGGCACCCAGGAACCGCTGAGCCCAGTTTACCGTTTGAGCGAAAACGATACCTCGTTGACCCCGCGCCTAGGCCTGGAATGGCGTCCAATGGTCGACAACGGGCCAGGCACCGACCTGATGATCTACTTGTCAGCAGCCCGCGGCTACAAGGCCGGCGGCTTCAACGGCATTGCGTTTGGCAATCCGGACGTGCTGCAGACCTCCTACGGCCCGGAAACGAACTGGACCTATGAACTGGGCTTGAAGGCCGAGTTTCTGGATCGACGTCTGCGCACCAATCTGGTCGCCTATTACAACGACATCTCCGACCTGGCTCTGGGCGCCCAGACCGAGGGCCCGGGCGGCGTCTCGTTTCCGGTACAGAACGCCGGTGATGCGCGCATCCGCGGCCTTGAGGCCGAGATCACCGTAGCACCCACACGGGATTTCCAGCTTTTTACCAACTTGACCGTGCAGCGCGGCCGCTACACCAGCCTGAACCCGGCCAGCGAGGCCGCCATCAGCGAAGCGCTGTTCGGCTCGATCGACATCCCCCAGCTCCCTGACTACGCCCTGTCGGCCGGCTTCACCTGGGGTTTCGACCTGCCAACCCTGGGCGACTGGGCCCGGCTTACGCTGGGTGCCGACGCCTATGTAACCGACGACTTTTTCGTGGCCGTCAGCAACGAGTTCCGAATCGAGGGATACAGCCGTTACAACGCCTTCGCATCGCTGGACTTACCGCAAGGGCTGCAGCTCCGCCTGGCCGGCACCAACCTGGGCAACAGCAAAGACTTCATCTCCGGAATCGCGGCCTTCGGTGGCTACGTGCCCCTGCCGCCGCGCGAGTGGATGCTTAGCCTGTCATGGCAGCACCGGTGAGCACGCGCCGCGGCCAACGGGACAGTCAGACTTCCCGCCCCAATGATCCGGGACGACGGCGAGTCGTGGGGGGCATGGCTGGATTGACCGCTGCCACACTTGCCTGGCCAGCTATGGTTAGCTCAACCGAAGCTGAAAGCACCAAACTGGCAGCCATAGCCGGCCCCATCGTCCTGGTCCATGGCGCCTGGCACGGCGGCTGGGTCTGGCGTCACGTCGCTGATCATCTCCGCCAGATGGGACATGACGTGCACGCGCCCAGCCTGACTGGCCTGGGCAGCCGTCGCCACCTTGCCGATCTGGCTATCAATCTGTCGACCCATGTCGACGACCTGGTTGGGCTGATCGAGTCCGAGGAAATGAGGAACGCTATCGTGGTCGCCCACTCCTACGCGGGCATGGTGGCAACTGCCGCTGTTGGTCGGATTCACGAGCGGCTGGCCGGGCTGGTGTTTCTGGATGCCTTCATTCCGGCCGATGGCGAGTCAATGCTGACCTGGACCGACCCGGCGACCGTAACCGGTTCGCTGGCCACGGCCAGAGCCGGCCGTTTCCTGCTGCCGCCCCCGCCGGCCGCGTTCGGCATCGGCCCTGCCGACAGCTCAAACAGCCAGTGGCTGGAACGTCGGCTCGATCCGCACCCCCTGGCCACCTTGTTCGAGCGCGCAAGAGTCAACGAAGACGTCCTGCTGAGCCTTCCACGCACGGCCATCGTCTGCACCGAACCGGTATTCAATCCGGCGCTGCCAGACCATTTGGCCAAACGGTTTGATGACTCAGGCTACCGCTTGCATGAGCTGGCGGCGCCGCATAACGCCATGGTCACTCATCCCAATCAGGTTGCGAAGTTGATTCACGAGGTCACTGCTTAAAACGGCAGGCTCAGGTGCCTGCCGGCTGCAGGCGCACGACCAGTTCGGTGAGGTACCAGCGCGATTTGCCCTCGAAACCGGAGTCGGAAAGGGCGAATACCCAAAGCCTGCCATTGGCGTCGGTGGTGGCCTCCATGGCCTGGCCCTCGGTATGCTTGCGCAGCAGCACCCAGGGCCGGTCCGGGTCGATGCACAGGTCGCCGACATTGCCGTCCAGTCCGTTGGCCAGGGTGCCGACCAGTCGGGTGAATTCGCCGGGCTGGCCCTGGATGCCCAGATCAATGTCCGGCCTGCGCATGGGCGGCACATCGGGCATGCCGCTGTCTTCCAGCTCCACCCCGACCGCTTGACCGGCGGCACCCAGCTTGAGAAACACCGAATCCCCCGGCGAGCCACCGATCCCCGCACATTCACCGGGTTCGTTGCTCAGCAGCTGCACCTCGAGCTGTAGCTGGTAGCGGGTGTCGGGCTTGAGCCCGTCGATGGGCCGCTGCAGCAGCATCATCAGGTCATCGGAGCGATTGTGGCCGGTCAGGAACAGGCCCGAACGCGACTGCCAGGGCGATGGCAACTCGGCATGTCCCCAGTCGAGTTCAAAAAAATCCTTTTCGCCCTCCGGGTAGTCCAGGAACAGGGCATCGAATCCCGACTTGCCGTGCTGGAAGGAAAAGCGCATGACCTGGTCGAAGGGCCGGCTTTCGCGGCAACCCTGGCCGTCGATGCGGGTCACGCGAACCAGGTCCAGGCTGCCGCTGCCGTAAGCCGGGTCGTCGGACTGCCAGCGCAATTCGGCCTGGTTGCAGCCGGTCTGCTCGAACTCAAGCCAGCCCCAGCGTTCGACGATTACATCATCCGGGTCGAAATTCGGGGGGAAGCCGGCGCCGAAGCGCTGGTCCAGGTCAGCTCGAAACTGAGCGCCCTCGATCAGGCCTTCGCCGAACAGCCATAGAGGATCACCAAGCGAGTTGTACACATACCAGGCGACAACGGCGCGACCGTCAGGCAGCACCTCGATCTGCAACCCGTGCCCTGGCTGCTCGGGATTGGCCCAGTTGCCGGTCGTATCAGCATCGATGGCCTGGACAGGCTGTGCCAGAACAAGCAGCAAAAGCGCGCCGCAGGTGAATCGAGCCCGAAAATGGCCAACAATCATCTTAAGCTCCGTTCGTTGAATCTCATTTGCTGGGTGCAGGCCCACTGTCGTCGGGCCACCGACTGCCAATGGTACTGCCCCATCCCTGGCCGGGCAGGCTATCCTTTGTTTTTTCCAATGACCAACCTTCCGCCTTGAAACTGCTGCTGGCCCGACTGCTGATTCGCCTGCTGAGCTGGCTGCCGCTGTGGCTGGGGCATGCGCTGGCCCTGCCGCTGGGCTGGCTGCTGGATAATCTGCCGCTTCGCAAGCAGCGGGTGGTCGACGCCCACCTGGCGCTGGCCTTTCCCGAGTTGGATGAAAGAGCACGGCGCCGGCTGAGGCGCGCTCACTGGATCGAAATGGCCCGGCTGGTGCTGGAAATGGGGGCGGTCTGGCACTGGAACGAGCGCCGCCTGCTGAAGCATATCGTCGCTGTCGAGGGCTGGGATCAGGCCAAGGCTGCACTTGCTGCCGGCAAAGGTTTTCTGCTGGTTGGCGGGCACCTGGGCAACTGGGAAATCATGAATCTGTACGCCACCCTGCGTTTGCCGATGAGCTGCTTGTACAAGGCCCCTTCCGACCCGCGCGTGGATCAATTGCTGACTCAGTCGCGCCAGCGCTTTGGCGGCCAACTGGTCGCCAGCGGCAGCCCGGCGATGCGCAAGCTGCTCAAGACCTTGCGCGACGGCGGTGGCGTCGGCCTGCTGGCCGACCAGCAGCCCAAGCAGGGCGAGGGCGTATTCACCCCCCTGTTCGGCGAACCGGCCCTGACCATGACCCTGGTCAACCGCCTGGCCCGGCGCACCGGCTGCGCGGTGCTGCTGATGTCGACCCGGCGCATCCCCTTTCGCGGCTGGACCATCGCCTTCGAGCTCGCCGATGACCGGGTCAGGGACAGCGACCCGGTGGCGGCCAATCGCTGCCTGCATGCCTGGCTCGAGGATCGGATTCGGCAAGCACCCGCGCAGTACCTGTGGAGCTACAAGCGCTTCAGCATTCGCCCGCCCGACAAGGACAGGCTGTATTGACCATGAGACTGCTGCTGGTTCTGGCCTCGGCGCTGATTCGCGTGCTGTCCTGGCTGCCATTGCGCCTGCTGCACGCCCTGGCCTTGCCGCTGGGCCGGTTGCTGTACTGGCTGCCGTGGAAGAAGCACGCGGTCATCCGCACCAACCTGTCGCTGTGCTTTCCGGAGCTTGACGCCAGCCAGCGAAGACGGCTGCACCGCGACTACCTGGTCGAACAACTGCGTCTGGTATTCGAAGCCGGCGCGGTTTTCCACTGGTCGACGGATCGGATTGAGCGTCATCTGGAAATCACCGGATGGGATGCGGTCGAGGCAGAGGCCGGTCAGGGCTTGATGATAGTCAGCGGCCATATCGGCAACTGGGAGCTCCTCAACCTGTGGCTGTCGCAGCATTTGCCACTGGCCACCTTGTATCGGGCGCCCGATAACAGCGCGCTGGATAGCTTCATGACCCAGCCGCGCGAGCGCTTTGGCGGGCACATGGTGCCCGGTGGCAGCCCGGCGCTTAGAGGCCTGCTCAGTCAGCTGAAGCAACAAAAGGCCGTGGCCGTGGCAGCCGATATCCAGCCCAAGCGTGGCGACGGTGCCTTCGTGCCCCTGCTCGGCCAACCCGCCCTGACCATGACCCTGGTTGCCGGCCTGGCCCGCCGCACCGGCTGCACGGTGTTTTTCTGCCGCGCCCTGCGTCGCCCCGGCGGCCGCGGCTGGCGATTGGAGTTTGAGCGCGCGCCGGATACCATCCAGGATCAGGACCCAGGCCTGGCCCTGGCCCCCATGAACGACTGGCTGTCGGCTTCCATACGCCAGGCCCCTGCGCAATACCTATGGCTATACAAGCGCTTCAGCCGCCAGCCTGACGGCCGGAATCCCTACAAGGCAGGCAAGAAAAAAAAGGCCTGATCAGCCTCCGCCAGACCGGGCTTCATCGCGCCAGACACTGGCTGCCTTACGCAGGCGATTGACTACCCCTTCCCAGGCCGGATCGTCCAGGTATTCAGGTGGCAGAACCAACCCGATCTGGTCAGGCCCGGCCCGTTCGGCCTGGCGCAGCGACTGGTAGAGCTGGCGAGCCGCGATGGTCGGATCGTCCGGCAAGGCAAGAATAGTGCAGCCAGGCTCAGTATCGTCAGGCAGGGCAAAAATCTCGGCCGGCGAACGCCGGGAAACCACCACCGTCAAGGGTTTGTCCGGACGATAGTGCTCGCGCATCTGGCCCGGCGCCTGCTGGCCACTCTCTCTGACTGATGAGGCAGCGCCAGACTGCAGGTGCCAGTCGGTCGGCAGCACGGCACGAATCGCATCCTGGCTGATCAGGCCGGGGCGCAGCCAGCTTACCGTGCGTTCGTCCGGGTCCAGTCCAATAATCGTTGACTCGATGCCAACCCGGCACGGACCGCCATCGACCACTTCGACGTCAGCGGCGTCAAACACGGCGCGCACGTCGTCAGCTCGGGTGGGTGACAAACGGGTAAATAGATTGGCGCTAGGGGCCACCAGCGGCGCCGGGCTGGTCTGCAGCAGGCGCAAGGCGACGGGGTGGTCGGGCATGCGCAGCGCCACCGTGGGCTGGCCGGCGGTGATGACATCGCTGACGGTTACCGCCTTGGGCAGAACCAGGGTCAACGGGCCCGGCCAGAAATGATCGGCCAGGCGCTGGGCTAGATCCGGCCATTCGCGCACGCAGGAGCGGGCCTGGTCGAGGCTGCCGACATGCACAATCAGCGGGTTGGTCGCCGGGCGGCCCTTCAGCTTGAACACTCGGGCGATCAGGTCAGGACGGTCAATGGGTGCAGCCAGACCGTACACCGTCTCGGTAGGCAGCGCGATCAGCCGTCCTGCGGCGAAGACGGCAGCCGGATCGATAGGCGGTTTCATCGTGCTCAATCCGGGATGGCCTCAGGCCGAGGGCGTGGCGCCGTCAGGCGGGTCCGGCGGCTCGGCATCCTCGTCGGTGCCATAAACGTGGCTGAGCTTGTAATTCCGATATAGAAAACGCACCAGGACCGTGCCAGCGGCAGCCACGGGCAGTGCCAGCAGCACGCCAATAAACCCAAACAGGTAGCCACCGGCCAGCACGGTGAAGATCACCAGCACCGGGTGCATACCGATGCGATCGCCGATCAGGCTGGGCGTCAACAGGAAGCTCTCGACCAGCTGGCCCACGGTGAATACAACGGCGACCAGGATCAGAAATACCAGCCGGCTTTCCACGCCCAGGCCAAAACTCGCAGTGTCCTGGATCAAGGCGGTGATCACGGCCAAGGACACGCCGATGATGGCACCGAGATAAGGCACGAAGCTGACCAGGCCGGCAATGGCGCCGATCGCCAGGCCGTTGTTCAGGCCTATTATCCACAGGCCTATCGCGTAAATCATTCCCTGGCCCAGCATGACCAGCAACTGGCCGCGCAGGAAGCCACCCAGCGCCTCGTCGCAGTCTCGCGCCAGGCGCACGACCACCGGCTCGATCTTGCGCGGCAGGATGTCGCGAATGGCATCCAGCGCCCGGTGCCAGTCGCGCATCAAGTAAAAGGTCACCAGCGGAATCAGAAAGATACCGGTAATCCAGATGATGAAGCGCGCGCCGGAGTCGCTTAAATAACTCCAGGCCGTTCGCGAAGCCTTGGCAATGCTTTCGAAGTTTTCCTCCAGCAGCTCGCGAATGCGGGCCGCATCGAAGGTTTCGACGTCGAATTCGATATCCAGATATTCCTCCAGCAGCGGCTGAAGCTGGTCCTGGAGACGCTCGGCGTAGCCCGGCAGGCGGTTGAAAAGGTCCACGGTTTCGCGCACCAGGACAGGCACGATCAGCAGCAGTACCCCGACCAGCAAGGTGATCACGACGAGGAAGACCAGCGATACGGCAACTTCTCGGCGCATGTTCATGCGCTCGAGCCGGGTCACGATCGGGTCGGCCATGTAGGCTAGCAGGGCACTGAACAAAAACGGGGTCAGAACGGGGCCAAGCAGCCAGATCAGCCAACCGGTGATCAGCACGGCCAGCACAATCCAGATCAGCTGTGACCAGCTCAATTCCGGCAGCAGCAGGGGCTGCGGATGTTCTCCTCCCGAGTCCGATTGCATAGGTAAATGCCTGCCCTGTGAAAACCGCAGGCTTCATAATAACCAAGTTCGCTGGCAGTTAAATTGCGGCCCACACATCGAACCAGACAACACGGAGTCCATGGGATGAATTCGCCGCCTGAACCCTCACTGTCCGAAGCTGCCGCCGTCTGGTTCAAGGTGGCCATGCTGAGCTTCGGCGGCCCGGCCGCGCAGATCGGGGTGATGCAGCGCCTGATCGTTGAAGAAAAGCGCTGGATCAACCAGGATCGATTCAACCACGCGCTGAATTTCTGCATGCTGTTGCCCGGTCCGGAAGCCCAGCAGCTTGCCACCTACATTGGCTGGCTGATGCACGGCGTTCGTGGCGGACTGCTGGCAGGCGTACTGTTCATCCTCCCGGGTGCACTGATCATGCTGGCCTTGAGCCTGCTATACGTCACCGTTGGCCAGACATCGCTGGTTGAAGGCCTGCTGTTCGGACTGAAGTGCGCGGTACTGGCCATTGTCATCCAGGCGCTGGTGCGGATGGCCGGCAAAGTCGTACACGGCGCCGCCGGAATGGCGTTGGCCGGACTGGCATTCGTGGCCATGTTCTTGTTCAACCTGCCGTTTCCCCTGGTGATTCTGGGTGCCGGGCTGGCGGGCCTGCTGGTGTTTGCCGACACAAAGCCTGCCGCCATCCCGCCCGGCGACCAGCGCGGCACCCATTGGCCAACGGTGGTGGTCACGGCCGCCGCCTGGCTGCTGCCGGTGCTTGCCTTGTTTGTCTGGCTGGGCCCGGACTCGGTCTGGAGCCGCCTGGCCGGGTTTTTCAGCCTGATGTCGGTGTTGAGCTTCGGCGGCGCCTATGCGGTGCTGGCCTGGGTGGCCCAGTATGCCGCCGAGACCCAGGCCTGGGTCAGCGCTGGTGAAATGCTCGACGGCCTGGGCCTGGCCGAAACCACGCCAGGGCCGCTGATCCTGGTGACCCAGTTTGTCGGCTTTCTGACCACCTGGCGGCATGATGCCCTGCTCACGCCCCTGCTGGCCGGCAGCCTGGGCGCGATGCTGACAACCTGGGTCATGTTCGCACCCTCGTTTCTGTGGATATTCCTGTTCGCGCCCCAGGTCGAGAAACTGCGCGGCAATGCGCGCATCAGCGGTGCCCTGCGTGGCATTACCGCGGCCGTGGTCGGGGTCATCGCCTTCCTCGGCCTATGGTTTGGCCTGCGCCTGCTGTTTGCCGAAAGTACGGAAAGAACCCTGGGGCCGATCAGCGTCGAGTGGCCTGTGTTGGCCACGCTGCACCTGCTGGCCCTGCTGCTTTCCCTGGTCGCCGCCGCGCTGCTGTTTGTTGTTCGGTTGGGCCTGCTCAGTACGGTCGCCATCATGGCCGGGCTGGGTTTAGTCCTCGAAGTCAGCGGGCTGATCTAAGGGGCACCTGCAACATCAACGGTGGCTATACTCGGCTGAACGTTTGCCGGGGAGCCGGTCATGGACGACCAGGGGTCAACCACGAAAGCCAATTGTGCCAACTGCGGTGCCGAGCTGAATGGACCCTGGTGCGCGCAGTGCGGAGAGCAGGCGCGCAAGCCGGGGGAATTGACGCTCAGGGAATACCTGGCCGAGCTGCTCGATGCGCTGACCAACCTGGAAGGCCGCTTCTGGGGCAGCCTGCGCGCCCTGGTCTTCAAGCCGGGCCTGCTCACCGCCGACTACCTGGCCGGCCGGCGGGTGCGCTGGATGCGGCCGCTGCACCTGTTTCTGTTCATCAACCTGCTGTATTTCTTTGTCAGCGCCTGGAATACATTCACCACGGAATTACATTGGCATATCGGCGCCGAAGGTTTCCTGCACCAGCCGGTGGCATCCCGCCTGGTCAATCAATCGCTCAACGACCCGCCGCTGGCAGAGGAGGAATGGAACCAGGTCGCCGCCAGCCTGCTTTATGGTCCGGCGGAATTGAGCGAGCATCTCTACCCGGCACGGGAATCCGTGGTCGACTACGGACGCCTGTTCAATTCAAGGGTCGATATCTACTCGCGCACGCTGATCATTATCTATATCCCGCTGATGATGATCGCGCCGCTGCTGTTGATGGCCTGGCGGCGCGAAAGTCCTATCATCCACCTGGTCCTGGCCACCCACTGGACCGCTTTTTTCCTGGTGCTGAGCATGGCCACCGGCTGGCTGATCATCGTGCTGGCGATGATTGGCTGGTTGCCACCCAATGAACGATTGCTGGATGTGATCGCAACAGGCTCTCTGGCCGTGCTGGGATTCGCCTGGACGCTGCCAGCGGTGCGCCAGGTTTACCGCATGGGCTGGATCAAGGCTACGCTCCTAGCCGCCGCGATCAATGTCTGGTGGCTACCAGCCCTGTTACTGTATCGAGCGGTGTTGTTTTTTCTGGTGTTTTGGTCGCTGTGATGGTTTTGGGGTAGAGGGGTAGATGAGTAAACGGGAAGAAGGGCAAAAGGTGGTGAGTCAGAAATCGGCGCAAAATCGCTGGTTTCGGAGATAGTTTGGGCATGGGCCCTTCCCCTCTTCCCCTGGCACGTCAGTGGCGCCAATAGGACGGCGTCAGCAGGACCAGGATTGTGAATATTTCCAGTCGGCCCAGCAGCATGGCGAAGCTCATCAGCCACTTGGTGGCGTTACTCAAGGGGCCCCAGTTGGCACCGGCTTCGCCGAGGGCGGGGCCCAGGTTGTTCATAGCAGAAAACACGACTGATACGGCAGTGACCAGGTCTTCTTCGATGCCGGAAACGATCAGGGTCAGGATGACAACACAGACGATATACAGGGAGACAAACCCCCAAACAGCGTTGGCGACTTCCTGGTTCAAGGTGCGCCCGCCCAGCTTCAACGGCACCACCGAGCGCGGGTGGATCAGACGCTGCAGTTCGCGCATGCCCTGCTTGGTGACCAGGTAGACGCGGATGATCTTGAAGCCGCCGGTGGTGGCGCCGGCGCAGCCGCCCAGGCCGGAAATCAGGATCAGCAACAGGGGAAGGGTGCCGGGCCAGAGATAGACCTCGGCGGTTGCAAATCCGGTGGTGGTGGTAAAGGACACCGCCTGGAAAGCCGCGTAGCGAATCGACTCCCAGACGCTGTCATAGACCTGCTGGCGCCACAGCAGCACGGTAATCAATACCGAAATGATCAGCAGCAACAACGCGAACAGCTTCAGCTCCGGATCCTTCAGATAAACCTGGGCCGTGGCCCGGCGCAGGGCCAGGAAATGGAGGGCAAAATTGATGCTGGAAACAAACAGAAAGAACACCACCAACCAATCGATCAAGGCGCTATCGAAGTGCCCGATGGAACCGTCGTGGGTGGAAAAACCGGCCGTGGCAACGGTCGAAAAACTATGAGTGACAGCGTCGAACAGGCTCATGCCAGCGGCCCAGTAGGCAGCCGCACAGAGCGCGGTCAGACCGATATAAATCAGCCACAGCGCCTTGGCGGTTTCGGCAATGCGCGGGGTCAGGCGCGACTCCTTGACCGGGCCAGTGGCCTCGGCCTTGTAGACCTGCATACCGCCAACCCGCAGCATGGGCAAGATGGCCACGGCCAGAACGATGATGCCCAACCCCCCCATCCACTGCAGCTGCTGGCGGTACCAGCGAATCGAGATCGGCATCTCGCCCAAACCTGAAAACACCGTTGCACCAGTGGTGGTGATGCCAGAGGTGGACTCGAACACGGCATCGGCAAGGCTGGCATCCAGTGCCAGGACGAACGGAATGGCACCTGCCAGGCAGACCGCGCCCCAGCAGGCCACGACCACCAGGAAACCATCGCTGATTCGCAGCTCGCGCTGGGCGCGTCGAACTGGCCAGTACAGCAGCGCGCCGGCAACACTGACACTAAAAAAACTGATCAAGAAAGCGTGGGCGGCGCCATCGCCGTTGATCAGGGCGAAAGCCAGTGGCGGCAAGAACCCCAAGCTGGTGAACCCCAGGAGCACGCCGACCACGCGCTGGACCGGCGCGTAGGCGCGCAGGCGAATCACATGAACACCGCGTCAACCGAAAACAGGCGTTCGACCGCGCGGATCTGGCGCTGGTCGGCCACGAACAGAATGACGTGATCGTCGTTCTGGATCATCACATCGTGGTGGGCGATGATGACTTCCTCGCCGCGGACGATGCCGCCAATATTGGTATCAGGCGGCAATTCGATCTCCTCGATCCGCTTGCCGACCACCTTCGACTGTCCGGGCAGGCCGTGGGCCACGGCTTCAATCGCCTCGGCCGCGCCGCGTCTGAGCGAATGCACGCGCACCATGTGACCTTTGCGGATATGGGTCAGCAGCGCACCGATAGTGACCTGCTGCGGGCTGACCGCAACGTCAATGCGATCCGACTCGACCAGGTCAACGTAGGCCGGACGGTTGATCAGGGTGATGACCTTGTCGGCGCCCATGCGCTTGGCCAGCATGGACGACAGAATATTGGCCTCGTCATCGTTGGTCAGGGCGCAGTAGACGTCGATCTCGTCGATTCCCTCTTCGTGCAGCAAGTCCTCATCGGCACAATCGCCGACCAAGACGATGGTGGTATCGAGTTCGTCAGCGATCAGCTCGGCCTGACGGGCATCGCGCTCAATGATCTTGACATGATGATTGCGCTCCAGGCGCCGCGCCAGATTGGCGCCGATGTTGCCGCCGCCGGCGAGCAGAATGCGCGTCGCAGGCCCGCTCATGCGCCTGAGCTCGCGCATCACCACCGGAATATCGCGGGTGGCGGCGAGGAAAAAAACGATGTCATCGACCTCGATGACGGTATCGCCCTCGGGGATGATGGCCTCGTCGTTGCGGAAGATGGCGGCAACGCGCGCATCGACGTCGGCCGGCAGTTTTTCGCGCATCGATTTCAGCTCGCGCCCGACCAATGGGCCGTCGTGGAAAGCGCGCGTGGCGACCAGCTGGGCGCGGCCATCGGCAAAGTCCAGCACCTGCAGGGCACCGGGATACTCGATCAGACGTTGAACATGGTCGGTGACCAGCTTTTCCGGGCTGATCAGGACATCAATCGGGGCGTGCTCGCGGTTGAACAGCTGCGGATGGGCCAGGTAATCGGCAGCCCGGACACGGGCCACCTTGGTTGGCGTATTGAACAGCGAATAGGCGACCTGGCAGGCCACCATGTTGGTTTCGTCCGAGTTGGTCAGCGCAATCAACAGGTCGGCGTCTTCGATGCCGGCCCGGATCAGGGTCTGGGGATGGGCAGCATGGCCGAGTACGGTGCGGATATCGAGCTTTTCCTGCAGCTCGCGCAGGCGCTCGCGGTCGGTATCGACCACGGTAATGTCGTTTTCCTCGCGCGACAGGCTGCGGGCCATGCCGCTGCCTACCTGTCCGGCGCCAAGAATGATGATTTGCATGACCTTGTCGCTGGCTTCAGACTTGTTTCGGGTCCACGCCCAGCTGGCGCAGCTTGCGATACAGGTGCGTTCGCTCCATCTCCACCGCCTCGGCCAGGCGGCCGACGCTGCCGTCGACGGCCTTGAGCTTGTAGGTCAGGTACTGGCGCTCGAATTCCTCGCGCGCCTCGCGCAGCGGCAGGTGAAACAGGGCCGGGGCCGGGTCGCCGTCAGGGCGCTTGCCGGTATCGGACTGGGCCAGCGCTTCCTCGACTTCGGCCACCGAGACCTCTTCATCTCCACCCAATATCAGCAGACGCTGGACCAGATTCTTGAGCTCGCGCAGGTTGCCGGGCCACTGATGCTGACGCAGCCGGTTCTGGGCCGCGACCGAAAAATGCCGGTAGGGCACGCCATCGCGGCTGGGAAAATACTCGGCGTAAAAGCGCACCAGGTCGGGCACGTCTTCCTGGCGCTCGCGCAGCGGCGGTATTTCCAGCGGCACAACACTGAGCTGGTAGTACAGCGCTTCTTCAAACTGACCCGCGCGGACCAGGTTTTCCAGGGCCACGCTGGTGCCGGTGACCAGACGCAGTTCCAGGGCCGGGCTGGAAGCGCGCTCGGGGTCGAGATGGCCCGATTCCAGAATCTTCAGCAGCAGGCGCTGGGCCTCGGCGTTCAGACGCGAGACATCGTCGATGAACAACACCCCGCCCTGGGCCTGGCCCAGCAGCCCGGACTCGCCCTCGCTGCCTAGCAGCAGGCGCGCCAGGCCGTCACTTTCCGCCCGCGTCGGCGCGGCCACGAACGGGCCTTCGGCACGGCGCGAATGGGCATGAATCCAGCGCGCGGCCATGGCCTTGCCCACACCGGCCTCGCCGGTAATCAACACCGGCGTGTCGTGGGCGGCGATGCGTTCGAGGCGGCGCTTGAGCTGCTGTACGGCCAGCGAGCGCCCCATCGGCTCCATCACGGCCGGCACCTGGCGCCGCAGGCCGGCGTTTTCACGCTTGAGCCGGCCGGCTTCCAGGGCGTTGCCAACGGTGACCATCAGCTTGGCCATGGACACCGGTTTTTCGATGAAATCAAAGGCGCCCAGCCGGGTCGCCTCGACCGCGGTTTCGACCGAGCCGTGACCGGAGATCATCACCACCGGACACTCCAGGGCGCCGGCCTCGGTCCACTCGCGCAACAGGCTGATGCCGTCGGTGTCGGGCATCCAGACATCGAGCAGGACCAGGTCGGGCTGGTGCTGGCCGCGCAGCTCGCGCGCCTCGGCGGCGTTGCCGGCGGCAAGAATCTCATGTCCCTCGTCGGCAAGGATCTCGCCGATCAGTTCGCGGATATCGGGCTCGTCATCGACGATCAGGATGCGGGCATTGGCCATGGCCGCTATTGTATCCGCGCCGGCTCGGGCTGTGGCTGGGCCGCTGGCAACCATAAACTGATCCTGGCCCCGCCTTCAGGATCGTTGGCCAATTCGATCTGGCCGCCGTGCTCTTCGACGATGCGCCGAACGATGGCCAGGCCCAGACCGGTGCCGCGCGGCTTGGTCGTGACATAAGGTTCGAACACCCGATCCAGGACGTCGGCGGCAAAGCCCGGCCCGTCGTCGTGCAGAAGCAGACTGACCCCGGCCTGGCCATCTCGACTCTCCGGGCCCAGCGAGATAGCCAGGGTGGGAAGGGCATCCGGCTGCGCCTCCTGGGCGTTTCGAACCAGGTTGAGCAGCACCTGGCGCAGGCGATGCGGGTCGGCTATCACCCGGCACTGGCCGCAGGCCGCGTTGACCTCGAACCGGACCGGCACATCGGCGCTTGAGTACAAGTCGATGATTTCGTTGATCAGGGCATCCAGATCCAGCGGCTCCATCTTCAGGCCCACCGGGCGGGCGTAGTCGCCGAAAGCGTCAACCAGGCGCTTCAAGGTATCGACCTGGGCGCGGATCGTGGTCGTGGTTTTGGTCAACAGCTCGACCTGCTCTGGTTCCAGACTGTTTTCAAGCTTGTACTGTAGGCGCTCAGCGGCAAGCTGAATCGGGGTGAGCGGGTTTTTCACCTCGTGGGCCAGGCGCCGGGCCACTTCCGCCCAGGCAGCCTCGCGCTGGGCCTGGTCGAGCACCGTTACATCATCGAATACCACGACCTGGCCGCCGGTTTCCTGGGGCAGATCAGAGCCGCGACAGACCAGCACCAGCGGCTTGTCGGGCTGGCCAAGTTGGATCTCCTTGCGCCAGTCGCCGATGCCGCCAGCGCGCCGCTCCAGGATACTGTCAAGCAGCGGCGCCAGATCCGGTCGCTGGCTGCGCAGGGCGGCCAGCGCCAGGCCGCTGTCGCGCTCGCTGTCCAGCCCCAGAATGCGCGCGGCCGAATCGTTGAAGGCGCTCAGGCAGCCGGCGTGGTCAATCGCCAGCACCCCGGCCGACAGGCGGCCGAGCACGATTTCCAGGTAGCGGCGCTGCGACTCCAGGGCCTGGCGGCTGGCGGCCAGCTCCCGGGTCATGACATTGAAGGAACGGACCAGGAAGCCGAGCTCGTCGCGGCTGGTCACGGTCAGCTCATCGGGAAAGCGCCCGGCGGCGATTTCCTCGGTGGCCATGGCCAGCTCGCGCACCGGCTGGGACAGGCGGCGGGCGGCGTTGAAGGCCACCAGCATGGCCAGCAGGGCGGTCAGCAGCAGCACCAGGGTGAGGATCAGAACCAGACTTTGCTGCAGGCGGTCGCGCAAAAAGGCGACGTTGCGATAGCGGTAATAGGCGGTCTCGACGTTTCCCGCCAGCTGGCTGAACTCGGCCGGCAAGGGGTGGATGGCCTGCAATACCAGCGGCGAGGCGCCCAAGCGCGGCGGCCCCAGCAGGACCAGGGTGCGGATATGGATGTCATCCTGGTTCGGCTCGACCGCGGCATAGACTTCGTTCTCCAGGGCCTGGACCAGGGCAAAGCTGGACGGCAGTGCCGGGGTCAACTGGCCCGGGTCAATATTGACGCTGACCTGGGACTGGCCGGCGGCGTTGAGTACCGACAGTTCGGTCGGCCCGGAGGCGCTGACCTGGCGCAGCAGCTGGCGGAACAACCACTCCTCGTCGTCCAGGTCGAGCTGTTCGGCCAGGCGCTGCACCTGACCTGCGACTTCGCGGGTGCGCAGATCGAGGAAAAGCTGGCCCATTTCAATCGACTCGGCCAGGGCGCGTTCGGCGTCCACGTCCAGCCAACCTTCGACTGTGTCGGTCAGAAACTGGATCGCGAACAAGTACAGAATGACCACCGGCGGCAGGGCCAGGGCAATGAACACCGCCACCAGTCGCCCGGTCAGCCGCGCCCCCGGCTCGGCGGCGCGCAGCCGTTTGACCAGGCGCACCAGGCGGCCCAGGATGACCACGATCAGCAGCAGCAGGGCAACGCCGGTAATCACGAACACCCACATCGCCATGCGCCCAAGCTGGGTAGCATCCTGCTCGACGCTGGAGACCAGGTACAGCGAGGACAGCAGCACCATCAGCACCGCCAGCAGCGGCAGGGCGCGCAGCACGCGCCGGAGACCCTGGCGAGAAGATCGGCGCGCTGACAGCTGTGATGACGGCGCGGCCGGGTCAGCCATCCATGACCTCGCTGTCAATGTCCCAGTGTTGCCAGGCGCTGATGGCATGCCATTCGGGATCAAACCAGACCGGCATGCGCATCGGCGAAGGCAAGCGGGTTCGATCAAGCTGGCCGCGGATATCCACCCGGTAGGTAGTCGCGTCCAGATCTTCGCGGCTCAGGCCCGTGGCCCAGGGCTGCGGCCGGCGCAGGCTGTCGGTAAGCATATGCAGGCGCGGATAGTTGCGCTGCTCGCCGGTCTTGGTATCGGCAATCTGGTAGCTGCGCAGCATCGGCAGGTAGCGGACTTCGTAGCGATGATTGCGGTCGCGGTCGAGGACGCGAAACCAGCCGTAGCGCCGGAAACTGCGGGTAGTAATGCGGATCGGCACGGGCACACCGTGCTCCATTGCCTCAATCACCGCTTCTGTCGGTCGCCAGTCAACGCCGGCGATGATCACCAGCTCGCCACCTTGCCAGGCAAGCTCCGGGTCGAGCAATTCCAGGTGGCCCGGGGTGCTTGAATCACGCGCGCTGCAGCCGGCGCACAGACAGATGATAAAAGCCATCCATATCCAGGCTACCGGGCAGAATCTGGCGGCCGGGCGCGCTTGCCGTTCCGGGTAAATGCTGATGGTCGATGACGTCGGCGTCTTCATGTCGCTCCAGGAACGATCGGCCCTGGTCCCGGTTTTCGGCGGCCAGAACCGAGCAGGTGGCATAAACAAGGATACCGCCGGGAGCCAGCAGCGACCACAGCGCATCGAGAATCCGCCGCTGCAGCTCGACCAGGGCGGGAATATCGGCGGCCTTGCGCAGCCAGCGGATATCGGGGTGGCGCCGGATCACGCCGGTGGCCGAACACGGAGCATCGACCAGGATCCGATCAAACTGACGCCCGTCCCACCAGCCAGCCGGGTCGGCGGCATCGCCCGCCAGCACTTTGCCCTCAAGCCCGAGACGCTGGAAATTGTCGCTGACCTGCTCAAGTCGCCGCTTGTCGATATCCAGGGCGGTCAGCTCCACCGCTGCGCGTTCCAGAATATGGGCTGCCTTGCCGCCGGGTGCCGAGCAGGCGTCGAGCACGCGCAGGCCATCGGCCAGGTCCAGGTACTCCACGGCCAGCTGGGCGGCGCCGTCCTGCACCGACAGGCCACCGTCGCTGAAACCCGGCAGCTGGGAGACCGCGGCGCGCTGGCGCAGCACCAGCGCATCGGGCACGGCTGCAATCTCGTCGGCCTCGTAGCCGGCCGCGACCAGCTCGGCCCGGGCCTGGTCAAGCGGCCAGTAACGGCGGTTGACCCGCAGCCACAGCGGCGGGGATTGATTGCCGGCGGCAAGGATTTGCTCGTCGTGCTCGGGCCAGTCGCGCTTGAACCCCTCGATCAACCAGCCGGGATAGCCCCAGGCTCGCACCGGGTCGTCGGCCAGCCCGACCTCCAGGGCCTCGCGACGACGCTGAAAATTGCGCAACACGGCATTGGCCAGGCCCTTCAGGCGGGCCAGTCCACCACCGGCAACGGCGGCAACCGCAGCATTAACCACGGCCGGCGCCGGCTCGCGCTGATCGCGCAACTCGGCCAGCCCGACGGCAAGAATGAACCAGACCAGCCGATCCCGCCGCGCCGGCCGACGCGAAATCAGCCGGTCCAGCAGTTCGTCAAGCGCCGGCCAGTCGCGCAGCACGGCATGGCTCAGGCGCCGGGCCAGGGCGCGATCACGGGGTTCATTAAGGTCTGCCAGCAGGCCGTCGAGCACGGCATCCAGGGCCCTGCCCTTGTCCAGCACCTGCAGCAGGGCACGCCCTGCGACCAGGCGCGGTGCGCTGCCATCGGCGCCGGGTTGTGCCGCGCACGTGCGCTTGCCCGATGATCGGGAGCCGGCCACTTATGCCCAGTCCGGATGCGCATTGAGCCAGTCGCGCGCGCTGACCCTTTTGCGATTCGGTGCCTGCAGCTCGAATATATCTAGCGCGCCCTGGCCGCAGGCGACGCTGATCCGATCCTTCTGGCCGGTGCCTCGCAGCAGCTCGCCGGGCCGACCGGCCAACTCGGATCTTGGCGCGGCCCGAAACACCCGGCAGGGCTGCCCGGCGATCTCGCCAAAGGCAATCGGCCAGGGGTTGTAGGCTCGCACCTGGCGCGCAAGCTGATCGGCCGGACGGGTCCAGTCAAGCCGGGCATCGGCCTTGTCGATCAAGGGGGCGTGCGTGGCCAGGGCCTCGTTTTGCGGGCTGGCCGCGGGGAGGCTGCCGCTGACCAGCTGATCCAGCGCGCTGAGCAGCACGCTGGCAGCCATTTGGGCCAGGCGGTCGTGCAGCTCGCCGGCCGATTCGACATCATCGATTGGCGTGGCCGCCTGCAGCAGCACCGGCCCGGTATCCAGCCCTACGTCCATCTGCATCAGCGAAATACCAGTTTCTTCGTCACCGGCCAGGATGGCTTGATTGATCGGGCTGGCGCCGCGCCAGCGCGGCAGCAGTGAAGCATGCAGGTTCCAACAGCCGTGGGCCGGCAATTCCAGCACTTTCGGCGGCAGCAGCAGGCCATAGGCGGCGGTAATCAATAAATCCGGCTTGATCTCGGCCAGCGCGTCCTCGCTGCCGGCCGGGCGCAGGCTGGGCGGCTGCAGCACCTCGATGCCGGCATCCATGGCCAGCTGCTTGACCGGTCCAAAGCGCAGCTTGCGGCCGCGGCCGGCGCCGCGATCGGGCTGGGTCAGCACGGCCAGCGGCTTGTGCTCGGATTCGATCAGCGCGCTAAGGGCCGGAACGGCAAACTCGGGTGTTCCGGCAAAGACCGTTTTGAGCGGCTTCACGCGCGGGCGGGTTCCGCTTTATCCTGGCGCTGCTGCTTGCGCAGGCGCTTTTCAACCATCCGGCGCTTCAGGGGCGAGAGATAATCGACGAACACCTTGCCGTCGAGATGATCGATTTCGTGCTGAATGCACACCGCCAGCAAGCCGTCAGCCTCCAGTTCGTAGGGCTCACCGTCCAGCCCCAGGGCGCGAACCGTGACCTTTTCGGCGCGCTTGACCTCGGCATAAATGCCGGGCACGGACAGGCAACCTTCTTCGCAGGTCTGGCTGCCCTCCCGGCTGATGATCTCCGGGTTGATGAAAAAGCGCGGCTCGTTGCGCGCTTCGCTCAAGTCCATGACCACCAGCCGCACACCCTGGTTGACTTGGGTGGCGGCCAGGCCGATGCCGCGCGCGTCGTACATGGTTTCCAGCATGTCGGCGGCCAGTTTGCGCTCGTTATCGGTGACGGTTTCGACCGGTTTGGCCACCCGGCGCAAGCGCGGATCGGGGAATTCGAGGATGCTGAGTCGTGACATAACCTGAAAAAAATCGCTTAAGGGTGCGTTTTGCAATGATAATGTTTATGATAGCCTCAGAAAAATCAAGCCGTCGGCAACATCTGGAGGGAATCGCTCCGTGAAACGCTTACTGATCATCATGGCCATAGTGGGGCTGGCCTTCAGTGTACAGGCCCAGGATATTGAACTGCGCGAGGATCATCCGCGCGAGTACATAGTCCAGGAGGGCGACACGCTGTGGGACATCGCCAATCGCTTTTTGACCCGCCCCTGGCAGTGGCCGGCGATCTGGCAGGCCAACCCGCAAATTGCCAATCCGCACCTGATTTTTCCGGGTGACCGTATCTCGCTGGAGTTTGTCGGCGGCGAACCGCGCCTGATGGTTGGCGAGCGGCCACGCGATGAAGTCGACGATTCGATCCGGCGGCTGTCGCCCGAAATTCGGCGCACGCCCGCCGACGGCCCGATTGCCACGATCCCGCTGGATGCCATCGAACCCTTCCTGCGGCGCCCGCGCGTGCTGTCGGAAGAAGAGTTCAGGGACCTGCCCTACGTGATCGCCAACGTCGAGCAGCGCGTCATGACCGGTCCGGGCGACCGCACCTACGTGCGCGGCATGGAAGATGCCAGGCCCGGCCAGGAAGTGATCATTGCCCGGGTCACCTACCAGTTCGAGGATCGCAGCGGCAACGGCGATGAAATCAAGCTGCGCCGCAACCGCATGCGCCACGGCCAGGGCGCCGTGCCGTCCAGCGAGCGGCCGCAAAGCCGAATCTGGCAGAACACCATGGGGCGCATGGAGCGCTTCAACTATCCGATTATTGGCTACGAGCTGTGGGAAGCGGCCCGTGCGCGGGTGCTGCAACCCGGCGACCCCGCCATTCTGGAACTGATCGAAGGCCGGCGCGAAGTCATGGAAGGCGACTACGTGCTGCCGATTGATTTCCACGTCTACGAACCGACCTTCATGCCGCGCGCCATGGACAACGTGCCCAATGGTGCGCGCGTGCTCACCGTCAGCGAGGCTTATTACGGCGTTGGTCATTACCAGATCGTTGCCATTTCCCTGGGCACCTCCGACGGAGTTCAGCCTGGCCATACGTTCTCGGCTTTTCGCCCCGGTCAGACTATTCGCGATCGCCGCTACACGCCGCTTAGCCGGTCCGAGAATCGAAACGTTACCTTGCCCGACGAATACGCCGGTCAGCTGATGGTTTTCCGCCCGTTCGAGCGAATCAGCTATGCCATCGTGCTTGACGGCACCAACGCGATTCGCGCCCAGGACATACTCGACCATCCCGACCGACGGCTGTAGCTCGTCTCGGTAGCCGATGCCAGTTCCGGCCCGCGCCCGCGACTGGCTGGCGCTGTGCCTGGCCCCGGGCATAGGCGCGCGCCGCGCCGCGCGCCTCAACGAAGGCCTGGGCGGTCCGCTGGCCTGGGTCGGGGCCAGCGATAAAGCCCTGGCCGATTGCGGTCTTCCCGCCACCGCCATGCGCGCCCTGCGCCATCCCGACAACACACAGATCGACGCCTGCCTGGACTGGCTGAAACCCGGCCATCATTGGCTGGTCACCCTCGACGACGAGCTCTATCCGCCGCTGCTTCGCCAGATCGATGATCCGCCACCCTGCCTGTTCCTGGCCGGCGACCCCGGCCTGCTGGTTCGGCCCCAGGTCGCCATTGTCGGTAGCCGCGGCGCGACCCGCGGCGGGCTGGATCACGCCGCCGACTTTGCCGCCACCCTCGCCCGGGCCGGTTTTACCGTTACCAGCGGCCTGGCCGCCGGGATTGATGCGCGTGCCCATGAAGGTTGCCTGGGAGCGGGTGGGCCGACCATCGCCGTGGTCGGCACCGGGCCCGACATCATTTACCCGGCCCGCAACAAGCCGCTAGCCCTGGAGATCGTCAAGCAAGGGGCCATTGTCAGTCCGTTCCCGCCAGGCACGCAGCCGCGGCCCGGAAATTTTCCAGCCCGGAATCGTCTGATCAGCGGCATGAGCCTTGGCACCCTGGTGGTTGAAGCCAGCCTGCGCTCGGGCTCTTTGATCACCGCTCGCTTAGCCAGCGAACAGGGCCGCGAGGTGTTCGCCATTCCCGGCTCTACGCACAACCCCCAGGCGCGCGGCTGTCATGCCCTGATCAAGCAAGGAGCGCGGCTGGTCGAGGGCGCCGAGGAAATCGTCGAGGCACTGGCACCACTGGCCGAAGAACTGGCAGGCTCCCTCAAGGCACTGCTTGATCTTGATCAGCCGGCTGACCTTGACAAGTCGGAGACTGTACCGCATATGGAAGAAGACGCCGATTATCGAGCGTTGCTGGACGCCATCGGTTACGATCCCACGCCAATTGACCAGATCATCGGGCGATCAGAGTTGACGACCGCCCAAGTATCCTCCATGCTGCTAATTATGGAACTTGATGGCCGGATCACCGCCCATCCCGGCGGTCGCTACAGCCGCAGCGCATAAATCAAGCCCCCACAAGGACTGGAGTAAATGAAGGAAAACGTGCTCGACTTGCTGATGTACCTGTTCGAGAACTACATTTACGAAGAGCCGGAGCAGGCGCCCGACCGTGAGTCCCTGAGCGACAGCCTCGAAGAAGCCGGCTTCTCCACCGCTGAAATCGACCGCGCCTTTGCCTGGCTGGACGGCCTTGCCGTGCAGCGTAGCCTGCCGGATCTGGGGGGACATGAGTCAAACCCGGTGCGGATCTTCAGCGACGACGAGTGTCGGCGCCTGGATGTCGATGCCCGCGGCTTCATCCTGTACCTGGAAAATGCCGGCGTGCTGGACCCGGCACGGCGCGAGCAGGTCCTGGACCGGCTGGGCGCGCTGGAGGTTGACGAGATTGACCTGGAGGACGTCAAGTGGGTGATTTTGATGGTGCTGTTCAACCAGCCCGGCCAGGAAGCCAACTACGCCTGGATGGAAGACTTGATGTTCGATGAGGAAGGCGAATTCCGCCATTGACCGAACCGGATCTGCAGGGCGTTGACACCGTCGCAGCATCCGTCTACAAAAGCAAACAAACATGGCAAAGAATCTCCTGATCGTCGAGTCGCCTGCCAAGGCCACGACCATCAACAAATACCTGGGCAAGGATTTCGAGGTACTGGCCTCCTACGGCCACGTACGCGATCTCGTGCCCAAGGAGGGGGCGGTTGACCCCGAGCAAGACTTTGCCATGCGCTACCAGATCATCGACCGCAACAAGAAGCACGTCGACAAGATCGTGGCCTCGGCGCGCAAGGCCGACGCGGTTTTCCTGGCCACTGACCTTGACCGCGAAGGCGAGGCTATTTCCTGGCATATCGCCGAAATCCTGAAAGAGCGCGGCCTCAACCAGACCAAGCCAATCAAACGCGTGGTGTTCTCCGAAATCACCAAGCGGGCGATCGACAAGGCCATGGAAAGCCCGCGCGACCTGGCTGGCTCGCTGGTCGATGCGCAGCAGGCCCGGCGGGCCCTGGACTATCTGGTCGGCTTCAACCTCTCGCCACTGCTATGGAAGAAGGTGCGACGCGGGCTGTCGGCCGGACGCGTCCAGTCCCCTGCCCTGCGCATGATTGTCGAGCGCGAGGAGGAGATCGAGAAGTTCGAACCGCGCGAATACTGGACCATCGAGGCCGATCTGGGCGCCGAGGAGGCCGATCGCTTTGCCGCCAACCTGGTTCGCCTGGACGGCGAGAAGCTCGATCAGTTCGACATCAACAACGCCGAGCGTGCCGAACAGGTTCGGGCCCAGGTCGAACGCGATGCCGATGGCCAGTTTACCGTTGCCCGGATCAACAAACGCCAGCGCCGCCGACGCGCCCAGCCGCCGTTCATCACATCGACCCTGCAGCAGGAAGCGGCCAGGCGCCTGCGCTTTACTACCCAGCGCACCATGCGCCTGGCCCAGCAGCTTTATGAAGGCGTGGATATTGGCGGTGGCAACCAGGGCCTGATCACCTACATGCGAACCGACTCGGTGGCCCTGGCCGGCGATGCGATCAACGAGATTCGCAAGGTGATAAGCAGTGAGTACGGCGCCAGCGTGGTGCCGGAAAAGCCGAATTTCTATCAGTCGAAGTCGAAAAACGCCCAGGAAGCGCATGAGGCCATTCGCCCGACCTCGGCCGCCCTTACCCCGATCAAGCTCAAGCGCCA
>SKKV01000023.1 GCA_007123575.1 Wenzhouxiangella sp.
CGCCGGCGCTCAGGCTGTCGAGGGCAAACAACAGCGACTCGCGGGCCTGGATCATGGGTTCACCGCGCATCGAGCCGGAGGTATCGATGATCAGGACCAGCTCGCGCGGGCTCTGACTGCGACGCTGCTGTTCCGGCGGAAAAACCATCAGCAGCACATGCTCGCTGCCACCCAGGGCCTGGCGAAACCCGGCACTCTGGATCCGGTTCTGGCCGGCCGGGCGCCAGGTCAGTTCAAAATCACGCCGCGCTCCCTGCGGCGTTTCGTCCAGCTCGATCAGCCAGCGCTCGCCGTCATAGTCGCGGTGGATGGCGTGGAAGCTGGATTCCAGGGCGGCCAGGTCCATGCCGGCGTTTAAGGCGACGCGAAGGCGCAGCGGGTTGTGATCGGGTGCTGACGGGTGCTGCACAGTTGGGCTGATGCGCGAGGCATCGGGCACCCGATCGGTATCCGGCGACCAGCCGCCGCCGGGCTCGTCAGCCCCCAGTCCACGGGGCAGCGCGTGGCCGGGGATGAAGCGCGGTGCAATCGTGGTTGGAAACCGCAACGAAAATCGACCGTGTTCGAAGTCCACCCGGGGCCGGAAGCCGATACGAATCTCGACCTCTTCGCCGGGCGGGATATTGGCCACCGAAGTGGTAAAGACATTGGCCCGTTCCTGCTCGACCAGACCGGCTACGCGTCCTTCGCGCCGCGCCTGCTGGTAGGTTTCGCGGGCGCGAGCCCGAGGCTGTATTTCGCCTTCGATCAGGCGCTCGCCGACGCGCACGGTCAGGCTTTCCACGGCGCTGTCGTCGGGTAGTGGAAACACGTAACGGCCCTCAGCCCAGTCGCCGCTGTCGTTGTAGAAACGCTGACTGACAAAGGCATGGGCCAGCAGGCCGGTTACTTCGATATCAACATCGGTTTCGAGCACCAGCGCCTGGCTGGGCTGGCCGTCGCCCGGCCCATGCAACCAAAGCACGGCTTCGGAGGCAGCCTGGCTGAGCGATGCCAGCAGCAACAGCGAGGCAAGAACAATAGAACGGGGCAGCAACGACATGAACGGACTCCTTTTGCGAGTTGTTGAGTAGCAATGAGTCCATTTCACGCCCGCCGCATGGCAGCTACCGGCAGCAGCGATGGCAATTTGCCGAGCAAATGTGGCAAAAATCTGGCAATGTCGATCTCGGCCTTGCGCCGACCTGCCCCGTCCCCAACAATGTGAGCGCATGAGCCAACGCCTGATCGCCATCGTCGAAGATGAAGCCCCTATTCGGGAAAACTACCGCGATGCCCTGGGCCGCTACGGCTTCAGAACAGTGGGTTACGCCAATCGCCAAGCCGCCGAGGCCGCTTTTGCCGATCAACTCCCCGACCTGGTCATCATCGATATCGGTCTGGACGACGAACCTGAAGGCGGCTTTCAGCTTTGCCGCCACCTGCGCCAGCGCGCCCCGACCCTGCCAATCATCTTTCTGACCGCCCGCGACAGTGACCTGGACGCCGTATCCGGCCTGCGCCTGGGCGCCGATGACTACCTGACCAAGGACATCAGCACCTCGCATCTTCTGGCCCGCGTCCTGGCGCTGTTCCGCCGCCTCGACGCGATCAACGAGGCCAGCGTCAATCCCGACCTGATCGAGCAGGGCCGGCTGCGGCTCGATCCCGATGCCTTGAGCGTTCACTGGCAAGGCCAGCGCGTTGCCCTGACCGTGACCGAGTTCTGGATGATCCACGCCTTGGCCCGCCACCCCGGCCATGTCAAGAGCCGCGACCAGCTGATGGACGCCGCCAGCCTGGTCGTTGACGACTCCACTGTCACCTCGCACATCAAGCGCATCCGCCGCAAATTCGAATCCATTGACCCGGATTTCGCCCAGCTCGAAACCGTCCACGGCGCCGGTTACCGCTGGCTGCCTTCGGGACGCTGAGGTCCTTGATCTGCATTTCGTGGCAATGAGTGCTTCATTCTGGAATCTGTTGAACAAGCCGCCGGTTTCGGGCTTGGGGCTGGTGTTTGTGCCGGCTGCGGGTTTTGAATGGGCGGGTTGGGAGAAGCAGCGGGGGGTATCCGCCAGCTCGTGGCCTGATCGGGTGTACGGCTGCGGTGGTGACTGGGAATCTGGTGGCCTTGGGGTCGGTAACGTGACCAATGAGCCCCACGACGGTCATCGCCAACTATCCGGCCGGTTGAGCAAATTGATGGCCAGGGACTGGGTAGGAGCTTGCTTCCGCACCCGGTCAGGCCACGAGCTGACAGATACCCCCCGCTGCGAAAGTTGGGAGATGGGTGAAGGCCATTGGTGCTTCTCGCCTGCTCTTTTCCCTCTGCCCATCTCCCCCTCTCCCCCTCTCCCCTCCCGGCCGCCATGCGCCTGCGCAGCCAGCTCCTGCTGATCAGCCTCGTGCTGCTGGTGCTGCCGGCAGCCGCGTGGCAATTCGCCCGCCAGGTCGAGCAGACCCTGCGCGACGGGCACGCCCGCGGACTGCTGGACTCGGCACGCGCGGCCGCCCAGGTCATCGCCAGCGAAACGGCAGACTCCTGGCCCCAGCCTGGAGAGGTGCTGTACGTGCACGCCACCACCCGACCGCCCTATCTCGACGGTTACGCCGACGACTGGGGCCGCTGGCTGGTCGATGAACAGCGCTTTGCCAGCGACGACGGACTGCTCGAAGTCAGGTTCTCGGCGGCCAGCCACAGCGACGGACTCTACC
>SKKV01000289.1 GCA_007123575.1 Wenzhouxiangella sp.
CGGAGCCAGGCTTTCAGCGGCTGGTGCTCGACACCCGCGATCTCGATATTCGAGACGTCAACGCGGTTCGACCGGACGGCGAGTACCTGCCGGTTTCCTGGCGCTTAGGCGCCGATCACGGGCATCTTGGCCAGCCGCTGGTCATCGTCCTGCCGCAAGGCATCGAGCAGGTCCGCATCGACTATGCCAGCCGCCCCGAAGCCTTCGGTCTGCAGTGGCTGGATGCCGAGCAGACCTCTTCCGGCAAGCCGTTTATGTTCTCGCAAAGCCAGCCGCACTACGCCCGCACCTGGGTACCGCTGCAGGACACCCCGGCGGTGCGCTATACCTTCGACGCCACGGTACGCGGGCCGCGCGATCTGATGGTGGTAATGGGCGCAGACGGCAACCTTTTTGAGCGTAACGATAGCGGCGAATATCACTTCGAAATGCCAGAGGCCATTCCCTCCTACCTGATGGCGATTGCGATTGGTGACCTGGTGTTTGCCGAAACCGGTCCGCGCTCGGGTATCTACGCAGAGCCGCAGTGGATCGAGGCCGCCGCGAAAGAGTTCAATGTGCTCGAAGAAATGATCGATATCGGCGAAGATCTTTACGGGCCCTACCGCTGGGGCCGCTACGACCTGCTGGTGCTGCCGCCCAGCTTCCCCTTTGGCGGCATGGAGAACCCGCGCCTGTCCTACGTCACCCCGACGATTATTGCCGGCGACGGCAGCCTGCTGGGCCTGGTCGCGCATGAGCTGGCCCACTCCTGGTCGGGCAACCTGGTTACCAACGCCGCCTGGCGCGACCTGTGGCTAAACGAGGGCTTCACGGTCTACTTCGAGGCCCGGATCATGGAGCGGTTGTACGGCAGCGAAGTGCGCGACCAGCTTGCCGTACTGAGCTGGGATGGCCTCAACGAGACCCTGCAGACCGCCGACGAGCGCGATCGCCAGCTGGTCCGCGACCTGTCCGACCGCGACCCCGAACAGGCTTTCATGCGCGTACCCTACGACATGGGCCGGTTTTTCATCGACTGGCTGGAACATCGTTACGGCCGCGAGGTGCTGGATACGTTTCTGCGCGAGTATTTTGATCACTTCGCGTTTCGCTCGATCACCTCCGAGGACTTTCTTGACTACGCACGCGAGCACCTGATCGAAGCCCATCCCGGACAGGCCAGCCTGGCCGAGTTCGAGGAATGGCTGTACCAGCCGGGCCTTCCGGACACTGCCCAGGAGATCCGGCCGCGCTCCGATGCATTCACCGAGGTCGACGGCTGGCGCGAAAACTGGCAAACGGGCGAGGTGACGCTGGAAGAGCTGCCGGTGGACGACTGGTCGGTACACCAGTGGCGCCATTTTCTGATCGGCCTGGAAGGCCTGCTGGATGCCGACGCCATGGCGGCCATGGATGAACAGTTCACCCTGGTTGAGCAGCAGAACTATGAGATCCTGTTTCTGTGGCTGATGCGTAGCATCGAAGCCGAGTACCAGCCTGGGATCGAGCGCCTGGAAAGCTTCTTGCTGGAAGTTGGCCGCAACAAGTTCACCCAGCCGCTGTATGCCGCGCTGGCGGCCAGTGACTGGGGCCGGGACTGGGCGGTGGCGGTCTATGAGCGCGCCCGACCGGGGTACCATCCGCTGACCCGGCAGGCGGCCGAACGCGCGCTGGGTCTGAACGAATAGGCCAGCGTGAACCCCGAAGCGGCGCTGCTGGCCGGTTTCCTGGCCGGCCTGTTCGGTTCCACCCACTGCTTAGGGATGTGCGGCGGCATTGCCGGCATGCTGCACGCCCAGCTGCCCGGCGACAAGCCGTGGCTGGCGGCCGGCTTTCACGTCGGCCGCATTGCCAGCTACCTGCTGATCGCCCTGATCGCCACTGGTATCGGTATGTTGCCGGCCACCCTGCTGCCCGAATATACCGTGGTGGTGATGCGCGTAGCACTAGGCTTGATGCTGGTGATGATGGCGGTCTATATCGCCCTGCCCGGGCGCTTTCGCGACCTGGCCGGCCAGGCCGCCGCGCCCCTGACCCGGCGCATGATCCCGGTGCTGGCCCACTTCCTGCCGGTAAAAAGCTTCGACAACGCGCTCGGCCTGGGACTGCTTTGGGGGCTGCTGCCCTGCGGCCTGCTCTACACCGTGGTCGCCAGCGCCGTGCTGCTGGCCGACCCGCTGGCCACTACCGCCATGGTCCTGGCCTTCGGGCTGGGCACCGTGCCGCTGCTGTTGGGGACCGGTTTGGCGGCACTCAAATTTCGTTCGGCAGTCAACCGCAAGGGCTTGCGCGGCCTGGCCGCTGCGCTATTGGCATTGACCGGGATTCTGGTGGCCTTTGGGCCGTGGTTGGCTCATTTGATCGATCATCCCTGGATGCATTTTTTGGCGGATTGTGTGAGCTGAAAAGGGAAAGGGATTGGGGGCTGCCGTGGGGTTCAGGGCCGGAACGGGGTGGTGGTGAAGGATTGAGCATGGACCCCGGCCGCGTTGGGCCGGGCTACGGTTTTCCGGGTTCTAGGTTTCCCTTTTTCCCTTCCCCTTTTTCCCCTACTCCTTCGTTTCCGGATAGAGGTGATGCCACCACTGTGGTTGGTCCTTCAGGTGCTTGTCGAACCAGGCCAGCATCGTGTCCCACCAGATGTAGCGCTGTTCGCGGTCCAGGATCCAGTGGTCTTCGCCGGGGAATTCGACCAGCTCGACCTCGCGGCCGAGGAGCTTCAGGGCAGTGAACATGTTGTGGGATTCGCCCGGCGGGACGTTGGTGTCGGAGTCGCCGGTGACCAGCAGCAGCGGCGTGTTGATCCGGTCGGCGGAATAGACCGGGCTCTGGCCGACGTAGAGCTCCGGGTTGTTCCAGGGAAAACTGCCGCGGCTGGCAATGCCGCTGTAGCCGTAGCCCCACCAGCCCTGGCCCCAGTAAGAGGTCAGCGCGCTGATGCCAGCATGGGAAATGGAGGCGGCATAGAGGTCGGTCAGGGTGGCCAGGTGCATGGTCATGAAGCCGCCGTAGCTGGCGCCGATATTGCCGATGCGCTCCGGGTCGATGAAATCATGCGCGGCGATGAACTTCTCGGTGCCTTCGATGATGTCATCGGCGGTGTACTTGCCCCAGGCGTTGACGTGCAGGGCCGAGAAACGCTGGCCATAGCCGATCGTGCCACGCGGCTGCAGCACGTAGACCACGTATCCCTTGGCCGCCCACAGGTTGAACGGATAGCGGCCGGTGAACTGACGATTGACCGGCGTGGTGCCGCCGTAGTAGTAGACGATCAGCGGGTAGCGCTGGTCGGGATCGAAGTCCGGCGGCAGGTAATAGCGGCCTTCGATTTCATCACCCTCGGTATTGGTGAATGACCAGGGCTCGATCTGCCCGAAGCGAACATTGGCGTAGGAGCCTGGCGCGGTATCGTGCAGCAGTTCAGGCCGGTTGCGCTGAAGATCCAGGCGATGCACCCGCTGCGGCGTACCGGCCCGGGTACCGCGCACGACCACGACCGGCCGGCGGCCCTCGGAGGCGACAAACTGCTCCATCACTTCCAGGCCGGTATCCAGCCTGGTAAAGCGCTCACGATTGGTCTCGAAGCGGACCAGGATGACCTCTTCGCCGGCCACTGCCGACAGCAGCAGGTCACCGTCGGGCAGTCGGTGCATGGCGCCGAAGGCCGGGTCGAAATCGCGGCTGACGCTGCGGGCGCTGTTGCCGTCGGCGGCCAAGCGGTAAAGCTGGGTGTCGTACTCGTTGGATGTGTATTCGTCGTCGGTGGTCGCGCCATCGCCCTGGGCCAGGCCCGGGCCGGCCAGCAGCCAGTAACCCTGGTCGGCAAACAAGGCGCCGTTGAACAGGCGGAACTGGCCCACCTCACGCTCTTCCAGGTCCGGCAGGCTCAGTTCGAACAGGCGGAACAGGCTGTGCGGCGGTTCGGCATAGTCGATCAGACGCTCGCTGAGCAGCAGGCGGTCACCATCCGGATGAATATCCTGCAGGCTGACGCTGGCATCCTTGGCCGTCAGCGGGCGGATCAGGCCGCTGGCGACATCGACCTGGAAGATCTGGCTGTTGTCGCGGAACGTGGCCCAGCGATCTTCCAGCGAACGCAGCCGACGGCGCTTGTCGTTGTCGGACTTGTACGGCTCGGTCCAGGCGAACACGATGGAGCCACTGTCAGGATGCCAGCGCCAGCTGCCGACCTGCTCGTGGTTGGCCAGCAGCAGGCGGGCCTGGCCGTTGCTCTTGCGGTGCAGCCACAGGTTGTCGCCTTCCTGCACAGCCAGGAAGCGACCGTCCGGGCTCCAGGCCAGGGCGCGCGGCGGCGCGCTGGTCCACTGGCGCAGCACCGTATCCTCGCGCAGGTCGCGGATCTCGGTGCGACGCAGATCCTGATCGGCCGCATCGCTGCGCCCGCTGAAGGTCAGCGCCAGGTAGCGACCGTCCGCCGAAATGGCCATCTGGCCGACGGTTTCGGCGTTGGTCAGCAACCGCGCCGTCACCCGACGCTCGGGGCGGGTATGGGCGCTGACCTGGTCATGCTCGGCACGGCCCTGCCAGCGCAGGTCCGGCGCATCGTCGCCGCTGTGTCCGCGGTGAATCAGCCAGATCCGATGGCTGCCGGCGGCCACGGCCAGCTCGTAGCCATCGCTGCCGGCCGCAACGGCCTTGCCGTCGTGGTAGAAGCTGACATCCTGCAGGCCGTCAACCTTTACATGACCGCGGACAAAGCGGTCTGCTTCAAGGTTCAGCGCCCAAAGCGCCAATCCGCTGTCGACAGCGTCGCCAGGAGCGCGCTCCTGCCAGGTCAGCGGCTGGCCAAACACCGACACCTGCTCGCCGGCGCGCGGCAGCCCGCGCGATTCCAGCTGCATGACCAGGGCGCGGGCCAGCTGATCGCGCTTTGCGCTTTCCTTGTACAGCTCACTGGCGACCGGCAAGGCCTCCAGCGCCAGCACCGATTCGATGGCACGGGCGACAGAAGCGTCCTCGGCGCCGGCCGACTGAATCAGCGCAAGCGAGAAGATCAAGACAGGGGCGAGCCAGGTTGCAGCCAGGCGATTCGACATGGTGGTCTCCAGGGGCTATGCGGAACGGCCCATCAATTTAGCAGACTGTCCGCACCTTTTGACTTCGATCAAACGGGCAAGCGTCGATGTCGTTTAGGCTGTCGACCACTATCGAGAAAATCCCGCGATTGGCGGGGTGGAACAGACCATGTCAGAACTGATGCGACCCACGTTTGATCTGAAACTGATCGAAAAATACGGCGGTGAGGGTCCGCGTTATACCTCTTACCCGACTGCACCGCAGTTTACCGATCGATTCTCAACCGCCGATTACTGCATGGCCATGGTCGAAAGCAACCGCTTGCCGATCCCGGCCGACCTGTCGCTATATGTGCACGTGCCATTCTGCAGCAGCCCCTGCTTTTACTGCGGTTGCAACCGGGTCATCACCCGCTCGGTGAGTGCGGGCGATCAATTTCTCGCTAATCTGGGGCGCGAGCTGGCGCTGGTTGCGCCACGCTTCGATCGTGATCGCCTGGTCCGTCAGCTCCACCTTGGCGGTGGCACACCCACTTTCCTGAACGTCGATCAACTGCGGCAGATGCTGTTGTTGCTGCGAAAACACTTCAGCTTTGCCGGCGATGCCGAGCTGGGTCTGGAAATCGACCCCCGGACCATCGACCCGGTTGGTATCCGCGCGCTGGCCGACATGGGTTTCAACCGTTTATCGATTGGCGTTCAAGACCTGGAGGCAGATGTTCAACAGGCCGTCAACCGCATCCACGATACCGCCATGGTCGGCGCCTGCATGGGCGCTGCCCGTGCTGCCGGCTTTTCCTCGATCAGCCTCGACCTGATCTACGGCCTGCCGCTCCAGACCACCATGGGTTTCGCCCGCACCATCGATACGGTCATCAGCATGCGGCCGGATCGTATTGCACTGTTCAACTACGCCCATTTGCCCCACCTTTTCAAGGCACAGCGGCGCATTGATGAGAAGCAGCTGCCGACACCATCCACCAAGCTGGCCATCTTCCGCAATACCTTGAACCGCCTGCTGGACGCCGGCTACGAATTCATCGGCATGGATCACTTCGCCCTGCCAGATGACTCGCTGGTCCGGGCAAGACAGGATGGCTCGCTGGTGCGCAATTTCCAGGGTTACTCCACCCACGGTGGCCTTGATCTGGTCAGCTTCGGCCCCTCGGCCATCAGCCAGGTCGGCGACACTTTCGCCCAGAACACCCGCAGCAATGACGAATGGGCGATCAGTCTGAATGAAGGCCAAATCCCAACGGCCCGGGGATTGACCCGGTGCCTGGACGACCGGTTGCGCGGGGACATCATCGAGCGCATCATGTGCACCGGCAGCTTGAACTACCGCGACATTGAAAAGCTGTATGAGCTGAAATTTCGGCGATACTTCGCCAATGAACTCCGTGGGCTCCAGCCACTGGCGGAAGATGGTCTGATCGAGCTTCATTCCGGCGGATTCCGCGTCACCAGCAATGGGCTATTGTTTCTGCGCGCCATTGCCAAGGTATTCGACGCCTACCTGCAACCACAAACTCAGGGAAGCGGGCGCTTTTCACGCATCGTCTGATCGGCAATATCCGATCGGCAGAAAGCCTTTGCTTCCGTTCGAGACTGCATTCGGCGTAGCTGATATACTTAACGCAGGATTGTTCCATTGCCTTGCTCAGGTGTTGGCGTTAGCAACAGTCAGGACGGAAACCGCTCGATGGCAGACAAACATCTATTGAGGGAAGTCGGACACCTCGAAACACGCTGCGAGGACTGCGCCTTGTTCAGTTTGTGTTTCGCTCAGGATCTATCCAAGGAAGAGCGAGACCTGCTCAACACGATCCTCAAGCGACAGCAGCCCGTGGAGCGCAACGAGCACCTGTACCATGGTGGTCAATCCCTGAAAAGCGTCACCGTCGTTCGATCCGGCTCAGTCAAGGCCTACCAGCTCTCCAACGACGGTGATGAGATCGTGTCGGGTTTTTATCTGCCCGGAGAAATCATTGGGCTGGACGCGCTGGCCAGCGGCAAACACCCCGGTGGGGCCGTTGCACTGGAAGACAGCCGCACCTGCGAAATACCGCTGAAGGATTTCATTCGGATGCTGCATGGCAGCCCAAGGCTGAACCAGGTGATGCTGAACCTTCTGTCCGAAGAGATGGCTGAAACCAGGGAACTGTTGCTGGTTGTCGGCCGACTTGACGCGCGCACGCGGGTCGCTCTTTTTTTGCTGACCATGTCGCGGCGACTGTCTCGCCGGAACCAGGATCCCGATCAATTTCGCCTGACCATGGACCGGCGTGACATCGCCAACTATCTGGGCCTGACCATTGAAACCGTCTCTCGCACCCTGAGCGCCCTGCAGCGCGAAAAGGTGATTGAAGTCCACGGCAAGCTGGTCAACGTGCTGGACCAAAACAGGTTGCGGGAACAGGCTGCCAAGACCGTCGACGCTGGACAGCAGCGCCGTTCGGCCTGATTGTTACCTGACTTATTCACTCTACCTACTGCGACACCTCCAGGCACTGCGCCGGGAGCGTTTCGCGACGGAAGATTGGTGCAAAAAGCTGGCTCAATCGGCCGACATGTTCGTCGGCCTGACCAACTGACCGAAAAACAAGGCGTTGGCAAACAGGCGCTCCGTTCCAGCCCAGTATGCTCTGAACAGGTAGTCATCGGCCATGCGGATAACCAGGCCCTCACCGTGACGGGTCGCGCTTAACGCCGGCGTGCCGGCCAGGCGCTCGGCAGTTTCATCCGAGAGGTAGCCCGAGGCCAGCACGTCGTCGGCATAAACGCCGGCATTGATGTAGGCGTTACTGACCGGGCGCAGACGATGGCGGCCGCGGCGGAACACCACCTGCTCGGGCTCGCTGTAGCCGAAGGCCAGTGGATGGCTGACATCGAGCACGACATTGAGCGCGCTGCCGCCAATCAGCTGGCGGGCGAAATCGGCCTGAAAATCCTCGTAGGCGCGGCGCTCAGGCGCCTCGCCCTTGTCATCCATGTTCGATTTTTCCTCAACGAACGACCAGTCCAGCGGCAAACCCTCTACCCAGGCCGAGGCCGAACGACCGGCGACCAGAATGCCGCCGCCTCTGACGTAAGCGGCCAAGCGCTCAGCGAGGGTGGCTGGCAGCCAGTCGTAGTTGCCGTCTGGCAGGATGATGTGACTGTAGTCGCTCAGATCCACCCGCCAAAGACTGCCGTGTTCCAGCTGAACCAGCGGCATCTCCAGAAAGGTGTCAAACCAATGCCAGATGTAACCGGCATGGGTAGCCCGCAGGCCCGGCCCCACCAGCAGCGCCGGGCGCACTGGCTCAAGCACCGGTACCGACGGCGCGCCAAGATCAGGACCGGTCAGGGCTAGCCCGCCCCTGACCGAGTACACATCAATGCCGTGGCGGTCGGCCAGGGACTCAAGCAGGTCAGTCACCGGGTCGAGCTGCTGGTCTTGCAGCCCGCGATGAATGACCAGGCTGCCGCGACTGAAGCGGCGTTCGCCATCGACGGTGGCAATGTGCAGCGGATCGCGCGTGACCTGGACTCGGTAACCGGCCTGCAGCAGCGCAGCCAGGGCTGCCGGTGCCGCGTGCTGGTCCCAGGCCAGCATCCATGCCAGTGCGCCAGGCTGGGGGCCGGTGCCATTCGGCGCGGCCACGGATTCCACCGGCGCGCCGGTGGACGGGACCCGCCGCACCGACGCCATCGGCAGTCCGTGTGACATGGCCAGCGGCCAGGTGGAAACGTCGTAGAAGGTTTCCATCGGCAATTCGGTGACTGGCTCCAACAGGGAAACAATCAGCCGGTATTGCGCCTGGTTGGCGGGCACGAACCAGGCCGCTTCGGCCTCGTGCAAGCGGCCGTCGATACTGACCGGTTCAGCCAATGCCAGCACTTCGATATCGTGGGCAATCAACAGATTGACCAGGCGCGCGGCCCGGGCCGGGTCACCGCCATCGCCCAACAACCAGCCGGCCCGACGGTCGGCGCGCGCTTTCTCACGAGCGCTGGCAAAAAACTCGCGCTGGTAGTCAATCAGCTCATCGGCAAGCGCATGGCTGGCCTGCAACGTAGACAGGCTGGTGCGCACCTGGTTGGCCACAGCCTGCTCGAAGGTTCGGGTTCCGTAGACCGTATCCTGAACATGGCCGCGCACCGAGGCCTGCTCGAACAGGATGCCGATGCCGCCGGTCAAATCGGGATAAGTCGAGCCCTTGCCGACGTAGTAGTCATCGAACAGCTCGCGGGTGAAGTAGGGCTCGCCGGCCTGGTCCAGGATGCGGGCATGGAACTCGGCGATCTTGCGGGTCAGCTCGTAGTTGCGCTCCGGCGTCAGCGGGTTGTTGCGCTCAGGCACGCCGGGCTGGAAAAAATAGGTGGTATTCGGCCCCATTTCATGGACGTCGGTGAGCACATGCGGACGCCACTGCCGCAGCCATTCCATGCGCGCCTGCGACTCCGGATGCACCAGCGGCATCCAGTCGCGGTTCAGGTCGAACCAATAGTAGTTAGTGCGTCCATTGGGCCAGGCCTCGTTGTGCTCGCGATCGGATGGATCAGCCGACGGGTGGCGGCCGCGATGGGCATTGACCCAGTGGGCGAAACGGTCCAGGCCGTCCGGGTTGAGTACCGGCTCCATGATGATGACCAGGTCGTCCAGCCAGGCGCTGACCTCGGCATCGTCGGAAGCAGCTAGGTACCAGGCCGTCAGCGCCGCTGCCGTCGCTGCCGAGGCCTCGTTGCCGTGCACGGCATAACCCAGCCAGATCACCGGCGGCCCCTCACCGGCTTCGCTGGCAGCACGTCGACCCTCCCGCAGCTCGGCGATTTCAGCCAGGCGCTCGGGCGCGGCAATGGTCAGCATCTTCAGCGGTCGAAGGCCGTGGGTCTGGCCAATGGTTTCAATCTCCACCCGATCCGAGGCCGCAGCCAGCCGCTCCAGATAACCGGCAATCTGGTCATGCCGAGGGTGCCACTGCCCGGGCTCGAACCCCCAGACATCCGCCGGCGCCGGCACATCCTCCCGCGGCTCAAACCCATCCGGCAACCCGGGCCCCGCCCCCAACACACAAACTGGCACCAACATCGCCACCAAAGCAAAAATCCGAACAACCATCAACGTTACTCATGTAAATCAAAATCCAACCCAAGAGTACCCCATCCAGCAACCGGCTCTTTCCCTCTTTCCCTCTTTCCCTCTTTCCCTCTTTCCCTCTTTCCCTCTTTCCCTCTTTCCCTCTTTCCCTCTTTCCCTCTTTCCCTCTTTCCCTCTTTCCCCTCTTCCCGCCTCACCTCCAC
>SKKV01000158.1 GCA_007123575.1 Wenzhouxiangella sp.
CGCAATAGCATTATAATATCAGTATGAAATCAATACACATTCGAGATATCAGCTCGGAGACATTGAGTAAACTGAAACGGCTGGCGGCCGTCAACCACCGCTCATTGCAGGGAGAGTTACGCCATATTCTCGACCGCGCAGCCCAGCTTGCACCTGACCCAGTTGAGCGGCCGCTGAAGCTGTACAAAGTTAAGTCTGATGTTCAATCGACCTGGTCGCGAGAGGATATCTACGGTGATTCCGGTCGGTGAAATGGTGTTCGTGGATACGAACGTCATGCTCGGCGCCACTGACGAGGGGCGCGGTACTCATCAGGCCTGTGAACGAATCATCAGCCAATCTACGCTGGTGAGCTGGTGCCTGGTGACCAGTCAGCAAGTCTTGCGCGAGTACCTGGTTGTCGCAACGCGACCGCAACCCCAAAACGGACTGGGCATGTCCGCTTCGCAGGCATTATCAAACGTTAACGAACTTCTGAGGTTTGTTTCGTTGCTTGATCCAGAGCCGCGACAGTGGGGCGTTCTGGAAAGCCTTGTTCGAAACAAGCGCTTGACGGGGAAGCGTATTCACGATGCGAACATAGTCGCATGCATGCAAACCCATGCGGTTGACCACTTGCTCACCGACAACCCCGGCGATTTCGAAGGCATCGGCTCGTTAACAATCTGGACCAGCCTGAAATTGAACGATGCGCTCAATTGATCTCAGCTGCCAGCAGAGGGCGCGGCCGAAACTGCCACTCGAAGTCCGGCCCAGCACAGGTCTGAGGAAGGGTGCGGTACGCCATAAGCAAGTGGCACCGTAATGTAGCCCGGCCCAACGCGGCCGGGGTCCATCTGGAATTCAGCGACAAATCTGGATTCAGCGGAAAGGTTTTCAGGGCACTCCAAAGCGATTTTCGACCAGGTTCGATGCAGGAATCACCGCTCGGAGCCTCCTCGGGGCAAGAACAGCCCCTGCAAATCATTCAGATATTGATGCCCCCTTCCTGTGCGGTGAATTTGGTTCTCGTCCACCGAGACCAAACCGAGTCGGGTGGCCTCCTCCAACGGCCGCTGAAGCTGCTCACGCGCCACTCCGGTCAGCGCTTCGAATTCGGCAAAAGGTATCGCTTCGGCCAGACGCAGGCGGTTGAGAAAGTACTCGAAAACAAGGTCTTCGGCCGAGACATCATGCTGCTCCGCGATAAAGCTGGCGTTTTCCACCGCAGCCAGATAAGAATGCGGAACCAGCTTGCGGCGCAACCTGACGACTCGGCTTTCCGCCGGCAGGGTAATCTTGCCGTGGGCACCGGCACCAATGCCGATGTAGTCGCCGAATCGCCAGTAGTTGAGGTTGTGGCGGCTCTCGCGGCCGGGTCGTGACCAGGCCGAGATTTCGTACGGCTGGAAACCGGCTCCAAGCAAAAGGTCACCGCACTTTTCCTGCATCTCCCAGGCCAGCTCCTCTTCCGGCAGAGCCGGCGGCCTGGCGGCAAACACCGTATTGGGCTCGATCGTGAGCTGATAGTGCGACAGGTGCGGCGGCTCGAAACTCAGGGCCTGCTCGACATCGTCCAGGGCCTGTTCTACGCTTTGTTCGGGCAAGGCCCACATCAAATCGATGTTGAAGTTGTCGAAGCCGGCGCCGCGAACGGCCTCTATCGCTTGTCGTGCCTCGGCTCGGCCATGTATCCGCCCCAGTTTCTTCAGCTGCAGGTCATCAAAGCTCTGAACGCCCAGCGAGATCCGGTTGACCCCGGCGGCGCGGTAGCTTTCAAATCGATCATGTTCAACCGCGCCCGGGTTGGCCTCCATGGTAATCTCCGCACCCGGCGCCAGGTTCAATTGAGCCCGCACACCGGCCAACAGCCGATCAATCGCCTGGCCGGAAAACAGGCTCGGCGTGCCGCCCCCCAAAAACACCGAATGCACCGTCCGCCCCCACACCCGCGGCAGCTCCAGCTCCAGATCGGCCAGCAAGGCATCCACATAGGCCTGCTCCGGCACCTGACCCTGGAGCGCATGCGAATTGAAGTCGCAGTAAGGGCACTTGGCCACGCACCAAGGCAGATGGATGTAAACGGAAAGCGGGGGAAGCTGCAGCATGCGGGGTGAACGGTTTACGCTTTACGGTTTACGCGTTACGGATTACGGTTTGGTCTTTACGTAAACCTTAACCCGTAAACCGTAAACCGAGTTTTCTACCCCTCCTTAATCCTCTCAATCAAACCCATCAACGCCTGACCGCGATGACTGATCCGAGCCTTCTCCGCCATCGTCAGTTCGGCGGCGGTGGCGCCCAGCTTGGGGTCCAGGAACAAGGGGTCGTAGCCGAAGCCGCCCTGGCCGCGGGGGGCTTCCAGGATCTGGCCGTGCCAGGTGCCGGTGGCGATCAGCGGGGCCGGGTCTTCGGCCGAGCGCAGCATCACCAGGCAGCAGTGGAAGTGAGCGTTACGGCGCTCCAGGGGCAGGCCGGCGAGGCGTTCCAGCAGTTTCTCGTTGTTGTCGGCATCGCTGGCGTCGGGACCGGCAAAGCGGGCTGAGTAGATGCCGGGGGCACCGTCCAGGGCATCGACCACCAGGCCGGAGTCATCGCCCAGCGCTGGCAGGCCGCTGACTTTCGCTGCCTCGCGCGCCTTGATGAGCGCGTTTTCGACAAAGGTCAGGCCGGTTTCCTCCGGGGGATTGACCTCGAAATCGGCTTGCGAGCGGACCGCCATGTGCAGGGGTTCCAACAGATGCGCCAGTTCCTTGAGCTTGCCGGCGTTGCCGCTGGCCAGAACCAGTTGTTCAAGCGGCACGAAGGGCTTCCTCCTGGATCTCGACGAGTTGCTTGACGCCGCTGGTGGCCAGCTCCAGCATGGCGTCCAGCTCTTCGCGGCGGAAGGCGTGACCTTCGGCCGTGCCTTGCACTTCGATAAAACCGCCGGCTTCGTTCATGACCACGTTCAGGTCGGTATCGGCGGTGGAGTCCTCGGCATAGTCCAGGTCGAGCACGGCCTGATCACCGAGCATGCCGACTGACACGGCAGCCACCTGTCCGTGGACGGGGTTGCGCTTGACCTTGCCGGCATCGAACAGTTGGTCCATGGCGTCGACCAGGGCAACGTAGGCGCCGGTGATCGAGGCGGTGCGGGTGCCGCCGTCGGCCTGGATCACGTCGCAGTCCAGGGTCAGGGTGCGCTCGCCCAGGGCTTCCAGGTCGATCACGGCGCGCAGGCTGCGGCCAATCAGGCGCTGGATTTCCAGCGTGCGCCCGCCTTGCTTGCCGCGCGTGGCCTCGCGCATGTTGCGGGTGCCGGTCGCGCGCGGCAGCATGCCGTACTCGGCGGTTACCCAGCCCGAGCCCTTGCCGCGCAGCCACGGCGGCACGCGGTCTTCGACGCTGGCCGTGCACAGCACCTGGGTGTCGCCGAAGGCTATCAATACCGAGCCTTCGGCGTGCTTGGTGTAGTGGCGCTGGATGGAGACCGGTCTGAGCTGGTCGGGACGTCGTCCGGAGGGTCGCATGGACGCATCTGATCCTTTCAATTTGTCAGCCGGCAAGGGTACCATGACGGGCTTGTTCACAGGTTTCAAGACCCGCCATGATTCGAAGCATGACCGCCTACGCGCAGCGCCCGGCCCAGACGGCGCGCGGCCAGCTGGTCTGGGAGCTGCGCTCGGTCAACCAGCGCTATCTCGACCTTTCCCTGCGCATGCCTGAAGAGTTTCGGGTGCTCGAGCCAGAGGTTCGTCAGCGCTTCAAGGAGGGTTTGAGCCGCGGCAAGGTCGAGGCCAGTTTGCGCTTTCAGGCCGACGCGGCCGCGGCCAGTGCCGATTTGCGACTGAACACCGATCTGGCTCGCGCCCTGGTGCGTTGCCATGATGAGCTGGCAGGCTTGAGCGGCGGCGCGGCTGACCCTGACCTGGTACACCTGCTGGACTGGCCGGGCATGATCATCCAGGAGCGGCCCGATTTTGACGCCGAGCGAGCAGCGGCACTGGCGCTGCTGGATGACGCGGTGGCGGCGCTGATCGAGGCCCGCGAGCAGGAAGGCCGGGCCATTGCCGAGATGATCGAGGCGCGCCTGACCGGCATCGAGCGCCAGGTGGCCGAAGTTCGCTCCTACCTGCCGCAGATTCGCACCGCGCTGGACCAGCGCTTTCGTGATCGCTTGGCCAACCTGTCGCAGCCGGTCGAGCCCGGTCGCATTGAGCAGGAAGTGGTGCTGGCCTTGCAGAAGTTGGATGTCGATGAAGAACTGGACCGGCTCGATGTCCACGTGGCCGAAATCCGCCGGGTAATGGGCCTGGACGAGCCGGTCGGCCGCCGCCTGGATTTTTTGATGCAGGAGCTCAATCGCGAGGCCAATACCTTGGGCTCCAAGGCCGCCGTGGTCGAAACCGGCCAGGCTGCCGTCGAGCTCAAAGTGCTGATCGAGCAAATGCGCGAGCAGATCCAGAATGTCGAATAAAGGCGAGCTGTACCTGATTGCGGCACCGTCGGGGGCGGGCAAGACCAGCCTGATGAAAGCGCTTTTGGAGCGTTGTCCGAACCTGGCCTTGTCGGTGTCCGACACGACCCGTCCGGCTCGCGCTGGCGAGGTGGATGGGGAGCAGTATCACTTTGTTGACCGGGACCGTTTCGAGGCTGGCATTGCCGCCGGGGAGTACCTGGAGTATGCCGATGTATACGGCAATTACTACGGCACTCGGCGCGACCGGGTCGAAGCGCTGCGCGCCTCGGGCAAAGATGTACTGCTGGAGATCGACGTGCAGGGCGCAGCCCAGGTCAGGGAGGCGTTTGCCGGATTGTGCTCGATTTTCATTCTGCCGCCGTCGATGCAGGAGCTGGCCCGGCGGCTGCGCAATCGCGGCTCGGATTCACCCGAGGTGATTGGCAGGCGGCTCAGCGAAGCGCGGCGCGAGATTGAAGCCTGCTCGGCGTTTCGGTGGATGGTGGTCAACGACCGCTTTGAGCGCGCTCTGGATGAGCTGGAATGCATCGTCACCGCCTGGCCGCTGCGGCGCGCCCGGCAGCAGGCCAGGGTTGAGAAATTGTTGGAAGAAGCCGCTGAGAGCAGTACAATACAAGGTTAGTCTGCAAGATTTGCCTGTCGGTCGAGGCCGTCGCCCGATCGATTTCACCCGACGTATTTCAGGAGTTGCCTTCATGGCACGAGTTACCGTAGAAGACTGCATCGAGGCAGTCCCGAACCGATTTGACCTGGTCATCACCGCCTCCCAGCGTGCGCGCATGATCGCCAACGGTGCCGACCCGCTGGTGGACGAGGAGTCTGACAAGCCCACCGTGATTGCCCTGCGCGAAATTGCCGAAGGCGCGGTCAACGACGACAATATCGGTGGCCTGCAGGCCGAGCTGGACGCTCGCCTGGCGGCCATGCAAGCCGAAGTGCCGCCGCCGCCCGACGACGACATGGACTGAGTCGAAAGGGCGCTCCCATGCTGCCCGGCGCCGTGCGCCAGCTTCGTGACCTGCTCAACACCTATCTGGAACCCGAGCAGGTTGCGATGGTATTGCGCGCCTACGAAGTGGGCGCGGAAGCCCACCAGGGCCAGAAACGCCGATCCGGCGAAGACTACATCATGCACCCGGTGGCCGTGGCCCGCATCCTGGCCGGGATGCGCATGGACCACCAGACCATTGCCGCGGCCATTCTCCACGATACGGTTGAAGACACCGAGCTGGAGCAGGTCGATCTGGAACGGGAATTCGGCAGCGAAGTCGCCAACCTCGTCGACGGGGTTACCAAGCTCGACAAGATGAAGTTCCGGACCCGCCGCGAGGCGGATGCCGAAAGCTTCCGCAAACTCTTGCTGGCCATGAGCCGCGACCTGCGGGTGATCTTCATCAAGCTGGCCGATCGCCTGCACAACATGCGCACCATCGAGGCGATGTCGGTTGAATCGCGTCGACGCATTTCCTCCGAGACCCTGGACATTTATGCCCCAATCGCCGAGCGACTGGGCATGAACACGCTGAAAGAAGAGCTCGAGGATCTGGGGTTTGCCAACCTGCACCCGAACCGTCACCGCGTGATCAGCCGGCGCGTGGCCAAGGTGGGTGGTAATCGTCAGGAAGTGATCGACACGATCAGTACCGCCCTGAAAAAGCGTTTAAGCGAGGCCGGCATCCCGGTGCGGGTCGAGGGCCGGACCAAGACGCCCTACAGCATCTACAGCAAGATGCGCGACAAGAGCCTGCCGTACAAGGAAGTGTCTGACCTGTTCGCGTTTCGCATCATTACCCACTCCGAACCGCATTGCTATCAGGCGCTGGGCGTGTGCCACGCCCTGTACCGGCCAAAGCCGGGCAGTTTCAAGGACTACATCGCCCTGCCGAAGCCGAACGGCTACCAGTCCCTGCACACCGTATTGCACTCATCGCTGCACGTCCTGGTGGAAATCCAGATCCGAACCGAAGAGATGGACCTGGTGGCCGAAAAAGGCGCGGCAGCGCACTGGCTGTACAAGGCCACCCCGGACCGCTCCACGGCCGTGCGCGCGCGTGAATGGCTGCTGAAACTGGTCGATACCCAGTATCGCTCGCCCGATTCCAACGAGTTTCTGGACACGGCCAAATCCGAGCTGTTTCCCGACGAAATCTTCGTGTTCACGCCGCGCGGCAAGATCATCGACTTGAAGGCCGATGCCACCGCCCTGGACTTTGCCTACGCCATCCATACCGATGTGGGCAACCAGGCCATTGGCGCGCGCATCGACAAGCAGCGCCTGCCGCTGAATACCCGCCTGGAAAATGGCCAGACCGTTGAGATTTTGACCCAGGATGGGGCGGAACCGCAGCCGGAATGGCTGGAGTACGTGGTCACCTCCAAAGCGCGCACCGCGATTCGCTCGCATCTGAAGAACCTGGAGCAGGCCGATTCCGTGGCCATCGGCGATCGCCTGCTCGACCAGGCCCTGGCCCGGCGCGGATACTCGATGGAAAAGGTATCGCAGCGTCGCCTGGCCCGCTACCTGTCCAAGCTTGGCCTCGAGCGCCTGGAAGATCTGCTGGTGCGAATCGCTCGCGGCGAGGTGCTGGCCAAGGTCGCGGCGCACAAGCTGCTGCCGCTGACCCAGCGCCACCGCGCCGAGGAAGATATTGCCACCTCGCTGAGCATCGGCGGCGAAGAGGGCAGCGCGGTTCAATACGCCAACTGCTGCCACCCCATTCCTGGTGACCCGGTGATGGGCTACCTGTCGCCCGGCAAGGGCCTGATGATTCATCGCCAGCGCTGTCCGAACGTGATCGGTTTGCGCAAGAACCACGCCGACCGTTGCATTGATGTCACCTGGGAGCCGCTGATCAAGGGCCACTTCTCGGTTCTGCTGAAATTGGTGACGGTCAACGGACCTGGTGTGCTGGCTTCGGTGTCGGCCACGCTGGGCCAGGTGGGGGCCAACATCGAGCGGGTGGAGCAAAAGGAATCGACCCGCGAGACTGCGACGCTGTCGTTTGTCCTCAGCGTCAAGGGCAGGGACCAGCTGGCCCGGGTGATGCGGCGGTTGAAGCGTAATCCGAATGTGATGCGGGTTAGTCGGGAGATGGCGTGAGGAAAGGCACAAGGCGTAAGGGACAAGGGACAAGGGAAAGAACAGGATGGAGAGATTTGATGGGTAAGGTGAGAGTTCATAGCGATCGGGCGCCGGCGGCGATTGGGCCTTATTCGCAGGCGATTCGCGCCGGGAATACGGTTTACTTGTCGGGACAGATTCCGCTGGATCCGGCGACCGGTGAGCTGGTTGAGGGCGATTTTCCGGCGCAGGTTGCGCGGGTTTTTGACAACCTGGCCGCGGTCGCAGAGGCGGCCGGGGGTTCTCTGGATGATGTGGTCAAGCTCAATATTTTCCTGACTGATCTGGGTCAGTTCGGAGTGGTCAACGAGATGATGGCCGAACGTTTTTCCAAGCCCTATCCGGCACGGGCCACGGTGCAGGTGGCGGCCTTGCCAAAAGGCGTGCCGGTGGAAATGGATGCGGTGATGGTGCTGGCCGGCGACGGTGACGGCCGCTGACAGCAGCAATTCAGGGCGCTCACCCGGCAACCGTCCGCTAACCGAGCTGCCCGGTGTCGGGCCACAGGTGGCCGCTCGCCTGAAGGCGCTGGGCCTGGAATGCGAGCTCGACCTGCTGTTCCACCTGCCGCTGCGCTACGAGGACCGCACCCGGATTACGCCGCTGAATCAGGTGCGCCCGAATACCACGGTGCAGGTTCAGGGGCGCATCGTCCACCAGGAAATTCGCTACGGTCGCAGTCGCATGCTGCTGGCCACGCTGGCCGATGACAGCGGCCAGGTGATGCTGCGCCTGTTTCGGTTTTTTCCCAGCCAGCTTCGCCAGCTCAAGGAAGGCGCGCGGGTGCGATGCTTCGGCGAGGCGCGTTTCGGGCCGGGCGGCTTTGAGCTGATTCATCCCCAGGTCACTTCGCTGGGACGAGACAACGGCCCGCCGCTGCCTGAATCGCTAACCCCGGTCTATCCAACCACCCAAGGCCTGGCCCAGGCCAACCTGGCGCGACTGGTCGGCCTGGTTGTCACACGCCTCAGCCAGGGCAGCATTCGCTTGCCTGACCCGCTGCCGCAAGCATCCGACGCGCCGCCGTTGGACCAGGCGCTGCTCACCATTCACGCACCCGGACCGAATGAAGACCTAGCTGCCCTGGTTGACGGTCATCACCCGGCGGTACAGCGCCTGGCAACCGAAGAGTTGCTGGCCCACCATCTCGCCCTGGCCCGTCTGAACCAGGCCCGGGCGCGCCAGCGCGCGCCGGTCCTCAAGGACGAAAAGGGCCTGGGTTCGCGTCTGCTGGCATCGTTGCCGTTCAAGCCGACCAGTGCCCAAAGCCGGGTGATAGGCGAAATTCTGGCCGACCTGGCCGGCAAGCGGCCGATGCGGCGGCTGTTACAGGGCGATGTCGGCTCGGGCAAGACCCTGGTCGCCGCCGCCGCCCTGGTAGTGGCTGCCGCGGCTGGTCGCCAGGCCGCGATCATTGCACCGACCGAAATATTGGCCGAGCAGCATTTTCGTACCTTGAGCGCCTGGCTCGAGCCTTTGGGCTTGACGCTGGTCTGGCTGGCCGGCAAGGTCAAGGGCAAGGCCCGACGCCAGGCGCTGGAGGCCTTGGCCGGCCCGGCCGATATTGCGATCGGCACCCATGCCCTGTTCCAGGCCGGGGTCGAATTTCGTGACCTGGGCCTGATCGTGGTCGACGAGCAGCATCGCTTCGGCGTCCACCAGCGCCTGGCCCTGACCGCCAAGGGCCAGCGCGGCCGCCTGTTGCCGCATCAGCTCGTCATGACCGCCACGCCCATTCCCCGCACCCTGGCCATGACCGCCTATGCCGGGCTGGATGTCTCGGTGATCGATGAGCTGCCGCCGGGGCGCAAACCGGTCACCACCGTGGCGGCCAGCCAGTCGCGCCGCGACCAGGTGATTGAGCGTCTGAAAACAGCCCTGGCCGATGGCCGCCAGGCCTACTGGGTCTGCCCGCTGATCGAGGAGTCCGACGTGCTCCAGGCCGAGGCGGCCGAAACCCGATCGGTCGAGCTTGCCCGCAGCCTGTCCGGTTTCAAGGTGGGCCTGGTTCACGGCCGCATGAAGCCGGCTGACAAGCAGCAGGTCATGGATGATTTCGGCGCCGGGCGCATTCGCTTATTGGTCGCGACCACGGTGATTGAGGTGGGCGTGGACGTACCTAACGCCAGCCTGATGATGATCGAAAACGCCGAGCGCCTGGGTCTTTCACAGCTTCACCAGCTGCGCGGGCGGGTCGGGCGCGGCAGCGACCAGGCCGCCTGCGTGCTGCTTTATCGGCCGCCGCTGGGCGAGATGGCCCGGGCCCGGCTGGAAGTGATGCGCGAGACTACCGACGGTTTTGTCATTGCCGAAAAAGACCTCGAACTGCGCGGTCCGGGTGAGGTGCTCGGTACCCGCCAGACCGGCATGCTGCGCTTCCGGATTGCCGATCTGGCCCGCGACGCCGACCTGTTGGATTCCGTGCATGGTCTGGCCGCCAAGCTGGATGCCCGGGCCCAGAACCTGATCATAGAGCGCTGGCTGGGCCAGGCCGAGCAGTTCATCGATGTATGAAAATCGCCACGGGGCGTGACTGGCAGTACATAATGCAATGCTTATGCAGGTACTAGTATGCTGGCGAGCGTGGCCATGAGCCCCAGTCTTAATCACTTTGCGAGTTGCTTTGATAGCCGAGGCCCTTGGGCGGCTGCGGCGTTGTTCGCTATTGCCTTGGTCTTTCTGGCATTGC
>SKKV01000250.1 GCA_007123575.1 Wenzhouxiangella sp.
GCGTGGCCGCGTGAAGCGATCAATCAGCGGCACAAACATGTTCATTAGCAAGACGGCAAAGGCCACGCCGTCTGGGTAGGCACCAAAGCGGCGGATCGCCAGGGTGATCACGGCCACGCCGACACCGAACAGCAGCTTGCCTCTGACTGTGCTGGCACCGGAGACCGGGTCGGTGGCGATAAAGAAGGCCGCGATGACCAGGGCACCGGAGAAGATATGTTGGGGAGGGGAGGGGTGGATATCCGAGCCCAGCAGCCACAGCGGCGCGGAAAGCATGATCGTGGTGGCCAGCACGGCCACCGGCACGTGCCAGGAAATGACCCGGCGATAAAGCAGCCATAGACCGCCGATTGCATACCAGTTGGCAATCCACTCCCAGCCCAGGCCGCCGAAATCGCCGAAGATGGGATCGCTGCGAATTTCGGTGACCAGCAGGTTCTCGCCAACGCCGGTGCGCAGCAGATCCAGCGGCGTGGCCCGGCTGATAGCATCCCAATCGAGGCTGGCCGGCATCTGCCCGGTGGCGATGGCCTGCAGGGTTTCGAGTAGCCCGGGCAGGCCGGGAGAAAGCTGGCGCGGCGCCAGCCACTGGCTGAGTTCCAGCGGAAAAGCAATGATCACGGCGGCAAAGGCAACCATGGCCGGGTTGAACAGGTTGTAGCCCAGCCCGCCGTAGAGATGCTTGGCGATGACGATGCCGAACAGCATGCCGGTGGCGGCAATCCACCACGGCGCCAGCGGCGGCAGGCACAGCGCAAACAGCACCCCGGTGACTACGGCACTGTAGTCGTTCAAGGCCAAGCTGACCGAGCGGCCGCGAACGCTGACCATGGCAGCTTCGAACAGCACCGCGAAGCCGCAGGCCAGCACGATCTGGAACAAAATACCCGGGCCGAAATACCACCAGTGCGCGACAATCGCCGGCACCAGGGCAAACAGCACCTGCTGCATCATGCCGGCAACGGTGTTCGACGGCGGCTGGTGCGGGGCGCCGGCTTGTTCGAAGCGGCGGGTCACGTTCGCTTACGCCGGGCGCGCTCGATTGCGGCCTGGATCTCATCCTGGGCTTTTTCAGGCGCTTCCAGTTTCTTGCGGCGCTGTTCCCGGCGTGCCTCGCGCTCGGCCTGCTGTCGGGCCAGGCGCTGTTCGCGGGCCTCGAAGCGACGTCGGGCCAGGGCCGCCCGGCGCTCGTCCATGTCCTTCAGCCTGAGCAGATCCTTGCCGTGCCGGTAGTAGTCGACCAGCGGGATATGACTTGGGCAGACCTGCGCGCAGCAGCCGCATTCGATGCAGTCAAACAGGTGCAGCTCGCGAGCCTGGTCATGCTGAACGGCTTCAATGGCACGAAACAGCAGCTGCGGCAGCAGGCTGGCCGGGCAGACCTGAACGCACTGGCCGCAGTTGATGCAGGGCAGGGTCGGTTGACTGGGGGTGATGTCTTCCTCAGCCAGTGCCAGCAGACAGTTGCTGCCGCGGTCGATCGGCAGGCTGTCGTCGGCCAGGGCAATGCCCGACATCGGGCCGCCCAGGACCAGGCGAGCGACATTGTCCTTGTAGCCGCCGGCCCTGGCGACCAGCCAGCTGGCCGGCGTGCCCAGCCTGGCTCGCCAGTTGCCGGGCTCGATCACGGCCGGGCCGGTGACGGTAACGATCCGCTCGGTCACCGCCAGGCCATCAATGACGGCATCGCTCGCCGCCGCCGCCGTGGCCACGTTGTGGCAGACCAGTCCCAGGTCCTGCGGCAGTCCGTCGTGGGGGACTTCCTGACCGGTCAAGACCTGGATCAGCTGGCGTTCGCCGCCTTCCGGGTAAATGCTCTGGACCTTGATGACCTTGATGATGTTTTCGGTATCCAGCGCCGTGCAGGCCCGCTCGAGTCGCCTGGCTACCGTGTTCATCTGATCTTCGATACCAATCAAAACCTGCCGGGCACCGATGGCACGGGCCAGCACTAATCCGCCCTGGACCACAGCTTCCGGACGGCTGCGCATCAGCATTTCATCGCAAGAGATCCAGGGTTCGCATTCGGCGCCGTTGAGGATCAGCGTATGAATGCCGGACCAGTCGCCGCGCAGCTTGGCTGCGGTTGGAAACTGCGCGCCGCCCAGGCCGCTCAAACCCATGGAACGCAGGTGGTTGATCAGCGCATCGGGGCCGGCTTGGGCCCATTCGGCCAGGGGCGTGGGTTCGACGGATTGATCCCGTCCATCCGGAGTCAGCGCCAGGCAGCGCTGACGTGCGCCCGGTGGCCAGGCGGCGTTGCACTCTACCCAACCCTCGAATCGGCCCGAGGTAGTGGCGTGCACGGCCACGGCAAAATCGTCGCTGCTCTCGATCAAGGTTTGACCGCGCAATACCTGCTCTCCTGGCTGAACCAGCAGTCTGGGCGTGGCATGGGCATAGCGGCCGATGGGAATGAACAGCGCTTCGGGCAGCCCGGCATCGCGAATCGGGTGCTGGCAGGAAACCTGCTTGTGGTGGCGCAGCTCCAGTCCCCCGGGGAAACTCCAAAGGCGCTGACCGAGCGCGGATTCGCTCATGCCGCTTTGACCCGGATCGGAATCGGTACCGGTGCCATGGCCGGTCGCTTTGCCGGCACCAGGGCAATGCAGTCCACGGGGCAGGGCGGCAGGCACAGCTCGCAGCCGGTGCA
>SKKV01000045.1 GCA_007123575.1 Wenzhouxiangella sp.
CGCTCGCTGCTCAGGTCTCCGCCCCAGGCGACCAGTCCCTCGGGATGATCGCTCTGGCCCGGCGCCGGAAACGGGCTGTCCGGTTCCGATCCGAGCTGCGGGATGTGATAACGCTTCATTCGGCGTAGGGGCTCAGCGACTCCAGGTGCTCACGATAGCCTATCAGTGAATGATCCTCGGCCTTCAAGTATTGCGCGATGGCGTGGCGCATGCCAGGGTGACGAATGAAGTGGTAAGAGCGGGTCTTGACCGGCAAAAATCCGCGCCGGATCTTGTGTTCGCCCTGGGCGCCCGGCTCGAAAACTTGTAGTCCTTCACGGATGCAGTAGTCAATGCCCTGGTAGTAGCAGGTTTCGAAGTGGACGTCGCGAGTATCGTCCAGGCTGCCCCAATAGCGACCGTAAAGATGGCTGTCGCTGCGCCAGAACACCGCGCAGGCGCGGTCTTCGCGCTCCAGCGAAGCAATGCAGACCTGGAAGCCAGTGCCGAAGGCGCGCGCGCTGCGCTCGAAGAAGACGTCGTTGAGCATCGGCCGGTTACCGTACAGGGCAAACGTGCTCAGGTAGCACCGATTGACCAGGGCCAGCTCTTGCGCTGACAAATTGTTCCCGTCGACCCAGCGAAAGGCCCAGCCGGCATCGAATACTTTGCGCCGCTCCTGGCGAATATTCTTGCGCCCCCGTCGGCGCAGCGCTGCCAGGAAGTCATCGAAGTCGCCATAGCCCTGATTGTGCCAGTGAAACTGCCAGTCATAGCGGGCCAGCCAGCCGGCCTGTTCGAGCAGGTCGGCATCGTGCTCGCTACAAAAGTTTATGCCTGCCGATGACAGGCCGTGGCTCAAAACGGTGTCCTGGATGCGGTCGATGATGCGGCCCGCCGCCCGGGGATTGCGGTCGCTGCCGAGCAGGCGCGGGCCTGGCACCGGGCTGAACGGGGAGGCAATAAGCAGTTTGGGATACCAGGCCATGCCGGCACCGTGGGCCGCGCGCGCCCAGGCCCAGTCGAAGACAAACTCGCCGTGGGAATGCTCTTTCAGGTAGGCAGGCGCCGCGCACTCAATACGGCCGTCGGTAGCGCGCTCGATCAGCGGGAATGGTATCCAGCCTGAGCCTCGGCCGACGCTGCCGGCCTGTTCCAAGTCGGAGAGAAATCGCCAGTCGACAAAGGGATTGCCCTGGCTCAGCGCATTCCAGGCCGGTTGCTCCAGCCTGGAAATCAAGCGGTCTTGCCGGGTTTGCTCAGTGGGCGGACTCGTCAAGGAATTTCTCGGCATCCAGCGCCGCCATACAGCCGAAACCAGCGGACGTCACTGCCTGCCGGTAGACGTGGTCGGCGACGTCACCGGCGGCGAACACGCCGGGAACGCTGGTCATGGTTGCCATGCCGTCCAGTCCGCTGCGAATCTGAATGTAGCCATCGGTCATGTCCAGCTGTCCGGCGAAAATCGACGTGTTCGGATCATGGCCGATGGCGATGAAGACACCGTCGACGCTCACATCCTGGATCTGGCCGCTATCGACATGCTTGATGCGCATGCCGGTGACACCGTCGTCGTCGCCCAACACTTCGTCAAGCACGTGGTCCCAGACAATCTCGACCTTACCTTCGGCTTCGCGCTGGAAGAGGCGCTGCTGGAGGATTTTTTCCGCGCGCAGCTCGTCGCGGCGATGAACCAATGTGACCTTGCTGCAGATATTGGCCAGGTACAGGGCTTCCTCCACGGCGGTATTGCCGCCGCCAATGACGGCGACCGGCTTGTTGCGGTAGAAAAAACCGTCGCAGGTGGCGCAGGCCGACACGCCGCGACCCTTGAAGGCTTCCTCGGAATCCAGCCCTAGGTAGCGGGCCGATGCGCCAGTGGCGATGATCAGGGCATCGCAGGTGTATACGCCGCTGTCGCCTTCGAGACGAAACGGGCGCTGGCTCACATCCGTGGTATGGATATGGTCGAAAACTATTTCCGTATCAAAGGCTTCGGCGTGCTTCAGCATGCGCTGCATCAGCTCCGGGCCCTGCAAGTCGGGGAAGTCTCCGGGCCAGTTTTCCACATCGGTGGTGGTCATCAATTGCCCACCTTGTTGAATGCCGGTGATGATGGCCGGTTTCAGATTGGCGCGGGCCGCATAGACGGCAGCGGTGTAGCCAGCGGGGCCGGAGCCCAGGATGAGGAGCCGGAAATGACGCGGGTCGGCCATAGTATAATTTTCTCCAGTGATGCGGTCGGGGCTTAGTAGTAAGTCGAATGAGATAGGGCCGGCATCGTCTTAAAGCAAGCCTAAGGCCATCGGGGTGGCCGGCCGCAACAAACAATACAACAGACGCCCGGCCGGCCCGATTCGATTTCATCAATTTCTTAAATTTTTCGCTAGGAGTTGCAAGTCATGCGTATCGGTATTCCTACAGAAACCAAAACCCTCGAGGGAAGGGTTGCACTGGTCCCCGCTGCCTGCGGTGACCTGGTTCGATCCGGGCACGAGGTTTTCATTCAGGCCGGCGCTGGTGACAAGAGCGGTTTTGCCGACGCCGACTTCGAGTCGGTGGGCGTGAAAATTCTGCCGGATGCCGAGGCCCTGTACGGACAATCCGAGCTGATTGTCAAGGTCAAGGAACCGATCGAGGGCGATCTGCAGCACCTGCGCTCTGACCATTTGCTGTTCTGCTACCTGCACCTGGCAGCCGAGCCGAAATTGACCGAGCGCCTGCTCGAGATCGGCCTGACCGGCGTGGCTTTCGAAACCGTCGAGGAAGCCGACGGTTCGCTGCCGCTGCTGGCGCCGATGAGCAATATCGCCGGGCGCATCGGCGTCCAGGTGGCCACCCACCTACTGCACCAGCCACAGGGCGGGCGCGGCATTCTGCTTGGCGGCCTGCCGTCGGCTGATCGCGGCCATGTCGTGGTCCTGGGCGCGGGCGCGGCTGGTGGCAACTCGGCCCAGCTGGCTGCTGCGGCCGGTGCGCGGGTAACCGTGTTTGACAAGCGCCAGGACCGTCTGGCCCAGATGATGGCTATCGGGCCGAACGTGACCGCGCTTTATCCTTATATTGAAACGGTTGGAGATTTCGTCGCCAAGGCCGATATGGTGATTGGCGCGGTGCTGGTCACCGGCGCGCGCGCCCCGCACGTCGTAACCCGAGAAATGATCTCCAGCATGGAAGATGGCAGCGTGGTGGTAGATATTTCTGTCGACCAGGGCGGCTGCTTCGAGACCACCCGGCCAACCACCTACGCCGATCCCACCTACAAGGTTGATGGTGTGACCCATTTCGCTGTCACCAACATGCCCGGCGCGGTGCCCAGGACCTCCAGCCAGGCCCTTTCGGCCGCCATCCTGCCTTATGTGCAGCAGATGGCGCGCAGCGACTGGGAGCAGCGCCAATCGCTGTCCAAGGGGGTGAACGTGCGCAATGGCAAGGTCGTGCACCCGGCTTTGATGTGACTATAATCAGACTCTTGGAACGCTTTTTTAAGGCAGCCTGACAATAATGAGCAAAGCCGGAAGCAAGCGCAAAAAGGCGGATGTCGAACCTTCCGGCGCACTCGCCAGGCGCCTGGCCGAGGCCTTGTTCCTGCTGACTCTGGTAACCGCACTGTATCTGCTGCTCAGCCTGGTCAGTCACCATCCCGCTGATCCGGGCTGGTCGCGTGATGTCGGCGCTGACCAGGTTCGGAACCTGGGCGGACGGTTTGGCGCCTGGGTGTCGGACCTGTTCCTGGTGGTGTTCGGCTACATGGCTTACATCGCGCCGTTCCTGATCGGGCTGGTCGCCGTGCGCCTGCTGCGTGAACGCTCGGAGCCGGCGACGCTGGCCGAGTGGTCGGTTCGGGCCAGCGGCCTGGTTCTGATTATCCTGGCCGGCTGCGCGCTGCTGGCCATGCAGGGCCGGGGTGGTCTGGAGGAGGGCGGCGGCGTGGTCGGTTCGCTGCTGTCCACCCTGATGATTGCGCCCATGGGCTTTACCGGAGCCGTGCTGATCAATCTGACCGTGCTGTTGGTCGGTATCACCCTGTTTACCGGCCTGTCGTGGGTGGGTGTGGTCGACAAGACCGGGCGGCTGGCGCTCAGCGGCGGGGCCTGGCTGGTGGCAAGCGTTGGTCGACTGCGCGACTGGTGGGCTGGGCGCCGGGCCAGGGCTGAGCGCGAGGAGGTGCGCAAGCGCGATACGGCCAAGCGCAAGACCCGCCAGGAAGTTCATATCGAGCCGCGGGTGGAGCCGACCATTACCAAGCCGGTGGAGCCGAAGCTGCGCCAGCAGCCGCTGTTCAAGAATCTGTCCGAAAGCGGCCTGCCGCCGCTGGACTTGCTGGACGAGCCCACCCAGCAGAAATCCGGCTACTCGGAAGACACGCTGAAGGCGATGAGCCGCCAGGTCGAGCTGAAGCTGGCCGACTTCGGTGTCGAGGTTGAGGTGGTTGCCGTCCACCCGGGGCCGGTGATTACCCGCTTCGAACTGCAGCCGGCACCGGGCGTGAAAGGTGCCCAGATATCCAATCTGGCCAAGGACCTGGCTCGGGGCCTAAGCGTGATCTCTGTGCGCGTGGTCGATGTGATTCCCGGCAAGAGCGTGATCGGTCTGGAAATCCCCAACCAGAACCGGGAAATCGTGTATCTGCGCGAAATCCTGTCCTCCGAGCCCTATGGCAAAGCCAATTCACCCCTGACCTTAGGGCTGGGCAAGAGCATCTCCGGCAAGCCGATCTGCGCCGATATTTGCAAGATGCCGCACTTGCTGGTTGCCGGCACCACCGGCTCGGGCAAGTCGGTGGCGATCAACGCCATGATCTTGAGCCTGTTGTACAAGGCTACGCCCGACCAGGTTCGACTGATCATGGTCGATCCAAAAATGCTCGAGTTGTCGGTCTACGAAGGTATCCAGCACCTGCTTACCCCCGTGGTTACCGACATGAAAGAGGCGGCCAACGCCCTGCGCTGGTGCGTGGCCGAGATGGAGCGCCGCTATCGCCTGATGGCTGCCCTGGGTGTGCGCAACCTGGCCGGCTACAACCGCAAGGTCAAGGATGCCGAAGACAAGGGCGAGCCTATCCCCGACCCGCTGGTTGATCCGGCCGCCTTGCTCGAAGGTAGCAATCCACCGGTGTTGGAGAAACTGCCATTCATTGTCGTTGTGGTTGACGAGTTCGCTGACATGATGATGATCGTTGGCAAGAAGGTTGAACAGCTTATCGCCCGCCTGGCCCAGAAAGCCCGCGCCTCGGGCATTCACCTGGTGCTGGCCACGCAGCGTCCCTCGGTCGACGTCATTACCGGCCTGATCAAGGCCAACATCCCCACCCGCATGGCCTTCCAGGTATCGTCGCGGATTGATTCGCGCACGATTCTCGATCAGCAGGGTGCCGAGCAGCTGCTCGGCCACGGTGACATGCTCTACCTGCCACCGGGCACTGGCCTGCCCGAGCGCGTCCACGGTGCTTTCGTCGACGATCACGAAGTGCATGCCGTGGTCGAATGGCTGAAGGAGCAGGGCGAACCGGATTACCTGGAAGACGTGCTTTCCGAGACCCAGATCACGTCCGACGGCCAGACCATTGGTGAGAACGGGCTGCCGGAAGCTGCTGCCGGCGACTCCGAGGATGAACTTTACGACAAGGCGGTGGCCTATGTGCTGGAGAGCCGCCGTGCTTCCATTTCCAGCGTTCAGCGCCAGCTCCGCATCGGCTACAACCGCGCCGCGCGGCTGATCGAGGAGATGGAAACCCAGGGTGTGGTCTCCCCGCCCGAGCACAACGGCCAGCGCGAAGTGCTGGCGCCAGCGCCGCCGCGGGACTGATCCGGCCAACCCACCACGGAGAATTCCTTTGAACCGAATGCTAGTTGTTCTGCTGGCCTGTGGCCTGAGCGCCAACGCGTTCGCCGATGCGCGCGAGCGCCTGGATCGCTTTGCCGAAGGGCTGACTTCCCTGAGCGCCGATTTCACCCAGCTCACCCTGGATGAGCGGGATTGGCCCATTGATCAATCAGAGGGGCGTCTTTATTTTCAGGATCCAGATCGTTTTCGCTGGAGCTATGGCGAGCCGTTCCCGCAGGAAATGGTTGCCGATGGCGAAAAACTCTGGCACTACGACGAATCGCTGGAACAGGTCACGGTCCGCGATCAGCCGCCGGCCGAAGAATCCCCGCTGCTGGTGCTGACCCGCCCGGAACTGCTGGATCGCTTTTACCAGATCGAAGCCAGCGATGATGAAAACGTGCTCAGCTTTCGCCCCCTGACCGATGACGGTGAGTTCGAGTTGGCCAGCCTGATCTTCATCGATGATGCCCCGGCGGCCTTGGAACTGCTTGACCGCTTCGGTCAGATGACCCGGATCGAGCTTCATGACCTGGTCCGCAACCCCGAGCTGGACCCGGCCCTGTTCCAGTTCGTCATCCCCGCCGGCGTCGATGTTCTGGAAGGCTATTGAGCCTGCAAGCCAACGCAATGTAGGGCACCGTTCATTGCAGGCCTGGTTGGAGGACAATGGACGGCATGAAAACACCATTGAACGATGACAACCTGGCCATGCTGGCCGCATCCTTGGCGGCCGAGCTGAAGGTCCACGGTCGCAAGTTGGCCACGGCCGAATCCTGCACCGGCGGCTGGATTGCCAAGGTCTGCACCGATCTGGCCGGCAGTTCGGAGTGGTTCGAGCGCGGCGTGGTCAGTTATAGCAACGAGGCCAAGCAGGAGCTGATCGGTGTGGCGGCGGCCACGATTTACCGCTTTGGTGCGGTCAGCGAAGAGGTGGCCGCAGCGATGGCTTCAGGCGTGCTGGCCCACAGCCGGGCTGATTATGGCATCTCGGTATCTGGCATCGCCGGGCCTGGGGGCGGTAGCCCCGACAAGCCGGTCGGCACCGTCTGTTTCGGCTGGGCCTTGCCCGACGAGGTGCTGGAAACCGAGACCCACCTGTTTGCCGGCGACCGCGACGCCATCCGACGCGCCACCGTCGCCACCGCCTTGCAGGGCTTGCTGTTGCGGATTGGCCGTTGAAAAGCAGGCGGTTGTTCTTCGCCTGCTGGCCGGATGACGGGGTTCGCCAGGCCATCATTCAGCGCCGGGGCTTGATTGAGGGGCTGTCCAGGCGGCGGCTGCCCGATCACAACTTGCACCTGACCTTGCTGTTTCTGGGAAATCAACCCGCCGATCAGCTTGTGCCTATTCAAACACTTGCCGACAAAATCTCAGCCAATCACTTCGATTTTTGGCTCGATCGCTTCGGCTGGTTTCCGGGTGCCAGAGTCGCCTGGCTGGGCGCTGATGCGCCGCCTGCGGCTGTCCAGCTTGTCGGTGATTTGTCGACGGCGATGGCCGGCCTGGGGCTGAAGTTTGACCGGCGACCGTTCCACCCGCACATCACCCTGTTTCGGCAGGTCAAGGCGCGGCCAACCTTGTCAACATGCCCACCCCTGCGCTGGCCGATTCGCGAATTTGCCCTGATCGAGTCAATTCCTTCCCGCCCTTATCAGGTTTTGAGAACCTGGTGCGTATCATGAAGGCTGGAATGGATGCGAAAACTCCTTTGCTGGGAAATTCCCGCGATCTCGGCTAGGAAATCGACGTTTCCCGAGCCTGGGGGCTGGAGCTGACGGTCCCTGTGAGATAATTTTCGAATCCAGCAATTTACTGAATGCAACGAGAGGAATCTGTAGTGGACGACAACCGCAAACGAGCACTGGCCGCAGCCCTTGGTCAGATCGAAAAGCAGTACGGCAAGGGCGCAATCATGCGCATGGGCGATGACACCGGGCGCAAGGATGTGCCGGTTGTTTCCACCGGTTCCTTGGCTTTGGACGTGGCGCTGGGCGTTGGCGGCCTGCCGCGCGGCCGGGTCATCGAGATTTACGGGCCTGAATCTTCCGGCAAGACCACGCTGACTTTGCATGCCGTGGCCGAAGCCCAGAAACTGGGTGGGACAGCGGCTTTTGTCGATGCCGAGCATGCACTGGACCCGTCTTACGCGGAAAAGCTGGGCGTGAACGTGGATGACCTGCTGGTTTCCCAGCCCGATACCGGCGAGCAGGCGCTGGAGATTACCGACATGCTGGTCCGATCCGGCGCGGTTGATATCGTCGTGGTCGATTCGGTAGCCGCGCTGACGCCCAAGGCGGAAATCGAGGGCGAAATGGGTGATTCTCACGTCGGGCTGCAGGCGCGTTTGATGAGCCAGGCGCTGCGAAAGCTGACCGGCAACATCAAGCGTACCAACTGCATGGTGATCTTCATCAACCAGATCCGAATGAAAATCGGCGTCATGTTCGGCTCGCCGGAAACCACCACCGGCGGTAATGCGCTGAAGTTTTATTCTTCAGTGCGCCTGGATATTCGCCGCATCGGCGCGCTCAAGCGCGGCGACGAGGTGATCGGCAACGAGACCCGGGTCAAGGTGGTCAAGAATAAGATGGCACCGCCGTTCCGCCAGGCCGTGTTTGAAATTCACTATGGCGAAGGCATTTCCCGCGAGGGCGAGTTGATCGAGCTGGGCGTGGAGCACGGCCTGGTCAAGAAATCCGGTGCCTGGTATAGCTACGGTGACGACCGGATCGGCCAGGGCAAGGACAACGTCCGCCAGTTCCTTAAGGAAAACCCGGACATGGCCAATGATATCGAGCGCCAGGTCCGGGCCAAGCTGCTGCCCAAATCGCAGCCAGAGGCTGAAACCGCCGAGGCTGCCGAGGCCGGCTGATGGCCGATCGCTCGCCGGCGGTCAAGGCCGCCGACGTGCGCGAAGCAGCGCTGCGCCTGCTGGCGCGGCGCGAGCATTCGCTGGTCGAACTTCGACGCAAGCTTGCCCAGAAGGGTTGGCCGGATGATCTGATCGATTCCGAGCTGGCCGCCCTGGCCGAGGCTGGGCTGCAATCCGACCAGCGCTATGCGGAAAGCTACGTTCGCTCGCGTGCGGCCAAGGCCTATGGCCCGGTTCGGATTCGCGCCGAACTCGGCGAGCGGGGTATTGATCGCAGCCTGATAGAGTTCGCCTTCCGTGAACTGGAGGCGGACTGGTTCAGTATCGCCGCTGCCTGGTACCAGCGCCGCTATGGCGATCGGGCCCCTGCCGACTTCAAGGAAAAGTCGCGCCGTCAGCAGGCCCTGGCCAGGAGAGGGTTTGACCATGCCCTTACCCGCGAGTTGGTTGACGGGTAGGGCAGAAACGATTGCCTTACACTGGGCCCTGAACAACACGGTCAATACTCATCATGACTCGCTGCACGATTTTTCTGGGCGCAATCCTGATATTCAATTTCCTGGTATTAGCTGCCGAGGCAGATCAAACCGCGCTGCAACGCCTGCCGGCCGAGCAGCAGGCGTTCTGGAACAAGCTTGAACGCTTCTGTGATCGTGCCTTTGCCGGCAGGTTGTCGGATGTCACCGAGTATTACCGCGACGCCCTGACCGGGCGCGAACTGTTGGCCCACGGTGTTTCCTGTGAGCCAGAGCGAATCCATATCGCCCTGCACGTGGACGATAATCGATCGCGGAATTGGATCCTCACCATTGTCGGAGACACGATCCGGCTCAAGCACGACCATCGCTACCCGGACGGCAGCGAGGAGACAATCAGCCAGTACGGGGGTGACGCGCCTGCGCCGGGCTTGCCTGAACGCCAGATTTTTCCGGCCGACGCCCATACCGCCAGTATCCTGCCCAAGCGAGCCGATAATTTCTGGTTCATGCACTTTGTTGATGACGAAACTTTTCAGTACGGCGTGCACTGGCCCCGCTTTGGACACTCCGTCCGGCTTGCCTTTGATCTCTCTCGACCGCAACCGTTGCCCGCCTTGCCCTGGGGATATGGGGAAATCCAATAGTCAAGTGGTTCCAGTCTCGCGCCAGTACGACGGCAAAAACTTTAGACTATAGGGTGAATTAACCGATCCAGAAATGCGACCTCAAATGAAAACCACAGCCGACATTCGCCAGGCATTCCTCGACTTTTTCGCCCAGTGTGATCATCGTGTCGTGCCCTCCAGTTCGCTGGTGCCCGGAAACGACCCAACGCTGTTGTTCACCAACGCAGGGATGAACCAGTTCAAGGATGTCTTTCTGGGGTCAGAGAAGCGCAGTTACTCGAGGGCAGCCTCTTCCCAGCGCTGCGTGCGCGCCGGCGGCAAACACAACGACCTGGAAAACGTCGGCTACACGGCCCGTCACCACACCTTCTTCGAAATGCTGGGCAACTTCAGCTTTGGTGACTACTTCA
>SKKV01000236.1 GCA_007123575.1 Wenzhouxiangella sp.
GGCAACCTGGCCTAATTCTTCATTGAGCTTGACCAGCAGCGGCATGTGGGTCTGGTTGACGAACAGGCCGCGCGGGTCGATCGCCGGTTCGACCTCGGCCCAGTGTCTGAACAAGGTCTGCATTTCGCCGTTCAAGCGCCTGAGCTGGTCAAGCATGACGACATGTCGCTGGATGAAGCTGGTGTCGGTCAAGCGGTTGGAGAAAAACAGCAGGGCGAGCACGCCCCAGTAATAGACGTAATCCCAGATCGTCTTGGCGCTCATCGCCCGGGCGTGACCGAACAGCGGATATTGGTCGCGGTAGAGCAGCAGCGAAGACTCGTAAAAAGAGAAGAAGTGATGTTGGTAGACGCGGGCTCGGCGGGCGATCGATTCGCCGGCCAGGTCGCGGCTGACCAGGTCGGTGATGTAGGTATTGCTGATGGCGATGAAATCGCTGCCCGGCGAATAGAACGGATCCAGAAAGACGCCGGCCTCGCCGGTCAGGGCCCAGCGCTTGCCAGAAAACACCTGGCGGCAGCCGTGGGAATAGTTGCGCAGGTAGAGGAAGTCCTGCAGTTCGCCGCCGGCCTGGTCGATGGCGCGGCGGCACAGCGGCTGATGTTCGGCCAGCCAGTCCAGCGTGCCTTCGAAAGTCTTGAGCTGGTCAAAGTCGTGCAGGCGATTGTCGAACACCACGCCGACGCTGGTCGAACCCGAGGCCAGCGGAATCAGCCAGACCCAGTAGCCCGGCCCCATCAGGTGGTTGGTGGACAGCCAGCGCGGAACATCGCGGCAGCGTTCGTGCCAGTCCTGGTCATTGCTCCAGTCGCTGATGTCGATGCGGCTGGAAAGCCGGAACCAGACCGACGAGCACTGGTGGCCGTTGTCTTCGGCAAGCCCGAGGCGGCGCTTGAGAATGCTGCCGCGGCTCATCGCATCCACTACCCAGCGCGCCTGGATTGTTTGCTCGCCGTCGTCGGCGCGGTAGACCACCTGGTGATGGCCATCATCTTCGGCCAGGCGCACATCGCGCACGGTGGCCCCGCCGATCAGGCTGATGCCCTCCGCGGTAACGCGCTCGGCCAAGTGATTTTCGAGTACGCCGCGGTCGATCTGGAAGCTGCGCTGGCTGAGTACGCCGCTGCCGCCCAGCTCGCCGGCAGCGGCCAGGTCATCGGTCTTGCCGGCGTCAAAAAACAGGCGCAAGCCATACTTGCGCAGGTGGCATTGTTCCAGGTGTTGGCGCAGGCCGATGGTCTCGGCCAGGTAGTGGGCGCCGATTTCAACCGTTGACTCGCCGACCTTGTGCGCCGATACCGGCACAGGATGGCGGCGTCTTTCCAAAATCAGGATCCGGGTGTCGGCGCGCTGCTGGCGAATCTGCAATGCCAGCGTCAGTCCGGCCAATCCACCGCCTAGAATGACGACATCTTGTTTCATGTATGGAACCTGTTGGATGCGGCAAGTACCAGCATAAATTAATTTAAACCGTGTCCACGCGATCTTCACGAATTTCCGGCTGGTGAAGGCGGGCTGAGCGAACCAGCATGCGCAACAAGCCGGGCAGGTAGAGTGCGGACAGCAGAATCCGCCAAAACACGAACCAGAAGATTTCCCAAACGTCCTTGCCAGGCTTGAAATAGCTGGGCCGGGCGTCCGCATGGTAGACGCTGTCGATGGCCACGGCCACGCAGGGAAAGCCGCGTCTGGCGCCGTCGATCAGCATTGCGGTTTCAAACACGAAGCCGTGACGCCTGGCGGTTGATGGCTGGACGGCTTCGAGCAGGGCGCGGGGATAGGCGCGATAGCCGGTCTGGCTGTCCGGCACGCGTTGGCCGCTGGCCCAGGAGATCCAGAAATCGGCAAAGCGATTGGCGAACTTGCGGATGCCGGGCTGGCGGTGGCGCTGGCGCAGGCGCGCGCCAAGCACCAGGTGATCGGGGTAATGGCGGGCGGCGTCGAGCAGGCGCGGGATATCGGCCGGATCGTGCTGGCCGTCGCCGTCCAGGGTCACCACCCAGTCGGCATTCTCTTCCAATGCGACGGCGAAGCCTCGGGCCAGGGCCGCCGCCTTGCCGCCGGATTGTTCATTGCGGATGATGCGAACCGGCAGTTCCTGCAGGGCGGCTGAGGTGCCGTCATCGGAGCCGTCGTCAACAACGATCACCTGGTCGGCCGATGCCAGCGCGCCCTCGGCCACCTGGCGAATGGTGCGGGCCTCGTTGCGGGCCGGGATCACCGCAAACGTCTTCATGCCGGGCGAGCGCTGATCTGCAGGCCCGGTCCCTGCTCGGCGCCCACGGTAATGGTTTGGCCGTGGCCGGCCACCTGGGCCAGCAGCGGCAGCAGGCGGGCGGCCGGGTTGTCGGGAATTCGCTCGGCCAGCACGGCCGGCAAATCAGCGCAGTCTTCGCGGGCGCGGATGGTTTTTGCGCTGAGGCGGGCTATTGCTTTCGGCGAGCCAGGCCGGGTCACCACGATGGCGCCGCTGAAGGCGTGTTCAGTGGGCCAAAGCGCGCGCATCGGGCCCTGGGCCAGGTCGTCGTAGACGGCCAGCAGAATGGGCTGCTCGGTTTCGCCGAGGCGCGACAGGGCTTCGAGCAGGCCGGTCGCCGCGCTGTCGCGCCAGCCCGAGATGGCGGTCACGTCGCCGGTCGCACCCGCGCCGATTGACCAGTAGCCGGAGGCGGCGTTATGGACCGAGTTATGGAAGCGGGTGGGTGAAAGCAGCTCCGGGGCATCCTTGAGGGTTCGGCACATGTAGTCGGTGATGTCGAGATCGCCCATGCCGGAGCTGAACACGGCGATCGGTTCCGACGGCTCAAGCCCGGCCATGGCGCAGGCCTGTTCGGCGGCGGCAAAACTGAGCTTGGCCGCGCGCGGGGCGCGCCGACGTTCGCGCGGTGACAACAGCGCCGAGGGCGGGGCTTTGCGATCCTCGACCAGGGGCTGGCCACCCAGCACGGCCAGAAAAGCTTCCCAGTCGGGGATGCCCGTGGTGGCAATGCCGGCGCCGATCACGTCAAACTCGAGGCTCATGATGACACCCTGCCGAAGATCAGGCTGCAGTTACTGCCACCAAAGCCAAACGAATTGCTGAGCACGGCATCGACCTTTTCGTGGCGAGACTCGGTCAGGATAAAGTCGCTTTCCGGGTCATCCAGGTTCAGCCCGGCCGGCAGGAATTCATCGTCAAGCGCAAGCAGGCTGAATACCGACTCGGCAATGCCGGCCGCCCCCAGGGTATGGCCTGTCCAGCCCTTGGTTGATGCTGCCGCCGGCGGCCGTTCAAAAACGCTGGCAATGGCGCGGGCCTCGACCTCGTCGTTCAAGGAAGTGGCGGTGCCGTGGCAGTTGATGTAGCCGATGTCTGCAGGAGACAGGCGCGCCCGGGTCAGCGCTTCGGCCATTGCTGCGGCGGCGCCTGCGCCTTCCGGGTGCGGTGAGGCCATGTGGTGGGCATCGGAGCTTTCGCCCCAGCCGAGCAGGCGGCCAAAACCCGCGCCCTGTTTTTCAACAATGGCGAATCCTGCGGCCTCGCCCAGGCTCAAGCCCTTGCGGGCCCGGTCGAAGGGGCGGCAGGGCTGGTCGGAGACCAGGTCCAGCGAGTGGAAACCGTAGAGCACCGACAGGCACAGGCTGTCGACGCCGCCGACCACGGCCGCGTCGGCCAGGCCAGCCTCAATCAGGCGCGCGGCGCTGGCAAAGACCTTGGCGCTGGATGAGCAGGCCGTGGAGATGGTCAGCACCGGCCCGTCCAGGCCCAGGACGCGTGCGGTGAAGGCCGCCGAGGTATGCGGCGTATGCACCCTGGGCAGTCTATGGCGCGCCTGGAAGACCTCGTCTTCGCCCATCTCGCGGTAAGCCGCTTCGGTCACGCCAATGCCCGCCGTGCTGGTGCCGATGACGCAGGCGATGCGATCAGCGGCAACGCGGCTTTTCAGCGCCTCGACCTGGCCGATGAAATCGTCCTGCTCCAGGCCGAGCAGGGCCAGGCGATTGTTGCGGCAGTCGAATTCGGCCAGGTCGCCGGCAAGCACGGTGTCTTCGACGCCGTCGACGCGGCCGATCCAGGTGTCGAGTTCGCAATGGGGGAAATCATTGGCGCGCAGGCCGGAGCGGCCCGCGGCCAAGGCGCTGCGCACGGCCGGCAAGCCGGTGCCGGCCGCGCAGGTCAAAGTCATTGCGGTGATGGTCAGCGGTTTCACTAAAGAGATAATCCGGGCTTGGCCACAGCAATGAGAAATCGCCGGGCAATGGGAATGAACAACATGGCGGTTAGTATATGCGTCCCTGCTCAAGCCTCGCAAACTTCCCGATGCACGACCGTTCATTGCGCCGCCTGCTCAACGATCCGGCGCTGCTTGAATCCTTTCTTATCACCCTGGTGCTGCTGGTGCTGACGGCCGGTATCAGCCTGCTGCTGTCGTGGCTATGGGTGTTTCGCCATGCCCTGGCTAGCAATGCATCGCCAAGCCGAGGCGTTGTGTTGGTGTGCGGCCACCAGCTGAACCAGGGGCTGCCGTCACTTGACTACCAGGCCCGGCTTGAACGTGCGGCCGCGCTGGCCGAGGCAGCGCCGGCGCTGAAGCTGGTGCTGCTCGGCGGTGGCCAGCCGTCGGAAGCCCGGGCCGGCCTGGCCTGGTTGCAGGCCCATACCGCCCTCGACCCTGACCGCGTCCTGCTGGAGGAAGACTCCACCGACAGCTTTGAAAACCTGCGCTTTGCCCGTGACCTGGTCGGGGGTGAGCGGCCGCTGGCATTGTTGTCCAGCCGTTACCACCTGGGTCGACTGCGGATTTTTTCCAGCCAGCTTGGCCTGGATGCGGTACTGGTGCCGGCCGAGCCGCGGCTGCGCCTGAATCCGCGTTTCCTGGCGGTCTCGATGCAGGAGGCTGGCTATGTTTGCTGGTTTGTCAGCGGCCTGCTCTGGGCGCGGCTGGCGCGGCGACAGCACCTGCTTGCCCGGCTGCGCTGAGCGGCGCTTCGCTGGTCAGTGGATAGCCGACCAGGTAGGTGACCGGTGCGCCCCGATACCAGTAGCTGCCGGCTTCCCAGCGATAATGCGGGGCGTCAAGCCGCTGCGCCATCTTTAGCAGTTCCTCGGGGCGGTAGCAGCGCAGCCAGGAGACCAGGCTGTCCCAGCTGATCATCACGGGCGCCAGCGGTAGCAGGTAAGTCAGCAATAGCCGGTTCCAACGGAAGGGCCGGATAAAGGGCGTCAAAACCAGCACCATCAGCGGTGTCAGCACGATCAGCGGCAGCATGGCCCAGCGTCGCTGCAGCATTTCCATGATTGCGATCGGCTGGTTCTGGTCAACCGCGCGCTTCAGCACCAGGCTCGCCTGCGCTGGCGGGAACTGGTGGAAGGCGTTGAACAGGGTTTGCAGGCCTTCGAGCTGATCTTCTGGGTTAGTTGCATCGATGGGCCTGGGATGAAATTTCAGCCGATGTGGATCAGAACTGGCTTCCTGATAGCTTGCGTTCGGGTACAGGTCGGTCAGCACCACCTTGAGCCGGTGCGAAAACATACGGTCCAGGCGCGCGGCCAGGTGGTGCCAGGCGCCGCCCGTCCCGGAGCACAAATCAATGATCCGGTCCTGCCTCGGGGCGTGCCGGATAGCTTCGGCCAGCAAGGGGAGACGCTGGTGGAAAGCGCGAGTCACCCGGCAGAGGCAGACCAGGTAATCGGTGATCAGGGCGCGCAGGCAGCCGGGCAGCCATGCGGCTTCGTTGAATTCGAACAGCTGCAAACGCCTCATTTTTCTGACTCACCAGGCTCTCCGGTTACAGTCTACCCAAAGCCAACCCGGTTTCCGGGTCTGCGCTTGCAAGATCAACCGCACTCTGTTGAACTGTGGTCGCGGACTTGGTCGGTATGGTCAGTGGCAGTTTTCCTTGCCGAAGTTCGTAAACAGGACGTAATACAACATTCACTTGTACGAGGAGCCAGCAAAATGAGGATGTCTTCCAAGTTTTCATTGAGCGTCATGCTGTTTGCACTGGCTGGGCTGATGAGCTCTCCGGCCGCAGCCGAGTCCATTGCGCCGCCAACCATTTCCCCTGAAGAAGGCGGTACCTACTACACCCGGGTGACTTTCCATCACGAAGGGGACGTGCACCAGGCAACCAATTTCAGCCGCGGTGCAGTATGGCCGATCAATACCGAAGTGCGGCTGGTGACGAAAACCACCCGTCGCCACGGGCGACTGGTTCTGGAGCGGGTCGATAACGGTGACCGGGTGACGATTCAGAACGTCCCTCGACATACCGATATCAGCATCGATGAGCTGGCCTCGCGCATGCTGGCCGATCAGCCGACGCCCATCGAGCAGTTTCCAGACGACGTGCAGCGTGCCATCAGGGCCGGCGAGCTGCGCCTGGGCCTGACCAAGGAGCAGGCGCTGATGGCACGCGGTTATCCGCCGACCGTGCACACGGCCAACCCCATGGACAGCGACACCTGGGTCTACCAGGAAAACCGCTTTGCCCAGCGCACCATCGTGTTTGAGAACGGGCGCATTGTTGAAGGCCGGGGGCTGCGCTGATTGAACAGGCTGCCGGAATTCGTGAAGCCAACGCAGGCCCGGTGGATGACACCGGGCCTGATGCTTTTGCTGGTCGCCATGCTGGCCGGCTGTGCCGTCAACCGCCCGACCGAAGGCGAGCTGCCAGCCGACAGGTTCTCTGCCAACGCCGGGCAGCGCGCCGCCACTTTGTTGGTGCTATTGCCCGGAGCGCGCGATCAAGGCGATGGTTTTGTCCGCGAGGGCGTGGTTGACCTGGTGCGAACAGAGCGGCCGAACTGGGATGTAGTGGTCGTCGATGCGCATATGGGGTATTACCGCGAGCGCAGCCTGGTCGAGCGGTTGGAACAGGACATCATTGAGCCAGCCGTGGATGCGGGTTATGCACATATCTGGCTGTCCGGCCCATCGCTGGGCGGCTTCGGCAGTTTGCTGTACCTGTGCGAGGGCGACAGCACCCCAATCACCGGTGTGATAGCCCTGGCGCCGTTTTTGGGCGGGCGATCGATTCTGGCCGATATCGAGCGGGCCGGTGGGCCGGCGACCTGGGAGGCAGGTGCTGCCGGCCGTGATTTTGAACAAGCAGTGTGGACCTGCCTGCGCGACGGAGTTTCACCGCAAATCTGGCTGGGCTGGGGCCGGTCTGATCGCATGGACCGCGGCAACCGACTGCTGGCCGAGCTGTTGCCCGAGGAGCGGGTGCTGGTGATTGACGGCGGACATCGCTGGTCGACCTGGCGCGAACTGTGGGAAACGCTGTTTGAGCGCATTCCAGATTAGCCTCGGGTTATTCTGGACGCTGAATCAACACCGGATTTCTCAGCATGCTTTTGCAACGTGCTACCTGGCCAGGCGTCCAGGCCTATCTTGAACGCAGCCAGGGTGTTGTTATTCCGATAGGCTCGACCGAGCAGCATGGACCCACCGGTCTGATCGGCACCGATGCGATCTGTCCGGAAACCATTGCCGCCGGCATGGCCGAAGAAGACATCCTGGTCGCACCCACCTTGTCCATCGGCATGGCCCAGCATCACCTGGCCTTTCCGGGCTCGATCACCCTGCGGCCGACCACCTTGATTGCGTTGGTCAGGGACGTGGTCAGCTCCCTGGCCAGCCAGGGTTTTACCCACTTCTACTTTCTTAACGGTCACGGCGGCAATATCGCCACCGTTCAGGCCGCCTTTGCCGAAATCTGGGCCGAGCACAGCCTGGCCGGCCGGGCCAGCGGACTCAAGCTTCGCCTGGCCAACTGGTTCATGGGCAAGCGCGTGCTGGCGCTTGGCAGCGAGCTGTTTGGCGATGCCGAGGGCGCTCACGCCACGCCATCGGAGATCTCGCTGACCTGGCACGCCTATCCCGAGGCCGAGCGGCAGGCGGCAATGAGCCCGAAGCGGGCGCCGAGCGGGCCGATAAGGGATGCCAGCGACTACCGCCAGCACTTCCCCGACGGCCGCATCGGCTCCGATCCCAGCCTGGCCAGCCGGGCCCACGGCCAGCGCTTGTATGAGGCCGGCCTGGCTGATGCGCTGGCCGACTACCAGGCTTTCCTGGCTACTCACTGATCTTTGCCGGAGTTCGGCAAAGCCTTGGACAGTTTTAGTCCAGGGCGATTTCTCCCTGCCATGGAATGCTGCGAGATGGGCTGATAATTTCTGACCTCCGTGTGATCGACCCCGCAATTTCAAATTTTCCGGCACGCTTTGTGCATATCCATTGGCAAACCACCACAACCAATGGAGCAAGGGGTCAAGACCATGTACGCTGCAACCAACCAATTCGACAACAGTGCCGTACTCTCTGATTACACCAATCTGATTGGCGTCGGCATCCAGTTTGCCTTCCAGCCCCTGGTCAATTTGAACCAGGCGCGTATCGCCGGCTACGAGGCCCTGGTGCGCGGTCACGATGGCCAGTCGGCCGGTGCGGTAATCGCCGGTGTCCGGCCGGAAAACCTGGCCATGTTTGATCAGGCCTGCCGGACCCGTGCCCTGCAGGACGCTGCCCGCATCGGCGTGCGCGGCGACCTGCACCTGAACTGCACCGAGGTGACGCCGGACAACCTGGCCATGGCGATCGACAAGTCCGTCATGGATGCCGTGACCTTCGATATCGCCCCCAATCGCGTGGTGCTGGAGTTTTCCGATCTGCAGCGCCTGGGCAATCCACGCCAGCTCGCTGCCGTTCGCCAGCGCGCCAACGCCGCCGGCTTTCGGGTACTGGCTGACAACTTCGGGCTCGGTGAGGCCGGTCTCAAGCGCCTGGTCGTGTTGCAGCCGGAATTCATCAAGCTGGACCGCGAGCTGTGCACCAATATTGATCGTAGTCAGCGACGCCAGGCCATGGTCCTCGGCATTATGGCAAGCTGCCGGGCGCTGGATATCGACGTGATTGCCAGCGGCGTCGAACGTGCCGAAGAGGTTGAGTGGCTGCACGAAAAGGCCGGTGTCGACCGCTTCCAGGGCTACTACTTTGCCCGCCCGCAGCTGATGGCCGCGCCTTCGGTCAACCTGGGTTCCTTCGGCAACGCTTGAGAGTTGTCGGGGGGCAGCTACGGCGTCTTGTGACGCTGACGTAACACTGCAATGACGGCGTCCAGTTGGACGCCGCTCGCTTGCAGGCAAACCAGCAAATGGTAGAGGAGGTCGGCAGCCTCCTCGGCCAACTCCTCGCGGTCTTCGGCCAAGGCGGCCAGGGCCACTTCCACCCCTTCCTCGCCCACTTTCTGCGCGCATCGCTTCACGCCTGAGTCCAGCAGGCGGGCAGTATAGCTGTCGGCCGGGCCGGATTCAGCCCGCTGCCGGATCACCGCTTCCAGCGCGCTCAGAAATCCGGCGCCTGGCGCGGGCGTTTCGCCAAAGCAGGTACTGGTGCCCAGGTGGCAGGTCGGCCCTTCGGGCAGAGCCTGGACCAGAATGGTATCGGCGTCGCAGTCGGCGCTCAGATCAACCAGCTTGAGCACATGGCCGGAGGTTTCACCCTTGGTCCACAGGCGTTGCTTGGAGCGTGAGAAAAAGGTGACCAGACCGCTGTCACGGGTCTTGTCCAAAGCTGCTGCATTCATATAGCCCAGCATCAGCACCCGGCCGTCGGCGGCGTGTTGAACAATGGCCGGCAGCAGGCCGTCGCCCTTGGCCCAATCCAGGCGGTCAATGGAATCTGCGGTCATGGGCGTTCAGCTCCTGACAATGATGTGATGGCGGGCCAGCCAGGTCTTGAGATCGGGAATGCGGATCTGGCCGGAATGGAAAACGGTGGCGGCCAGGGCGCCGTCGACGTCGGCGCGCTCGAAGGCAGCAAGAAAGTGTTCCGGGGCGCCGGCGCCGCCGGAGGCAATCAGCGGCACCCGGCAGTGGGCGCGAATCAGGCTGAGCTGCTCGATGTCATAACCTTCGCGCACGCCGTCGGCATCCATGCAATTGAGCACGATTTCGCCGGCGCCCAGGCGCTGCACTTCCGCTACCCAGCTCAAGGTATCGCGGCGCGGGTCGACCATGTTGTCCGGGTCGCCGGTGTACTGGCGCACCCGAAACTCACCATTTTCGCGAATCGAGTCGATGCCGGCGACCACGCACTGCGAGCCGAAGGCATCGGCCA
>SKKV01000163.1 GCA_007123575.1 Wenzhouxiangella sp.
CACACCGGCCCGCCGAGGGCAATGCGGCAAGCCGAAGAGGCCGCAACCGTCGGAAGATCGCACACCAGCCGAGCAGCGTTCGGCGATGCGCTGGGCGAAGCGCCTCAAGCGGGTTTTTCAGGTAGATGTGGAGACCTGTCCGAAATGTGGGGGCACGGTCCAGATCATCGCCTCCACGCGCGACGGCTTCGCTCAGGGGCTTCTTGCCTTCGGCAAGCCGCCCCATCGCTCTCGCCTGCACGCGCAACGGCTCCACTTCAGGGCTTCTCGCCCTGCGGGCAAGTCGCCCTTGCGTTCTCGCCTGCACGCGCAACGGCTCCACTTCAGGGCTTCTCGCCCTGCGGGCAAGTCGCCCTTGCGTTCTCGCCTGCGCTGAAGACCCACCAGCGCAGGCAATGGAGGCTTTGCGACTTTCCGCGCCAGCGGAATGAAGCGAAGCCGGAATGCCGTTGCGCGTGATTGAGCGGATCTTGAATCACCTGGCCAGCAAGGACGTGTCCGGCCTGTGGCCTGACAGTCGGGCGCCTCCGACCCCGCGTATCGGCTTGCCTCAATGAACTGTAGAAAACCGACTTCAGATCACGCTTCGCCCGAGCGCGGTCCGGCGTCGCTCGTCCAGCTCCGGCTCCAGGCCGGGCAAATCGGGATCGTTTTCCGTCCGATTGGCGAAGACAGGGCAGAAGCGGGCGAGGCCTGTCCCGGACATGATCCGGGATCCGGCCCGCTGCGTGCTGCAATCGGTGTCAAACGTCAAGCTGACACGGCACCGGATACGCTGCAATTCGCGGAAAAGGGCGGTTATGGATCCTATACCCCAGGCACAAGGCGGGCCCCTGGCACCGACAGTTCATCGGCAGAAAAGTGGAAAACCCCGGTCTCGTGGTCCAGCAGACCGGGCAGTTCCATGCTGTCAAGCATCTGGTGGAGCACCTGGCGCTCGGGAGCCGACAGGTTCAACGCCTCAAGCTTGCCCTGTCGTTGATCCTCGGGAACATCGACAAGCTTGTCGAGCGCCGCCTGGGCGCCGGCCCAGACTGCTGGGTCGAAAGTGTTGGGCATCGCCGCTCTCCCTTCCTGGGTTGCTGGCTATTGTTCTGGCCCCAGTTGTCAACACGGGACGTGCTTATACTTGTACTCGAAATTCGGCGTCTGCATGTGCCAGCATTCTCCGGGATGGCCGGTTTTTCGAATAGTGGTTTCAGGGCCAGTCACTGCTTGCATGCTGGCGGACGCCCATGCAGAATGAAGGAGCAGTCAAGCGCGCTGGCCTGCGGCCGGCTCTGGTCAATGATCTATCCTTTCTCACGCCTCATCCCGGCGCTGTTACTGATCCTGCCTGGCGCTGCCGCTGCGGCCACCTCCGATCTAGCACGCCAGCAAGCGCTTGAAGACAGTCGCCCCTTTGCTCTCGCGGTTACCGGCGTTCAATTCTTTCCCGAATTGCCGGCCTTTATTGTCGTCGACGAAGAAACGCCCGCAGCGGACGCCGATGTCGTCGCGATCTTCCAGGAGTTTCACGGCCTGCCCTGGGATGCCTTCATCGCCGGCGAGTCTCCACCTCAGGCCTGGTTGGCGGAAATGGAGCGGTTTGCCGATGGGGCCCGGCGGGCTGGATTGCCGGTGTTTCTGAATCTGCAAATGGCCGGCGGTTCCGGGCGCCGCTACCTGCCCGACCGGACAAAGGTGCTGCCGGATGGACAGGTCTGGAAAGTGGAGCCCTACGGCGACGAGTGTTTCGACTGGTTCGAGTCGCCAGGCGCGGATGACTATCGGCGAGCCTGGCTGGATTACCTGGACTGGATGATTGCGAAGTTCGAGCCGGATTGGCTGAACTACGGCCTGGAGATCAACTTTTTCAAGGACTGCCCCGAGGCCTGGCCTTCGCTGAAAAAGATGACGCGCAAGACCTATGAACGCGCGCGCCTTGCCGCCCCTGGCATGGCTGCCTTCCCGTCATTCAATCTGGATCGCCTGTACGGGCTGAGCGGCGATGCCTGTCCGGACGACCCGGGGTCAACGCCTTGCCTGGAACGGCAGCTCGCCAAGATCGCCGAGGTTCCCCGAGACCGCTTTGCCATTTCCACCTACCCCTACGGCCACGAAGGAATCGATACGCCGGCCGATGTCCCGGATGATTGGTTTGATCGTATCGCCGAGCGTGTCGATGAGCCGCTACTGATCGGCGAGACCGGCTGGAATGCCGAGCCCATCGTGGCCAGGCTGGGAGCGGATTGCGTCGAGGCGGTGTCGACCGATGCCTTGGAACAGGCTGAGTGGTTTGACTGGCTCGTGACCCAGGCTGAGCGCCATGACATGGAGTTGCTGACCTGGTGGTCTGGCCGGGATCTGCTGCCCTCCACGGTGCCATCAGGGTGTCCTTGTAACGATGTCGATTGGTGTCCGCTGATTGACCTGTTCCGCCAGGCCGGAGGCGATCAGCCTGCCGAGCAGTTTTTCGGCGAGGTCTTGTTCAAGTTCTGGGGCACCATGGGCGTGCGTGATCACGACGGTGAACTACGCCAGCCACTGGCCGATCGATGGCAGGCTCAGCGAGCGCGGCGCCTGCGCGATCGCCAGCCACCGCCTGCCCTGATTGGCCTGATGGACTTTCAGCCGGTCAGTGAACAGCCCCTCGAATTCATCGCCGACATCTATCTACCCGGCCAGATCGATGGACTGCCGGAGCTACAGGTCAGCAATGCCGAAGTTCTGATCATTCAGGACGATGGGCCGGCGCGCTTTCGGGCCCATCTCTTGGCCGATGAGCCCGACCGGGTCGTCTCGATCAAGGCGATCGGTCAACACGCCAGCGTCGAACGCAAGGTGTTACCCATCGGCGACCGTTCCAGTGTCTGGGGCATACCTGAATCGGTGCCGGGTCTGGTGAATACTGCCGGTTGGGAAGACGGCGCCGAAGTGAGTCCCGATGGCCAATGGCTGCTGGTCAGTACGGCCAGCCCGGTCGATCTGCTCGCTTGCCTGGAAGCCGGGGTCAGCCAGCAATCATCGGCCTGCGGCGAGACGGTGGGCAGCTGGCAGCGACCGGCGCGTGCGCTGGCGCCCGGACAAGACCGGGTCGACAGCGAGGGTCAAATCATCCATGCGGCCGAGTCGCTCTGCCTCACTGAAGAAGTGGCTGAAGCCATTGATCTCGCCCTGCCACCGGTCGGCAGCTTCCTCTTTCGTCGTCAGTCAGACGGCAGCTTCGGGCAGCCCCGGCTGATCAACTTTGGTTTGGATGGTGCGGCCAGCGCCCCGTTTGGTCTGGCTTTCGCTGACTACCCCGGCGGTCGCGATGCTGAAGTTGTGTTCGCCTTTGCCGATCCGCGTGAGCGCGAGCTGTACGGCGATGCCGCGGCCTTGTACCGGGCACCGTTGCGCCTTGGGCTTTCCAACCGCCTGACTGATTTTGCCTGCGTGAATGATGAAGTGACCGCCCAGCGCTTCGTGCCGGAAAGGCTTCAGCTGCCGGACCGAGGGTCACACAAGGGCAATCCTCACCTGGAAACAGGCCGTGTCTGGTTCGACAACGAGCAGGCCACGATCAGCACCATTGCCTTTTCTGAACGCACGGCCGCAGGGCAATGGCAGTCCCCCGTTGAGGCCGCCGCGCCGATCAACCAACCGGGAATCGGCAGCTATCAGCCGCATCGGCATGCGGATCGCCTCTATTTCGCGCGTGGTTTTCGAACCATCGAGTCGGCGCGCCTGGGTGGTAACCCGGCCATCGAGTCGGCTTGGGATGAAGGGCGTGTCGAGCTGGGGCTGAACCGGGACGGCACCCAGCCCGGCGACATCATCGGCCTGGGAGAGCCCAGCCTGGCCGTCGATGCCGATGATCGTGAGTGGCTGTACTTCGTCTACATCCAGCTCACGGAAACGGGCTACAGCGCCAACGTCGGTCGTGTTGCTGCCCGACCAACGCCGGTCTCCGGGATATCACAGCCCCAACGCGGATGGCACGGTAGGAAACACCGCTGAGAGCGCGCAGCACGCGCCGGAAAGCAGCGAGGTTTGATGCCTTCCGGCCCTTATTGCCCTTCGTGGTTGGCTGTTTTTTGCAACCCAACTCGGATACTGGCAGTTATTGCCAGGGATTGCAGTCGTAGCCGGCAATGCGGAATTCGCCGCGATTGCCTTCCAGTACGCCGGTGCCCAGGCCCAGCGGACTGAAGTCGTAGCCAAGCAGGATGTTGTTGCAATCCAGCGGCTCGATGATGATGCTGCCGACTTCATCAACGGTCAGGTCCGATTGGTTGAACGCACCTGGCCCAAGGCCGATGAACTCGCCGCCGCGGAAACGCAGCAGCCCCATTTCGATACCGGGGAAACCAGGGGCCTCGCCGCCGGTGTTGCCAACCAGCCACATCGGTTCGCCGTTCATGTAGGTAAAAAAGATGGCGAAGATGAAGTTGGTATCGTCAGCCAGCTCGCCCACGATCAGCTGCAAACCGGTCGACGGGATGCCGTCAAACAAATACTGGCCGGACATGCGTCCGTGCAGCAATGGCATGTCGAACTGCGGCGGATCCAGGCTTTCAACGTAAGAGGGGATGTCATATAACACCCAGGCATCCTCGATGTCCGGCGAGAAGCTGGTCCAGGTGAGCTCCAGGGTGAAGGTGTCGTTGTAATCTTCCGGGGCGAATAGGCGACTGCCATCAGTGGACAGCGCATCGACGCCAAGGATGAAGGTTTCCCCGGCCGTGGTCACTACATCTCCGGTGGCACCCACGTTGCCGGAGGCGGGCAGTCGCTGAAGCTGGGCCTGGTGCTCGGGGAAGTCAACAGTGCCGGCTTCGGCCCAGACCTGGGGGATCAACACCGGAAAATCACCACTCACCTTCTGCAGGCGCACCATCACAACGGAAAAACCTTCGTCGAAGCAGCCGGTGCGCCAGATGGTGACCCGAACTTCGGCGTCGCGATCCACGCTGCCGATGCTGGGCACGGTAAGAAAGTCGTCATACAGCAGGTTTTCTGCACTGGCGGGCCCGGCGGGCATGGATAAGGCAATGCAACCAGGCGGGTAAGGCGTATGCAGAATGTCAGTCAGGACATTGATCTCGCCGGTGGCAAAGACGCGACCGATGAAAAATAGCGGCAGTAGAAACAACAGACGGCGCATGGCTGAGATTCTCATTGAGTTTGTTTGATATTGTATCCGTCATGGCTGACCGGTAACTGAATAGCGGCTGCTCAGATCGTGAAACAAGCCATCGGCTACAATGGGCGGCTTGCAAAATCGGAGAATCCTGAGGCATGGCTGGTCACAGCAAATGGGCCAATATCCAGCACCGCAAAAAGGCGCAGGACGCCAAGCGCGGCAAGATCTTTACCCGCCTGATCCGCGAGATCAGCGTGGCGGCACGCGAGGGCGGGGGCGACCCGGATGCCAATCCGCGCCTGCGCCTGGCCATGGACAAGGCCAACGCGGCCAACGTGCCCAAAGACAATATCGAACGGGCGATCAAGAAAGCCACCGGTGAACTCGAGGGCGCCAGCTACGAGGAAATCCGCTACGAGGGCTATGCGCCTGGCGGGGTGGCCGTGATGGTTGACTGTCTGACCGACAACCGCAACCGCACCGTCGCGGCCGTACGTCACGCCTTCACCAAGCACGGCGGCAACCTGGGCACCGACGGTTCGGTTGGCTACCTGTTTGAGAAAAAGGGCGTCATTACCTTCGCGCCTGGCACTGACGAAGATCAGGTCATGGAGATTGCGCTGGAGGCCGGGGCCGAAGATATCGTCGCCGACGATGACGGCAGTATCGAGGTGCTGACCGCGCCGGAAGATTTTGAAGCGGTGCGCGATGCGCTGCGCGCCGCCGGCATCCAGGCCGAGCAGGACGAAATCACCCAGCGCGCCACGACCCTGGTTGAGGTCGACATCGAGACCGGTCAGACAATTCTGAAATTTCTCGACATGCTTGAAGATCTGGACGATACCCAGGATGTCTGGTCGAATGCCGACATCCCGTCCGAGGCCTACGCGGATTGATGCGAATCCTTGGCCTGGATCCGGGCTCACGGGTGACCGGTGTCGGCATCATCGACGGTGAGCGCCTGGTGCATGCCGAGGACCTCAAGCTGGGCGATGGCCCGCTGCCAGAGCGGCTCGGGCTTATTTTCTCGCGGCTACAGCGCATCATCGCCGACCATCAGCCGCAGGTGGCGGCGGTGGAGACGGTGTTCATGAGCCGCAACGCCCAGTCGGCGATCAAGCTGGGCCAGGCCCGCGGCGCGGCCATTTGTGCCGCCGTGGCCGCCGGCCTGGAAATTCACGAATATGCGCCGCGCGCGATCAAGCAGGCCCTGGTCGGTCGCGGCGGGGCAGCCAAAGAGCAGGTGCAGCACATGACCCGGATTCTTCTGAAAATCGACCAGCGCCTGGGCGCGGATGCCGCCGACGCCCTGGCCGTGGCCCTGTGCCATCACCACACTGCCCAGACCAACCGGCGCCTGCCGCAGGGCGTGGTGCTGCGATGATCGTGCAGCTGAAAGGCACTTTGATCAGCAAGCGTCCGCCGCTGCTGGCCGTGGATGTCAGCGGCGTCGGCTACGAGGTTGAGGCGCCGTTGAGCGTGTTTGACCAGCTGCCGGCGGTCGGCGAGCCGGTCACCCTGCTGACCCAGATGATCGTGCGCGAGGACTCGCAGACCCTGTATGGCTTCAGCCGCGAATCCGACCGCGCCCTGTTTCGCGAACTGCTCAAGGTCTCGGGCGTGGGCCCACGCCTGGCCCTGGCGATACTGTCGGGCGTCAGCGGCAATGACTTTGCCCTGATGGTCGAGGCCGGCGATGCCCAGGCATTGACCCGACTGCCCGGCATTGGCAAGAAAACCGCCGAGCGCTTGATCCTGGAAATGCGCGGCCGGTTGCCGGAACAGGAAGGCGGCGGTGCAGCCGCGGCTGTCGGCGATGCCGCCGCCGAGGCGCGCGCGGCCCTGGCGGCGCTGGGTTATTCATCGGCAGAAGCCCTGAAAATGGTCCGAGCCGTCGCCAACCAGGACCAGCCCGCCGAGGCGCTGATTCGTGCCGCCCTGAAACAGAAAATGAGCGGATGATCCGATCATGGAAGAACGACTGATCAGCGCCGCGACGCAACCGGAAGAAGCCCGGATCGAAGCCAGCCTGCGGCCTGGCCGGCTGCGCGAATACATCGGCCAGCCGGTGATGAAGGAGCGCCTCGAGATTTACCTGGAGTCCGCCCGCCGTCGTCACGAAGCCCTGGATCATGTGCTGATCTTCGGCCCGCCGGGCCTGGGCAAGACCACCCTGGCCCATGTGATTGCCGCCGAGATGGGCACCCAGCTGCGCCAGACCTCCGGGCCGGTGCTGGAGCGCGCCGGCGACCTGGCCGCGCTGTTGACCAACCTGGAGCCGGGGGACGTCCTGTTCGTCGACGAAATACACCGCTTGAGCCCCGTGGTCGAGGAAGTGCTGTACCCGGCCATGGAGGACTACCGCATCGACATCATCATCGGCGAAGGGCCGGCTGCGCGCTCGATTCAGCTCGACCTGCCGCGATTCACCCTGGTTGGCGCCACCACCCGCGCCGGCCTGCTGACCTCGCCGCTGCGTGATCGCTTCGGTATTGTCGAGCGCCTGGAGTTCTACGCCCCCGAGGACCTGGCCCGGATCGTCAGCCGCTCGGCTGGCATTCTCGATATTGAAACAGACGCCAAGGGCGCGGCCGAAATCGCCCGCCGCGCCCGCGGTACGCCGCGCATCGCCAACCGCCTGCTGCGCCGCGTGCGAGATTTCGCCCAGGTCAAGGCCGAGGGCCGCATTGCCGAAGACGTGGCCCGCCAGGCACTGGAGATGATGCAGGTCGACAAGCGCGGCTTCGATACCATGGACCGGCGCCTGCTCCAGGTGCTGATCGAGCATTTCAGCGGCGGCCCGGTGGGCGTGGAAAGCCTGGCCGCCTCTCTGTCCGAGGAGCGCGGCACGGTCGAGGATGTGATCGAGCCCTACCTGATCCAGGAAGGCTACCTTATCCGCACCGCCCGCGGCCGCATGGCCACGCCGAAAGCCTGGCAGCACCTGGGCCTGAAGCCACCAGATGGGTCCGGCATCAACGACCTGTTTTCGGGCTGAGATCACCGTAGCCCGGCCCAACGTGGCCGGGGACCATCTCTAAATCACCACCAAAACCTTGATCATCAGCACCCACTTGAAACCACCACCAAAACCTTGAATACCACCATGAAATACCGGGTTTACTGGGAAGACACCGATGCCGGCGGCGTGGTTTACCACGCCCGCTACCTGCACTTTTTTGAACGCGCCCGATCAGACTGGCTGCTCGGGCTGGGCTATCCCCAGGTGGAGCTTAAAAACAAGCTCAACCGCCTGTTCGCGGTCAGCCGCATGGACACCCACTTCATCAGCCCGGCGCGCCTGGAAGATGAACTTGAGGTCTCGGTCGTCGTCGAACAGGTTCGGCCCGCCTCGGTGTATTTCAGCCAGACCATCCATCGGGTGGCCGACGGCGAACTGCTGGCCCGGGCGGATGTCCGAGCGGTCTGTCTTGCCGCCGATACCTTCCGGCCGGCGCGGGCGCCGGCCGTGCTGTTTAGAGCGATCAGAAAACTACAACGGGAAACGGATTCATGAATTCATCGCAAATGGGCATCTGGGAGCTGATCCTTGAAGCCAGTCTGCTGGTGCAGGGTGTCATGGCCCTGCTGGTACTGGCCTCGCTGGCCTCCTGGATGGTGATCTTCAGCAAGCGCCGGCAGCTGGGCCGCGCCACGAAGCGTGCCAATGTCTTCGAAGAAAAGTTCTGGTCCGGCGCCGACTTGAACCAGCTCTATGACAAGGTGGCTGGCCAGTCGGACGGGCGCGAGGGTATTGAATCGATTTTTGAATCGGGTTTTCGTGAGTTTTCGCGGCTGCGAGAAGAGCGCCACCTCAATCCTGACACGCTCACCAACGGCGCCCAGCGGGCCATGCGCGTCACGCTGACCCGGGAGATGGAGCGTCTCGAGCACCACTTGAGCTTTCTGGCCACGGTCGGGTCAGTCAGCCCTTACGTTGGCCTATTCGGTACGGTCTGGGGCATCATGAACTCCTTTCGCGGTCTGGCCGGCGCCCAGCAGGCCACCATTGCCATGGTCGCCCCCGGTATCGCCGAGGCCCTGATCGCCACGGCCATGGGTCTGTTCGCCGCCATTCCGGCGGTGGTCGCATTCAACAAGTATTCCTCCCAGGTCGAGCGCCTGGAACTGCGCTACGACAACTTCAAGGAAGAATTCGCCGCCATTTTGCACCGCCAGGCTCGTCGCCTGGGCGAAAAGGCCTGATTGGCGATGTCAGAGCATTACATCAGGCGCCGACGCAAGCGCATGTCGGAAATGAACGTCGTGCCCTACATCGACGTCATGCTGGTGCTGTTGGTCATTTTCATGATTACCGCGCCGTTGATGAACCTGGGCGTGGAAATCGACCTGCCGCAGGCCACTGCCGAGCCGCTCAGCGACCAGGGTGATCCACTGATGGTGACCGTGACCCGCAACGGCGACTTTTTTCTCGATACTGGTGACCAGCCGCAGTTGGTCGATGGTGAAACCCTGGTCAGCACGATTGCCGCCATTGCTGCGCGCAATCCCGATTTACAAGTGCTGGTTGGCGGTGATCGTGACGCGGCCTACCAGCACATCTATGCCGCGATGGTCTACCTGCAGCGCGCTGGCGTGCCGTCGGTCGGGCTGATCGGTGATCCGGAAGAAGACTGACCGACCTCCGAACGGCATGGCCGACAGCAAATGATCTCGCGAGAGCGCAAACAGGCACTGAAGGACGGCCTGCAGGCATTCGGCCTGGCCGTGGCCGTGCACCTGGCCTTTGGCCTGCTACTGTTTATCGGTGCCTGGGACTGGCCGCGTTTCGATCGGCCCGATCCGCCCGTGCGGGTGACCCTGGTCGATATGGGGCCGATGATCGAGCAGCGCCGTGCCGACGAGGCCGAGCGCCAGGCCGAGCAGGCCCGGCAGCGCGAGGTCGAGCAGGAACGCCAGCGTCAGCTAGAGCAACAACGCCAGGTCGAGCAGGCCCGGCGGGAGGAAGAGCAGCG
>SKKV01000116.1 GCA_007123575.1 Wenzhouxiangella sp.
GATCGATGATTCTGAACAGTGCCAATGAATATCTGAGCGGACTGGCCGCTCGCTACCGCACCAGCCCCTTGCCGGGTTTTCTGGCGTGGTGGCGCGGCGAGCTGGCCGGGCTCATTCCGGCGTCGATCCGCTCGCGCATGGTGCCACCGCGCCCGGCCGTCTGGCTGGTGCCTGACCAGGCTGGCAACATCGATGTCTGGCGGGGCGGAGACAAACCAAGCCGCCTGGCTCGGTTTGAAGCCGATCAGTCCGTGGCCGGCCTGCGCGGTCGCTGGCTGGAAATTCTCGGCGGCTTCGATGACGGTCGCCCGGAAATCCGGCTGTGCCTGCCAGCTGATGAGATGCTGCAGCGTGAAGTCGAACTGCCGTTGGCAGTTGAGTCCAACCTGGCAACTGCTTTGGGCTACCAGATCGACCAGTTGACCCCGTTCCGTCCCGGTCAGATTCTCTACGACTACCAGGTTATTGAGCGCGACGCTCAGCATGGTCGACTCAAGCTCGACCTGCGCCTGACGCCCATCAGTCACCTCGAACAGGTCAGGGAGCGCCTGGCTGGCATCGGCATTCGACCGCACGCGATCGACGCACTGGGCGAGGGCACCGAGCCGCGCAATGAAGGCTTTAATTTGTTGCCGGAAAACCAGCGGCCGAACTATGTCTACGGCCGGGCCCGACTGAACTGGATCCTGGCCGGGGTGGTGGTCGTTGTACTGGCCCTGGTCATGGCCCAATCGCTGTATCTGCGCGAACGCACGGTCGATCAGCTGCAGCAGGAAGTGGCGAACCTGCGGGCCGAAGCCGACCTGGTCATGAGCCTGCAGCGCCAGCTCGAAGATTCGCTCACGGCGGCCAATTTTCTTGCCGACCGGCGCCGACGGCAGCCGATCATTATCCAGGTGCTGGACGAAATCTCGCGCATCCTGCCCGACGATATCTGGCTGCAGCAGGTCCAGGTTCAGGGGGATGAGATTCTGATGATGGGGCTGGCCGATGGCTCGCAGCGCCTGATCGAGCTGCTGAACGACTCGCCGATGTTGGACGATGCTGAATTCCGAGGCGCGATCAATGTCGACCCGGCCACTGGCCAGGAGCGCTTCAACGTTCGGGCCACGATCACCCGCCAGGAGATGCAATATGCAGCTACTGCCAGACCGTGAGAACAACCGGCCGCTGGCCCTGGGCCTGCTGGTCATTGCGCTGATCCTGGTCTACCTGGTTGGTTTTCACTGGTTCATCGTTCGCCATGCCGACTATGGTGATCAAATCAGCCAACTCGAGAGCCAGGCTGCGCGCTTCAAGGCGGCCGTGGCCCGGCGCCCGCTGCTGGAAGAGCGTCTGGAGGAGCTGCGCGTGGAACGTCTGGATAGCGCCCTGTTTCTGCCGCAGAGCAATTTCAACACTGCTGCGGCTGCATTGGTACGCCGCCTGCGCGATACGATCAGCAGCGAGGCCGAGCAAGCCGACCTGTGCACGGTTACCGCGACCCAGAACCGACCGGATTCCGACCCTGAACGATTCGAGCAGGTCACGGTCAACGTTCGCATGAGCTGCCCGCTGCCCGATCTGGTACGCATATTCTATGAACTGGAAAATAACGTGCCGCTGATTTTTGTCGACAACCTGGTCGTCACCCAGCGCCTGACTCGCGACCGGCGCCAGCGTCGCGGCGATATCGAGGCCTACGGCCAGCTTGACGTGCGGTTCAACATGTATGGCTTTCTGACTGAAGCTGGAGGCAGCCCATGACCGGCCTGTTTGACACCCAGCGCAATCTGCTGACGGTCCTGCTGGTAGCCGGCATTGGCAGCCTGGTGCTGGTGGGCGGTGCCCAGACCCTGTTGCTGGGCCGGGCCGACGTCGATCGCATTGCGCCCAGCGGCGAAGTGGCCATTGTTGCCAGCGATGTGGATGCACCCGAGACCGGCCTGGAGCAGTTCGACAGCTATCGTGCAATCACCGAGCGACCGGTGTTTTTCGCTGATCGGCGCCTGCCGGTGGTGGAGGTGCTCGATGAAGCTGAAGAAGTCGAGGAGCCACCGCCGGAAATGGCCGAGGAAGTGAATGTCGATGACCTGCGTGCCGTGGTCGCCGGCATCGTGATCACCCCCGACTTGCGCCTGGCGATGGTTCGAGACGAGGCTGCCAATAAAACCGTCATGCTGCGCGAGGGCATGAGCCTTGAAGGAGACCAGGCAGCCTGGCGACTGGAACGAATCGAGTCGCGCACGGTCAGTTTCGTGTCGGTGGACGGCCGTGAGTCGGGCCTTGAACTGAAAGTGAATACGGCGGGTCTGACCGCGGGTTCACCCGGTCAGATCAGGACGCCGGCCAGCCGACGAGCCGAGCCGGAGCCGGTGTCCGCTGAAGATGAGCAAGAGGCGCGAACGCAAGCTGGTACTGAAACGGAAGGCACATCACCGGCCGATGCCGACGCCCGAGCCCGGGCCGAGGAAGTCCGCCGCCGCGTGGCCGAGCGCCGCGCCGAACTTCGAGCCGAAGCCGAGCGCCGAGCGCGCCTGCAACAACAACGACGGGACAATTGATGATCCGCACTGATGTACACGACCTCGCCCGCCTCGGGCGGTGCCTGGGCCTTGTCTTGGC
>SKKV01000285.1 GCA_007123575.1 Wenzhouxiangella sp.
ATGGGCCAGAAATTCATCGATCACGACACCGGCATGGTCCGGGTCCGTGGCGCCGGGGTCGAAATCACGACCTGCCGACAGGCTGATGCCCAGGGTCCGGAAGAAGTCCGGCCCCACCATCCGGTCGCGTGCGGCGAAGTCGTTACCGTCGGGCAGCTCGTAGTTCGATGCGCTTTCCACCCGGCCGAAGGGCACGGCGGTGGCGTAGCTGGCCGATTGAACGCCGGGCAGGGCCGCAAGCTGTTCCAGGGCCTCGGTCACAGCGGCCTCCGATCGGTCCGGATCATAAGCCAGGCTGGCCACCAGCAGCGACTCAGGCTGGAAGCCGATGTCTTCATTGAGCAGGCCGTGCCAGCTTCGAAGCAGCAGGCCGACGCAGACCAGCAAAGCCATGGCCACCCCGAACTGAATCACGATCAGGCCCCGCCTGATCCGCGCCGGCGCCTGACGCGTGGTGACGCCACCGGCGCTCAGCAAAGCCGCTGGCGAGGTCTGTCGGCGCCGGGTTTGCCACCAGCCGGCGGCCAGAATCGGTATCCCGCCCAGGGCGGCCACGCCGACGGCCATTAGCACGGTTGCCGGACCGAAGGCGACGCTCAGCGGCACGCCGGCATCGATGACGCCCAGGGTCGTCAGCCAGTGCAGCGACGGTATGGCCAGCAGCAGCGCCAGCCCCATGGCGAGCGCGGCGACGATCAGGTATTCGGCGGCCAGGGTTTTCAGCGACTGCCACTGCCCGGCACCCAGCGCGGCCTGGATGGCATGAACATGATCGCGCCCAAGCAGGCGGCTCATCCACAGCCCGGCCAGGTTGAGCATGGCGGTCAACAATACGGCCACTATTGCCACAGCCAGGATTGCTAACGGGCCGCGCTGTCCCTCGGTCCAATGGTCGCGCAGGCCGCGTGAGCGCAACTCCAGGGAAAAGAACTGGACCAGTGGCGCCAGCCCGGGGTGATCGGCAAAGTGCTGTTGCAAACGTTGCTCGAACACTTCCGGGTTCAGTCCAGGCTGAAGACGGCCAATCGCATTCATGCCGCCGAAAGAACTCATGTTCTCAATGCCGAACTCGTCAGCTCCCATTTGCAGCGGCAGCCATATCTGAACGTCTGAGTCCGGGATGGTCAGGGTGTCGGGCATGATGCCGACAATTCGGGCTCGAACATTACGAAACTCGATTTCACGACCGAGCACCGAGGCATCACGATCAAATCTGGCTTGCCAGGCGGAATCGGCCAGCAGGGCAACGGTCGGCGCGCCTGGATCAGCGTCGTCGGCCAGGAATCCTCGACCCATGGTCGGTGCCAGGCCAAGCAGATCAGGGAGCCCGGCGCTGACCCGAGCAACCCGCCAGCTTTGACCATCGCTGTCCGTTCGATCTTCGGCCTCTTCGTATCCAGCCACGGCAGCCAGTCCTTCGACCTGCTCCAGTTCGCCGAGCAGGGGCACGGAAATGCCAATGTCCCGGCCAATTTGCTGCGAATAGCCATGAATCGTCACCAGCTGGTCGCCATCGGCAAACGGCAGCGGCTTGAAGAACAGCTGCCAGGCCGCAGTGCCTACCACCAGCAGCCCGGTGCTGGCCAGGCCAAGAATCAGCGCCGCGCCCAGGGTAAAGCCGGGTGCCCGGATCAGGCCTCTCAGCGCCCGCTGCAAGGTCATGACGCGAGGGCTTCCTGGCGGCTGCCGAGCAGGGCCTGGATGCGCGCTTCTTCCTCGGCGCGCAGGCGGCTCATGGTCTCTTCGTCGACGATCTGGCCGTCGTACATGTAGATCTGGCGCTCGGCGAAGCTGGCGTAGCGCGGGTCGTGGGTAACCATGCAAATCGTCGCGCCGCCGGCGTGCAGTTCGTTGAGTAGCAGCATGACCTGCTCGCCGTTGCGCGAGTCGAGGTTGCCGGTGGGTTCGTCGGCCAGCAGGATGGCCGGTTCACCGACCAGGGCCCGGGCCACGGCCACGCGCTGCTGCTGGCCGCCGGAAAGCTGGGCCGGGTAGTGGTTCAGGCGATGGGCCATGTCGACCCGCTCCAGCGCCGCCAGGGCCTGGTCGCGGCGTTCCTGCTTGCCCATGCCGCGGCGATAGGTCAGCGGCAGTTCAACGTTTTCAACCACGGTCAGGTCGCCGATCAGGTTGAAGGCCTGGAAGATGAAGCCGACCTGGCGATTGCGGATGGCGGCGCGCTCTTTCTGAGTGAGCTGCTCGATGCCGTGGCCGCTGAGCCGATAGCTGCCGGCGCTGGGCGTATCCAGTAAGCCGAGGATCGACAGCAGGGTCGATTTGCCGCAGCCCGATGGACCGGAAATGGAGACGTATTCACCCGACCGGATAGTCAGATGAATGCCGGACAGGGCATGGGTTTCAACTTCATCGGTGTAGAAGACCTTGCTCAAGTCTTCGAGCTGAATGATGTCTTGCTCGGATGTACTCATGATGCGATGCCTTTTTTTAGAGAGTTGACGGGTTCATGAATAAGCCGGGTTCATTCCTGGCGTAGCGCCTCGGCCGGGCGAATGCCGGCGGCGCGCAGGCCGGAGATCAGGGTGGCCAGTGCCATCAGCACGGCGCTGACCAGCAGCACGCTGATGACCAGCCCAAGATCGGCCAGGCCGGGTTCGTGCAGTAGTTCTTCCAGTGCCCTGACCGCCGGCAGCGCAAGCAGCCCGCCCAGGGCCAGTCCAGCCAGGGTCCAGGCCAGGCCGGAGCCGGTCAGCCCGGCAACAATGCTGGCCGCTGGCGCGCCCAGGGCCATGCGCACGGCCATTTCATGCCGGCGCCGCGCCCGTTCGAACTCCAGCAGGCCGAACAGCCCGGTGGCGCTCAGCAACAGCGCGCAGATGCCGAAGCTGGTTAACAGAATGACCAGAAAGCGCTCAAGCACCAGCTGGCCGGCCACCAGATCGCGCATGGGGCGAATGTTGTCTGCCGGCACCTCCGGGGCCAGGCTTTGCACCGTCTGACGCAGCTGTCTGCCTGCGGCCTCGGCCTGCGGGCCGCGCATCATCAGCGCCAGCGGAAACCATTGATTGACGGCGCTCAGCAGGGCCGGATGGGCCTGCTGATGGGTAATGAATACGGTGGGCTGGGCACCTGCGCGCAGGTTGACCTCACGCTGGTCGCTGACTACGCCTACGACTTGCCAGTTAATGCCGTCCATGGACAGGGTGGCATCCAGCGCGACATCAGGCTCCAACAGCAGCCGGGCCATGGCCTGGTTGATCACCATTGATGGCGAACTGCCTGCGCGGTCATTAGCTGACAACGAGCGGCCCTGCCGAATCGGCACATCGAGCAAGTCGAAATAGCCCGGGCTGACCAGCCTGACCTCGACCGAGGCGCCCTGGTCGGTGCCGGGGCGGGTGACGAAGTTGTTCAGCCCGCGGGTCAGCGGCAGGTTGCTGGCCAGGGCGACTGACTCTATGCCGGGCTGGGCGCCGAGCTCCTCGAGCAGCTTCTCGATCAGCTGGTTGGTGCTTTGTGCCGCCCGATCTTCGCGGTAGCGTATGTCGCCCAGCGACAGCTGCGCGGTCAGGGTCTGGTCGGTGGCAAAGCCCAGCTCGGTATCGGCCAGGCGCTGCATGCTGGCCGCCACCATGGCGGCAAGCACCAGCAGCACCACCGACAAAGTGACCTGGCCGATGACCAGCAGGCGTCGCAGCGGCGATCGCTCGCCGCCGCGTCCGGAGGCGGTGCCGCGCAGGGTCTCGGCCAGATTGACCGAGTGCTGGCCGATCAGGGCCAGCAAGGTGCTGACCAGGGTGGTGGCCAGACCCAGCGGCAGCAGCCAGGCCAGTACCGGAAGATCAATGCCGACCTGGCCCAGGCGCGGCAGTTCCACAGGTGCCACGGCGATAACCAGCGGTAGCAGTACCCAGGCCAGCAGCAGCCCGGACAACAGGCCTGCCAGGCTAAGCAGCAGACAGTCGCTGAAGCGTTGTCCGAGCAGCCGTCCGGGCTGGGCGCCCAGAGCCAGTTCGACCGCAGTCTCGCCGCGCGAACCGGTGGCATCGGCCAACACCAGGTTGGCGACGTTGAAGCAGGCCAGCAACATCAACAGGCCGACCGCGCCTAGCAGCAGTGTTAAGGGCCGCTGGGCAGGGCCAAGCAGGCTGTCGCCCAGTGGGCTAAGGACCATACCTGCACCCGGTGAGTCCGGTGGCAGGGGCTGGCCGGCGACCATGCCCACGGTTTGGTGCAAGCTGATCAGCTCGGCTTCGGCCGCCTGCGGGCTGACGCCGTCGGCGAGCCGGCCAATCACCAAGGTGTTGTGACCCTGGGCGCCCATGCCGCTTTCACTGAATGGCAGGATCAGATCGACATCCGGCTCGAACCAGAAGTCTCGGGACAACACACCGATCACCTCATGGGCCGTGCCGTCGATACGCAGGCTGTGGCCGACCGCATCCAGCCCCAGGCCCAGATCCCGCGCCAGGCGGGCCGAGATCAGGGCCACGGTCGCGCCCTGGTCAATATCGCTCGCGCTGAACAGGCGTCCCCGGTGAGGCGGCAAGCCCAGCGCAGCTAGAAGCCCATCGTCGGCGAGCATGCCGGTGACGCTTCGGGCACTGCTGTCGGGCCCGGTCAGCACATAGCCGCTGCCGGCATCGGTGTAGCGGCCGACGGCGGCAAAGCTGCTGCTGTCTTCGACGATATGGCGGGCCATGCGGGCGGTATGGCCGGCGGGGCCGACATGGGCCGAATGAAAACGCCAGCTGGCAAAGTAGAGCTCGTTGTCATCCGGGTAGGGCAGGGGGTTGAGCAGCACGCCCTGGATCAGGGCCAGCAGGATGATCATTCCGGCCGAGCCCAGGGCCAGACTGCCGACGGCCGGTACAACCAGACGCGGACGACGGGCCAGGCGGCGGCAGCGTTTGCTGATGAATTCAATCATGGCGATTCCCTTCTTCAGTTAAGGCGCAGGCGGTCGTGGCCGGCGTGGCTGGACAGGTCGGAAAGAATGACGCGGTCGCCTGCCATCAGCCCTGAGACCACCTCGACCCGGTTGACCGAGGCCCGTCCCAGCCTGACCGGCACGCGCTCGGCATGGCCGTTGTCGTTGAGGCGGAACAAGCTGATCGCGGATTCCGGCTGGCCGTAGGCAGGGCGGCCGATATGGAGTACATCACTGAGTCGTTCCAGCTCGATCAGGCCATCGACCGATAGATCGGGCCGGGCACCGCGCGGCAGACTGTCGTTGAGCTCGATATCGACCTGCACGGTGCCGTCGGTAACGGTGGGGTCAATGCGGACAACGCGGCCGGAAACCAGGCTGCCGCGTGTGTCAATCGTGGCCGGCTGATCCAGCGCGATTTCGCGGGCCTGGTTTTCGCTGATCCGAACCTGGGCAATCAGATCGTCGGGGTCGACGATCCGACCGATATTGGCCCCGGCCAGCAGCTGCTGGCCTTCTTCGACGTCTATGCGCTGCAGCACGCCGGCTACACCGGCACGCACGTGCAGATCTGTCAGGCGTTGTTCCAGGCGGGTCAGGCGCTGCCGGGCCTGGGCCAGGCGGGCGCTTTCAGCATCCAGCTGGGAGCGGATCGAGGCTTCGATTCGAACAATGCGCTCGTTTTCCATCTCCACGCGCTCGGCCATCTGGGCGACGCGCAAAGCGCTTCTTTGGTACTGGATCTGCGAGACGATGCCGCGTTCGGCCAGCTCCGCCTCGGCTTCGGCCTCCAAGCGATAACTGTCATGATCGGCGCGTGCCGAGGCCAGGGCCATGCGCGCGTCCAGCAGCTGGCGTTCGAGGTCGGCACGCAGGCTGATCAGACCGGCTTCCATCGCCTCGACTTCGTAGCGGCGCTCGTCGACTTCCTGGATCAGCTCGGGGTTGGACAGCTCGATCAGCACGGACTCTGGCGTTACCCGCGCACCGGGCCGAATCAGGATGCGCTCGACCCGCCCGGCGCTGGAAGCGGGCACCCAGCGGGTTTCGCGCGGCACCAGGCTGCCCGGCCCGCGCACTTGCCGCACCAGCTCGCCAAATTCCACGGTATCCAGCCAGACCGATGACCGGTCCACGCGGGGGGCAGACGGCTCGGCGCGCAGGGCCAGCAAGACCAGGGTCAGCAACAACAGGGTGCCGGCACCGATTACCGCGATCCGACGCAGCGTGCGATTTCGTTTCAGCTCGGGACGGATAATATCCATGGCACTCACCGCGGCGGCAGGAACAGCGGCATCAGGATCGGCTCGGTCGGTGCCCTGGACTGGCGGCGCAGCTCGTCGGTGCGGTTCGGGGCTGAGTTTGTTGTCGCGGCGGAGACGGGATCGGTTTCGGTCTGGGCATGCATGGCCATTCCGATGATCAGGATCAGGGCCAATCCGGCGACCGCCAGCAAGGCCAGAGCGGCGAAGCTTCTGCGGGAGTGATTTCGGCGAGAACGAGTCATGATCAGGGCTGAGGAAAACCTGCCCTGCTTTAAGCAAATTTCAAGCCATTCCAGCTCGGACCAATAAAATCAGAGGCTTGGCGAGTCGATGTTGTGCTTGAGCGGGTATCGAATCCCGGATTCGGGACGCGATTAATCCCAAAATTGGGATCAGCGCCGGGCGCCGCCGCGCTGCGGCAGCCAGATTACGGCGCGCGCGCCCGGGCCCGGATCGCGTGCCTCCAGCTTGAGCCAGCCTTCATGCAGTTCGGCAATCCGCTTAGCCAGCAGCAGGCCGACGCCGCTGCCGCCCGGCTTGGTGGTGAAAAAAGGCACGAACAGGTTTTCAGACGGCGGTGGACCGGGGCCGTTGTCCAGCACCTCGATCTCGACGCCGCGACCCTGGCGCTGCCACCGCAGACAAACTTCTCCGGCGTCGTCGGCCACCGCATCCAGCGCGTTCTTGACCAGGTTGATCAGCGCCTGCTCGAGCTGGTCCGGGTCGGCCTCCAGGATCATCGGCTCGCCTTGACAGTCGATCGCCAGGCCTCCCTCCAGTTCTGCGACCCGTCGTGCCAGACGCTCTAAATCAATCTTTCTTTCCCGCGGCACCGGCAGCCGGGCGAGAGTAGCGTAGCCGCCAACAAAGCGGCCCAGGGCATCGGCTCGGTCGGCAATCAGGGCCAGCGACTCCTTCAGCTCGTCGCAATCCAGACTGTCATCGGCAGCGGCATCGGCCAGGGTGTGGGCCAGCGACTTGATCGGCGCCAGCGAATTGTTGATCTCATGGCCCAGCACCCGGACCAGGCCCTGCCAGGCCTCGCGCCGTTCCGCGCCCAGCGCGCTGCCGGCCTCGGTAAGTACCAGCAACTGATGCGGGCGCCCTGCCAGCCGGAAAGGTCGGCGCCCAACCAGGTAGCGACCGCTGCCGCCCGGCAGGCTCAGGCTCAAGGGGCTGTCGACTACATGGGCCAGGGCCTGGTCCAGGCATAGCGCTTCGGCCGTGGTGCCCGGCTCCAGGCGACCGCCGCACAGGCGCTCGGCGGCCGGGTTGGCCACTGTCAGGCGGCTTTCGTGATCAAAGGTGAACACCGGCAGCTCGATCTCGGCCATCAGCTTGGCCAGCAGCGCATCGGATTGGCGGGCGGCCAGGCCGTGACTTTTCAGACCGTCGGCAAAGCGGTTGATCTCGGCGGCCAGTTCGCCGACCACGCCCTCGCGGTCGGTACGCGCGCGCAGGGCAAAATCCTGCCGCCGCACCGCTTCGAGCACGTTGACCAGGCTGGACAGCGGCCGCGCCATTCGGGCCGGCAGCACCCAGGCCAGGACCAGGCCAATCAACAGCATCAACAGCGGCGGCACCCAGACCGGCAGCAGGCTGGAGAACTGGGCCAGCGCCCAGCCGCCCAAGCCCAGTGCCAACATGGCCAGCAGCGCGAGGCGGATATTGATCTCCAGGCCGCGCCGGCCGCGCAGGTTCATGTCCCGGTCTCGCCGTTGCCGCGAATGCCGTATTTCTGCATGCGCCGATAGATCGCGCTGCGGCTCAAGCCCAGGGCAGTTGCAGCCTGCTCGGCATCGCCGTTGAAGCGGGCCAGGGCATTGCGGATCAATAGCTGTTCAGCTTCAACCAAAGGCATCACTGTGTCGGTGCCCAGCCCGCCGGTCGATTCACTGGCAGCCAGACCGAGCAGGGCGGGATCCAGTCGTCCATCCTGGCTCAGCAAAACGCCGCGCTCGATGACATGACTGAGTTCGCGCACGTTGCCGGGCCAGCGATGGCGCTTCAGCGCTTCCAGGGCCTGGTCATCCAGGCTTAGCTGCCGTCCATGCCGGGCCCCGTGGCGGTCGAGAAAATGCCGGGCCAGCGGCTCGATATCCTCGGGCCGCTTGCGCAGCGGCGGGATTGCAATTTCTATGGTGTTGAGGCGGAAATACAGGTCGCGCCGGAACTGGTCCTTGGCGACTAGGGCCGGCAGATCGGCATTGGTCGCCGCAATTACCCGCACATCGACTTTTCGCTCGCGGCTTCCGCCAATCCGCTCAATGCAGCCGGTTTCCAGCACCCGCAGCAGCTTGGCCTGCTGGGCCTGGGGCAGGTTGCCGATCTCATCTAAGAACAGGGTGCCGCCATCGGCCAGCTCGAAGCGCCCGGCCCGGGCTTGGTGGGCATCGGTGAACGCGCCGCGCTCGTGGCCGAACATCTCACTTTCAAACAGCTCGGCCGGGATGCTGCCCATATTGACCGCGACAAACGGCTGATCGGCCCGCTTCGAATGGCGATGCAACAGGTCGGCGATCACCTCCTTGCCAACCCCGTTCTCGCCGGTGATCAGCACCGTGGCCGAGGTCGGCGCGACCCGCTCCACCATCGCCAGAATATTGCGCATGGCATCCGATTCGGCAATCACCCGGCCCTGGCTGCCCTGCTGCAGTCGGCTCAATTCCCGGAAGCGCTGTTCATTGGAATGCGCGCGGGCCCGCTCGATCTGGGTACGGACGATATTGACCAGGCGCGTGTTGTCCCAGGGCTTTTCGACAAAATCCACCGCCCCGGCCTGCAGCGCGCTCACCGCCAGATCCACCGAACCCCAGGCCGTCATCGCCACCACGGGCAAATCCGGCGTTCGATCGTGCACCGCGGCAATCAGATCAAGTCCTTCCTGGCCCGAGGTGGTATCCCGGCTGTAGTTCATGTCGGCCAGCATTAGCGCAAAGTCCTGCTCAGCCAGCATGGCCAGCGCCTGATCCGGCGCCGAGGCATAGCTGACCCGCCACCCTTGCCGTCGCAGCAATGCCTTCAATGCCTGCCCAATCTCGGGCTGGTCGTCAACGGCAAGAACCGAAACTTCGAATGTGGTTGTCATGAACTGGGAAGAACGAAATCAGGCCGAGTCGATGCCCACAGCTTACACTGATGCCGACGAGCTTCGCCTTCGGTAGAAGGCATTGATATCAGTTTCTATTGCCTTGAAGGAGGGTTTGGATGAAGCGACTGAAGGGAAAGGTGGCACTGGTTACCGGCGCGGCCCGGGGCATAGGCGAAGCAATCGCTCGGGCATTTGCAGAGCAGGGTGCTTTTGTCTATCTCAGCGACATCAATGACGGACTTGGTCGGCAGGTGGCGGCTGAATTGGGTGCGGAGGGCGACTATCTGCATCTGGATGTCCGTGAGGAAGCCGACTGGGAGAGGGCTGTTGATCGGGTGATGGGCCAGCACGGTCAGCTTGATGTGCTGGTCAACAACGCAGGTATCACCGGCTTCGAGGATGGGTTGTGTGCACACGATCCAGAGCATGCCGATCTGGAGGACTGGAGAGCGGTTCATCGCACCAATCTGGACGGTGTTTTCCTGGGCTGCAAGTACGCGATTCGGGCGATGCGCGCGAAGGGCTGTGGCTCGATCATCAATATTTCTTCGCGCTCGGGCCTGGTCGGGATTCCCGGTGCGGCTGCCTATGCCTCGTCCAAGGCCGCTGTGCGCAACCACAGCAAGACGGTCGCGTTGTATTGCGCCGAGCAGGGGGTAGTGGTCCTTCAACCTGATAACTTAGGGTTCAGCGTTCCTGTGGCGCTTCGCTGCAAGGCGCGCCGCGCAGGGAATGGCCGTAGCCCTTGCCAAGCGGCGGAACGCGGCAGCGGAGTGCCACAGGAGCGCCCGAAGGGTTGGCCTGTCA
>SKKV01000114.1 GCA_007123575.1 Wenzhouxiangella sp.
GGGCGCGTCAGCGGCTGGTCGGAGTTTCTGGCCGGGCTGGTGACAATTGGCGTTGGCGCCCTGTTATTGCTGGATTTGCGCGAAGCAGACGACATGGGCACCTACCTGGTTTTGCTGGCCTGCGCTGGTGGTCTGTGGTTACTGGCGGCCGGCAGCTACGCCCTGATCAGAGAGTTTCCCGGCGAAACTGCCGGCGGTGGCAACGCGATCACAGAAGCCTTCCAGCGGCTCGGACTGCTGAAGAGCGATGTTGCGTTCCGGCGCTTCGTCATCGCCCGCTCGCTGCTGCTATGTTCGGCACTCAGTGCGCCGTTTTTCATCATGTTGGCTCACGAGAACACCGAAGGAGCACTGCTGGTACTGGGCCTGTTTGTGATTGCTGACGGCCTGGCCAGCCTGGTATCGGCACCGATATGGGGGAGATTTTCGGATCAATCCAGCCGCCGAGTGATGGTGTTGGCTGGTGCGGGTGCCGGCCTGGTCGGCTTGGCGCTGGTCACTGTTGTTCACCTGGTTCCCGGCCTGGCTGGCAGCGCATGGCTGTATCCGGTGTTTTTCTTTGCCCTGGCCATTGCCCATGCCGGCGTCCGGTTGGGGCGAAAAACCTACATTGTTGATCTGGCCGGTGGCAACAAGCGCACAGACTACGTCTCGGTCAGCAACAGCGTGATTGGCGTGGTGCTTTTGCTGGCCGGTAGCGTTGGCGCCTTGACCACGGTGCTTCCCACGTCCGGAGTCATCATTGTTCTGGCGAGCATGGGCCTGAGCGGTGCCTGGCTCAGCCTCAGGCTGCCCGAGGTGACCTGAGATGAGGCTGCTGCGCGGGATTGCGGTCATCCTTGCCGGCCTGCTGATCATCGCGCTGGCCGGCCATTTTTACCTGGTTCGCGAGGTCGAAACGCAACTTGAGCGCATCGCCACCCGACTTGCCCTAGTCGGTCGTCTGACCTGGAATCGTATCCTGATTCACCCGCAAGGCAAGGTGATCATCACCGACTTGCGGTTCGAACCTCGCGACCACCGAGACCTGCTGCGGATCGACGAAATCACCTTCCGCAGTGAGAACCTGGCAATGCTGGTGGCTGCCATCCTGGAAGTCCAGCGAGGGCGCCTGCCCGAAGCGCTTGGCATGCGTCTGCGCGGTGGCCAACTGCCCGTCGGGCGGCCTTTCACCGACTGGCTGGACAATTACCCTGGGCCGGGCCTGCCCATGTCCAGCGCCGGCTGCGACATTCAAGAGCGTCGTTTCATTGATTTGAATCGACTCGACTACTGGGATCTGGCCCTTGAAGCCCAGCTGGATTATCAGCTGGTGGTGGCCGGTGAAGAGCTCGACCTGCGCGCCCGCATTGCCGCCGGCCGGCTGACCGATTGGCGAGTGCGGATGCGCCTGCGCCTGGAGGACCCATTCCAGTCGATCAGGACGGTGCCCAGCACCCTGGCTGCCGCAGAGTTAAAGCTTGTCGAGATCGAGCTCAACGACCTCGGCTACCACGCAAAGCTGCATGATTACTGCATGCGCCAGGCTGATCTGGACTTTAACGGCTGGTGGCGAGTGCACCGACCCGCCTGGCACCGGGCGTGGACAGAGATTGGCCTGGTGCCGGATGAAATCGTCGAAGCCGCCTACCGGAGTTTTCTGCGCCAGCCAGGCTCTATCACCCTGGAAGCGCGTCCCGAACAGCCGCTTGCTGTCGCCAGATTCGAAGACCACAGTCTGGTCAATGTACTGTCCACGTTGCCATTTCAATTTCGCGTCGATGACTCAGCAGACGTTCCACTGCGCTTTGCCCGAACCGCCCCTGTTCTTCCACCTACGCTACCGGCACCTGAGGCCCCAACCGCCGAATCAGAACCGACCATCGTCAGCCCTGAGGCTCCTATCGTCATCGATCCGACCACTCAGGCGCTGCCGCCTCCGCCCGTTCCCCCGGGTTGGAAAATCGCTGAACTTGAACGGGCCGAGGAGTTCATCGGCAGCCGGGTGCGCCTGCTGCTCAACGATGAATCACTGGTCGGGGGGCGCTTGATCGAAGCCGACGAGCAAGCCCTGTACCTCGAGATCCGTTCGCGCGCCGGCCTGATTGCACGTCCCTACAGCCTTCATCGCATCATGGAGCTTCGTGTGCCCGAGCAGGCGCCGTGACAATGGTTGTAGAAAAGGTTGTGCTAATATCAGAATCATGAAACGCGGTCGCCTGACCTTATCGTTGCTGCTGTCACTGGCCCTTTTGTTGACCGGTCTTCCGTTGCATGCGCATGCCGCAACAAGCCAATCTGCTGTCGATCAGTCGGTGGCAACCAAGGACGAGGGCAGTGAACCCGGATGCCCGTTTCACAGCGCTTCCAGCGCCCAGTCAGAGAGCAAGGTCGAGCTAGCGCTGGATGCAGCCGATTCACCGTGTTGCGGTCCGGACTGTCGCTGTCAGTGTGCGGGCCTGACCTTGATGGTCGCATTGTCCAGCGGCCCCGCAGTTTGCACATCTCGGCCAGAGAACTTACCACCATCGGCCGTTTTGCCGGCCGTATTCCATCTCGATACCCCCTTACGGCCACCCC
>SKKV01000119.1 GCA_007123575.1 Wenzhouxiangella sp.
CAGGAATTGCCGGGCATAGGCCGACAGCGACTCGACGTAGCGCCGCTGGCCCTCGGCGTAGATCGTGTCGAAGGCAAGCGAGGATTTGCCGGAGCCGGACAGGCCGGTGAACACGATCAGCCGGTCGCGCGGCAAATCCAGGTTGACGTTGGCCAGATTGTGAGTTCGCGCACCACGAACGGAGATGGATTTCATGCCGGGGTATGGAAGCTGGAGACAAGCCTACTAATATAGCGCGGCTGGTGAAGGCGGCGCAAAACGATCGTGTGGAGGGGGACGGTTTACGGTTCACGGTTTACGGTTTCCGGTTTCCGGTTTCCGGTTTCCGGTTTCCGGGTTCCGGGTTCCCGATCTGGCATGGGGTTCGTAGCCCGGCCCAGCGCAGGTTGGAGGGTAGGTGCGGTTTGCCGAAGGCAAGAAGCGCCTGCCCGGAAACCGTTAAGCGCGTGCAGGTTGGAGGGTAGGTGCGGTTTGCCGAAGGCAAGAAGCGCCTGCCCGGAAACCGTTAAGCGCGTGCGGCCGGGGTCCATGTGGGATCCATCGCCATTAGTCTGCAACTGGCTCCGAGCCTGCGGCTTCCCGATTCCACCTTCTCCCCTCTCTCCCTCTTCCCCTCTCCGGGCCACGTCTTCGGTTACCCTCCCAACTCAAGCAAAAACCATCGAACCTGACCCATGCACTTCGTTTTGTCCTCCATCGTGAAAAGCCTTCCTGGTTCACTCAAAACGCCACTCTGCCTGGCCCTTCTGGCCCTGCTGCTGGTGCCCGTGCTGTCCGCGGCCTCCGATCGCCAGCCGCTGACCCACGATGTGTATTCGATCTGGAACCGGATTCACGACCCTGCGATCAGTGCCGACGGGCGCTGGGTTGCCTGGGAGCAGGCCCCGGAACGGGCCGATGGCGAGCTTGTCGTCCAGGCCCCCGGCGAAGGTCTTGAGTACCGAGTGGAGCGGGGCAACGGTCCTGAGTTCAGTCGGGATAGCCGTTTCCTGGTTTTCCGGATCAAACCGGCCGTCGAGGATGTCCGGCAGGCCCGGCTGGATGACTTACCCGAGGATCAACACCCACAGCCGGCGCTGGGTCTGATCGATTTATCCGATGGCAGTCAAACCAGCATTGAGCGGGTCGTGTCCTTTGCCCTGTCGGCCGAGTCCGGGCGGTGGCTGGCCTGGCTGGTGGGGAGTGTGCCCGAGGACGAAGAAACGGAAGAAGGTTCAACCGAGGACCAGGGGCCGGCCGAGTCGGAATCTGATGAAGGCTCCAGTAACGGTCGCGATGATGACCAGGAGGCAGGCGAGACCCTGATCATTCAATCGCTGGCTGACAATAGGCGCTGGACCATCGAGCACGTCAATCACTATGCCTGGGCCGAGGATGGTCGTCGTCTGGCCCTGACTAGGGTCAGCCCGGACGGCAGCGAAGACGGCGTTTTTCTGATCGACCCCGAAGACGGCAGTGAGTTTGCGCTTGTCGAGGGCAAAGGACGCTACCTGGCACCAGTGTTCTCTGAAAATGGCGAAAGGTTGGCAGTGCTGGGTCGCCATCACGATGAGGATCGCGCGTCGCACCTTTTCGATCTGTTCGTATGGCACCAAGACGACGACCAGGCGCGGTCGCTGCTGGAGCAGCATCCGGATTTCCTGGCCGAGGGCTGGCATGTCAGCCGCCATCGTCAGCCAATGTTTTCCGACAGCGGCCAGCGGCTGTTTTTCGGCATCGCCCCGCCGCCGGTGGAGATGCCGGATGCCGATGATGTACTCAGCGACGAAGTGGTCAAGGTCGATATCTGGCACTGGCAGGATCCGGAACTGCAGTCCATGCAGTTGGTGCGACTGGAAGAAGAGCAGCGTCGTACTTATCTCACCGTCGCCCGCTTTGACAACGGGCGGACAGACCTCATCCAGCTCGGCCAGCCCGAGATCCCCGAAATCAGCCTGCCCGACGGTGCCGATTCCCGCTTCGCCCTGGGCTATTCCAACCTGCCTTATCGAAAGAAAATCTCCTGGGACTTCCCGCGCTATTTCGATGCCTGGCGGGTGGATGTCGATAGCGGCCAGGCGGAGTTGATCGTCGAAGGCATCCAGGACCTGCCGCAGATTTCTCCCAGTGGACACTATGCTTTCTGGTGGGATCGCGAGGCAGCCACCTGGTTTGCAGTGCGCCTGGCCGATGGTGCGGCGGTTGATCTGGGCGTCGGCATTGCCCAAGACCTTGCCGATCATCGCAACGACCGGCCATTTGGTGACCCACCCTACGGCGCTGCCGGCTGGCTGAAGGACGACCTTGCCTTCCTCGTGCACGACCGACATGACCTGTGGCGGGTCGATCCCGACCGTCCGGAAGTGGCCGTCAATCTCAGCCAGGGCATGGGCCGGGAGCGCGCCTGGAATATCCGTTTGCTTGACCTCGATCCCGACCAGGCCGGCTTCGACCCCGACCAGCCGCTGCTGGCCTCGGCCTTCGACGAAACCAGCAAGGCCCATGGCTTCGTCGAACTACAAGCCGACGGCAGCGCGGTCGAAGAGCTCAAGATCAGCGACCACCGCTACGGGCCGCCGCGGCGGGCGCAAGACAATGATCGGCTGCTGTTTACCCGCGAAAACTTCGACGAGTTTCCGAACCTCTGGGTCAGCGATGGCCGCCTGGCTGATCCCAGCCAGGTCTCCGACGCCAACCCGCAGCAGGCGGACTACCGCTGGGGTTCGGTCGACTTGGTCGAGTGGCGAGCAAGAGACGGCCGCGACCACCAGGGCCTGCTGTTCAAGCCGGATGATTTCGATCCCGAACGGACTTACCCGATGATCGTCTACTTCTACGAGCGCGATTCGGACGGCCTGCATCGCCACCGGCCACCCCAGGCGCATCGCTCGGTGATCATTCCGACCTTCTACACCAGCAACGATTACGTCGTTTTCGTGCCCGATGTCTGGTACCGCGAGGGCTATCCCGGCGACAGCGCCATGGCTTCGATCATGCCCAAGGTCCATCGTCTGGCCGACGAACCCTGGATCGATGCCGAGCGGATCGGCATCCAGGGTCACAGCTGGGCCGGCTACCAGATTGCCTACATGCTGACCCAGACCAACCGCTTCCGCGCTGCCGCCGGTGGGGCGCCGGTGGCCAACATGACCAGTGCCTACGGCGGCATTCGCTGGCGGACCGGCATGAGCCGCATGTTCCAGTACGAGCGCACCCAGAGCCGGCTCGGTCGAACGCTGTGGGAAGCGCCGGAGCTTTACATCCGCAACTCGCCGCTGTTCAAGGCCGACCGCATCGAAACCCCGCTGTTGATGATGCACAACGATGGCGACGGTGCGGTGCCATGGGAGCAGGGCATCGAGCTGTTTACCGCCCTGCGACGGCTGGGCCGGCCGGCCTGGCTGGTCAATTACAATGACGAGCCGCACTGGCCGACCAGCTTTGCCAATCGGCGCGACTGGCAGATTCGACTGCAGCAGTTTTTCGATCACTACCTGAAGGATGCACCGGCACCGCGCTGGCTGTCGGAAGGCATTCCGGCGCTGGAGAAAGGCGCCACCCTGGGCCTGGAAACGGACTAAAGCGCTTCCTGATGAGCACTGACAACCCGATGCTGTCGATCCAGGGCCTGACCAAGACCTATGCGTCAGGTCACGTCGCGCTAAAGCCTGTCGATCTGGAGGTGCGGCGCGGTGAAATCCTGGCTTTGCTGGGCCCCAACGGCGCCGGCAAGACCACGTTGATCAGCATCGTCTGCGGCCTGGTCAATCCCGGCGAGGGCAGGGTGCTGGTGGACGGGCACGACATCCTCGCTGGCTACCGCGAAACCCGCGTCCGCATCGGCCTGGTGCCGCAGGAGCTGCACACCGACATGTTCGAAACCGTATTGGATACGGTTCGCTTCAGTCGCGGATTGTTCGGACTCAAACCCGACCCCGACCACCTGCGCCGGGTGCTGGAAGACTTGAGCCTGTGGGAAAAGCGTGACAGCCGCATCATGGCCTTGTCCGGCGGGATGAAGCGGCGTCTGCTGATTGCCAAGGCCCTGGCTCACGAGCCTGCTTTGCTGTTCCTGGACGAGCCCACGGCCGGAGTGGATGTAGAACTCAGGCGGGATATGTGGGGCCTGATCCGACGCCTGCGCGATCAGGGCATGACGATTGTGCTGACCACGCACTACATCGAAGAGGCCGAGGAGATGGCCGACCGCGTCGGGGTGATCCACAAAGGCGAGCTGCTGCTGGTCGAGGAAACGGCTGCCCTGATGAAACGTCTTGGTCGTCGCACCCTGCGCGTGCACCTGGCCGAACCGCTCGAACGCGTTCCTGATGAGTTGTCTGACTGGTCGCTGGAGCTGGAAGACGGTGGTATGGTGCTGAGCCTGTCTTTCAGCCCGGCCGAGGCGCCCGACAGCGTGCCGCGCCTGCTGCGCCAGCTCAACCAGCTCGACCTTGGTTTTGCCGATATCCACACCAGCCAGAGTTCGCTGGAAGAAATCTTTGTCGAACTGGTCAGGGAGCAGTCATGAGCAGGCCCGCATTCCCTCGTTTCAACACCCGAGGCGTCTGGACCCTGTATCACTTCGAGATGATGCGTTTTCGGCGCACGCTGTGGCAGAGTGTGGTCGCCCCGGTGCTAACCACAATTTTGTATTTCGTCGTTTTCGGCGCCGCCATTGGTTCGCGCATCGGCGAGATCGACGGTGTGGCTTATGGCGCTTTCATCGTCCCTGGTCTGATTCTGCTGACTGTGTTCACCCAGAGCCTGAGCAACGCGGCCTTTGGCATCTACATGCCGCGTTTTTCCGGCACCATCTACGAGACCTTGTCGGCGCCGGTGTCGTTTTTCGAGCTGATCCTGGCTTATGTCGGCGCCGCGGCCACCAAGTCGGTGATCCTGGGCCTGATTATCCTGTTTACCGCGCGTTGGTTCGCGCCGATCGATATTGCCTATCCGCTGCTGATGCTGAGCTACCTGGTCCTGGTTGCTTTCGCCTTTAGTTTGACCGGCTTTATCATCGGCATCATCGCCGAAGGTTTCGAGGCGTTGCAGTTCGTGCCCATGCTGCTGGTCACACCGCTGACCTTCCTCGGCGGCGTGTTCTATTCCATCGACATGCTGCCCGAACCCTGGCGCGCGATCAGCCTGTTCAACCCCATCGTCTACATCGTCTCGGGTTTCCGCTACAGCTTCCACGGCAGCGGCGATGTCAGCCTTTGGATCAGCCTGGGCACCCTGCTCGGCCTGATCACCCTATGCCTGGCCATCGCCGCTCGGATCATCCACACCGGCTACCGCTTGAAGCAGTAGCCCGGCCCAGCACAGGTTGGAGTGATGATGCGGCTTGCCGCGGTTTGTAGCCCGGCCCAGCACAGGTTGGAATGATGATGCGGCTTGCCGCAGGCAAGAAGCGTCATCATGGAAACCGACCGTGCGTGCGGCCGGGGTCCATGCTGAATCCATCTCCGCGCATTCATTTGGGCACTGGTCTCCGCAATCGGTACACCATTACCGAGCTTTCGGCGTCCACCGAAACATGGCCCCCGGGGACGATGCCCCGGGCTACGAATTCAAAGTCATCAGGAAGCCGGCCGTTCGTCTGGCTAGATATTGAGCAGCAGACATCGTAGCCCGGCCCAACGCGGCCGGGGTCCATGCCGAGACTTTCTCGACGAAAACATCCTGGCACTTGCCTCTGCGGTCGGTACCCCATTACCGAGCTTTCGGCGTCTATTCAAACATGGTCCCCGGGGACGTTGCTCCGGGCTACAAATTCATCACCGATGTTTGGCAGTGGCAACAACTATCCCCTTGCGTTTCCCGTTTCACCCCTTCTCATCAAGCTCCCCCTTCCATCCCAATCACTCCATCCCGCTCCAGGTCTTCCATCCGCGATCGATCCAACCCCAACACCTGTTCCAACACGTCGGCCGTGTCCGCTCCCAATAGCGGCGGTGCCCGCCGGTAACTCACCGGAGTTTCCGAGAACCGCACCGGGTTGGCCACCGTCGGCAGCTCGGGGTGCTGTGGGTGAGGCAGGTGCTGCACCATTCCCCGGGCTTCAACCTGCGGGTCGGCAAACACGTCGGCCAGGTTGTTGATCGGCGCGGCCGGCACGCCGGCGGCGCGAAGCTTGGCCAGCCAGTCCTGCGTTGAACGCGCGGCCATGGCCTCGCTGATCATGGGTACCAGCGTTTCCCGGTGCGCCACCCTGGCCCGGTTCTCGGAAAAGCGCGCATCTGTTGCCCACCCTTCATGGCCTGCCAGGCGTGCAAAGCGAGCGAACTGCGCATCGTTCCCTACAGCCAGCATCAAATGACCGTCGGCGGTGGCAAACGCCTGGTAAGGCACGATATTGGGATGCGCACTGCCCTGGCGGCCTGGAACCTGGCCGGAGACCAGGTAGTTCGACGCCTGGTTGGCCAGCCAGGCGATCTGGGTATCGAACAGGGCCAGGTCTATGTACTGACCGCGGCCCGTCTGCTGGCGATGAATCAACGCCGCCTGAATGGCATTGGCCGCATACATCCCGGCCATCAGGTCGGCCACGGCAACGCCCACTTTCTGGGGCCCGCCACCGGGCTGGTCGTCAGGCAGTCCGGTCAGGCTCATCAGGCCGCCCATGGCCTGCACGGCGGCGTCGTAGCCGGCATGTTCGGCATAGGGTCCGGTCTGACCGAAACCGGTGATCGAGCAATACACCAGCGCCGGGTTGCGTTGGCTCAGGCTGGCGTAGTCCAGGCCATACCGGGCCAGGGTGCCGACCTTGAAATTCTCTATCAGAACATCGCTTTGTCCAGCCATCTCGGCCACTAGTCGCTGCCCTTCCGGCTTGGAAAAATCGATCGCCACCGAGCGCTTGTTACGGTTGGTGGACAAGAAATAAGCCGATTCGCCGGGACGCTCGTTATCCACGTTGTTCAGGAACGGCGGCCCCCAGCGGCGGGTGTCGTCTCCGCTGCCGGGACGCTCGATCTTGATCACCTCAGCACCAAAGTCGGCCAGTAGCTGACCGGCCCAGGGGCCCGCCAGAATGCGCGACAGCTCCAGCACACGATAGCCTTTTAGCGGTCCGTTCACACCGATTTTTCCACATGGCAGAGCAGTGGATGATAGCTGCACTAGAGGCATTGACGCGGCGGTCTGACAAGTTGTACTGTTGTCCAACGCGGATGGCTGATCCGGACAGGAAGATCCGGCGGCTGATCCTTTTCGGGGTAGAACATACAGAGGAGAACCACCATGAAGTATCCATCAGGGCGGATTTTGGGTCCGTCTTTGTTTGCTTGCCTGTTCGTCAGTCTTGCTTTTAGTTCGCCCGCGCTGGCCAGTATCTCGGTGCTTTCAAGTGCCCCTGACCAAGTCACGGGAGGTGATGTGCGTATCGCCATTGACCTGCCTGACGGTCATCTGGGCAGCCTGCTTTTACTCAATAACGAGCTTGTCATCAGCGGCTTGAGTCGACATGGCATGCGCGTGGAAGGTGTTGTCGACGCGCTCGAGCTGGGCGAAAACTCTTTGCGCGTCTGGCACTTCCGCGCCGCCGAAGGGCGCTTCTTTCTGGAAAACGGCGGGGAGGTCGCTTTGGTCAACCACCCAATCACCGGCCCCGTCTTCTCCGGGCCGCAGCAGCAGCCCTTTGTCTGCACGGTGACTTCGGTGTTCGGCATTCAACCCAAGGTCGACAGCCTGACGCCGCCGGGCTTTCGCGTCCTGAATGAGCAGGGCGATACCATCGGCTACAGCACCAACTGCTCGATTGATTCCTTCGTTACCTACCACTATCGCTCCGAGAGCGGTAGCTGGGCCGACTGGCCAGACGACGGCAGCTGGCCTGAAGACATGATCACCACCACGACCATCGACGGTGATGAAGTCGACTTCGCGATTCGCGTCGAGCGCGGCACGATCAACCGCTTTATTTACAGCTATGCCATGCTGGTTGACCCGGCCACGATTGGGACTGAGTCGGCGCGCAACGATTCCAGCCAATGGAACGGTCGCTTGCTCTACCACTTCCAGGGCGGGGTGGGGATTGGTCATACGCAGGGACGCTGGGATGCCAGTCGAGCCATGAACCCGGACGTGCTTGGTCTGGGCCATGCCATTGCGTATTCCACCGGAAACCGCACCGGCGAGCATTACAACCTGCAGGTCGGCGGAGAGACAGCGCTGATGACCAAGGAGCATTTCGTCAAGCGCTTTGGCTTGCCGATTTACACGGTTGGCCTGGGTGGCTCCGGAGGTGGCATCCAGCAGTTTGTCTACGGCCAGAATCACCCCGGCCTGCTTGACGCCGCCATTCCGCAGCGTACTTACCCGGATATGGTCACCCAGACCATTCATGTTGGCGACTGCGAGCTGCTTGAGCACTACATGGATGCAACGGATAGCGCCAACCCATTCTGGCGTGAAACCCTCAACCGCAGTTTGCTGGTTGGTTTCAATGCCACCGATCTCCTTGGCAACCCTTTTCGTGATGCCCAGCTTGCGCTCGGGTTCTCGGCTGCGCCGGGCATGACCGAGTGCGTGCCGGCTTGGCGTGGCCTGTCTCCGCTGGCCCTGAATCCGCATTTTGGCCAGGCCCGCAACGCCGAGATGTGGGAGCCCTTGAGCGACATCATGGCCATCGAATGGACCCACATGGACGATCTGCGCAACATCTACGGCGTAGGCGAGGACGGTTTCGCCCGGCGCGCGGTCGACAACGTGGGGGTTCAGTACGGGCTGCGCGCATTCGTCGACGGCGCTATCAGCGCGGAACAGTTCATTGACATCAATTTCCACGTCGGCGGTTGGAAGCGAAGCCGCGACACTGTCCAGGAAGGCTTTCCTTTCCTTGGCGATCCGACGCCGAATAACTTCGACCCCTGGAGTCGCCGCAACATGATGCTCAGCGACGGCAGCCAGCCGGCCCCGCGCCATGAAGGCGACCTGCAGGCCATCGCCGCGCTGTACGAGAGCGGCCAGGTATTCCATGGTGAGATCGGCATTCCGGTGCTGGATATTCGCGACTACCTGGAAGCCGTGCTCGACATGCACAATGCGCACCAGTCTTTCGCTGCCCGCCAGCGCATTCTCAACAGGATGGGCAATGCGGACCATCACGTGGTCTGGTTTGCCGGGATTGGCGATGAACCACCATTCAGGATCGGAGAGTTCAACCTGACTCTGATGGCCCTCCAGGTTATGGATGAGTGGATGCTCAACATCATGGAAAACCCGGATGACGGCATTGTCGCCAATCGTCCCAGCGAAGCGGTTGATGCCTGCTTCGACTTCGACGGCAGCGTGATTGGTGCCGGCGACGATGTGTATGGCGGGATTCTTGACAATGGGCCGGCCGGCATCTGCACTGAGCGCTTCCCGGTGTTCACCACCTCGCGGATCGAGGCTGGCGGACCGATTACCGGGGACGTGTTCAAGTGCCAGCTCAAGCCGTTGAGCGAGGCATTGGTCGACGGCACCTATGGCGACCGGGAGTTCACTCAGGGCCAGATCCAGGTGCTCAACGAGATCTTCCCGCAGGGCGTTTGCGACTACAGCCTGCCTGACGCGGGTCGTCCAGCCGGTTTCTGACCAACCTAAGAGGCAGCCCGGCTCCCCGGGCTGCCTTTGGTCGTCGATCTTGTTGACCTGAACCCGCTTTGCCGGTAGAATTCCCGCTCTTTGCTAAAGCACTTTTCTGGAGCAAGCCAACATGTACGCGGTATTCACCACCGGCGGTAAGCAGTACCGGGCCTCGGAAGGCGACGTTGTTCGGGTCGAGAAGCTGGACGTCGACAAGGGCGCCACGGTCGAACTGGACCAGGTTCTGATGGTCGGAGAAGGCGACGATGTGCGCATCGGTACGCCGACCGTCGAAGGCGGTAAAGTGACTGCCGAGGTGGTCGATCATGGCCGCGGCGAGAAAA
>SKKV01000058.1 GCA_007123575.1 Wenzhouxiangella sp.
CAATGGTTTTGGCAAGCGAACCGCGCTGGAGGATTTCCCCGTTTACAAGCGCGGCGGGCAGGGGGTGATCGGCATCCAGGTATCTGAGCGGAACGGCCCGCTGGTCGCTGCCCTGTCAGTCAGCGATGAAGACGACGTCATGCTGACCTCCAACGGCGGCACCCTTGTTCGAACCTCGGCTGGAGAGATCTCGCGCCTGGGCCGCAATACCCAGGGCGTTACGCTGATTCGTCTGAGCGATGGCGAGCAGGTCATTGGCATGGCCCGTGTTGCCGCATCTGAAGATGGTGATGAGGAAGAAATCGAGGCCGAGGATTAAGCCCGCCTGTGCTGTGCGGCCAGCGGCAGGCTGGCCGTGCCATTATCTTTGATCTCACTCGAAGCGGTCGGAAAAGATTTCGTCTTCCTTCGGCTGGGTGACGCTGAAGCTGTCGATGCCGATGTAGTCGCCGTTGGTGCCCTGGCCGCCGGAATTTTCGACGAAGTATCGAAATGCAACCCGGCCCGTGGTCGGTTCGCTCAGCCCTTCAACGACACGAACATACTCGGTCCAGGCGTTGGGGTAGACGTCTGGCAGGTAGTCCGGATTGATATCGAGCAATAGCTGGTCGAAGTCGCCGACGCTGGTGGACGACGAGCCCACCTCGGTGCTGCTGCCAGCCGTACTCAGGCGCACCTGCAAGCGATCTTCAAAACCAATGCTCTCTTCCACGGTTCGCGTCCAGAACCGGATTTCGGTGCCGTTCTGAAGGGCAATTTCCGGGGTGATCAGCCAGTTGCTGATTGTGCCGATGCCGACCTCTATGGTGCTCATGAAATCGGCTGCAATGTAGCTGGTGTCGCTGCCGGAGTGAGATGAGAAGATGCCGGCATCCCCCTGGAACCAGCCCCTGCTGCCCAGCGGCTCGCTCTGGTTGTTGAGTACCCAGCCGGCACCGGGCAGGGTGTTGATATCGTCAAAATTTTCCGAGAAGTCATCTTCGATGGTCGCCAATCTGAGGCTGCCCTGGATCAGCGCATCGAACGGTCCGTGGCTGGCGCGGGGTTGGGCACGCGAGCCGCCACGCGGAAGCGCCAGCGGTTGGGCTTGCTCCGATGGCTGGTCTATACCTTGAACTGCACTGTCGTCGTTGGCTGCGAGTGGGCTCGTCAGTACGCCGGCGGTACTCAGCAGCAAGGCTGAAAGGACAAAACGGGCGGGCGGCAGGGCGCGAAACATCATCAATCAACCTCTTGGGCATGGCGGTGATTCAAGCGGATGCCTGCCTGTCGAAAGCTGGCAGGAATCGACGTGGGGAGTGTACGCCATCCGGCAGCTAGCGGGTGGCCCGTGAAGGTTATAATGTATCGTTTATTCCCGCATTATCAGGACCTTTCCCATGTTTGAGCGTTCGCTTACCCCAGTCTGGCTGCTGATCACCGGCCTGCTTGTCTGCAGCCAGGTCATGGCCGACACTCGCCTGCTGCGATTCCCTCACTTGCATGAGCAGCTCATCGTCTTCAGCTACGGCGGCGACCTGTGGACCGTCTCGGATCAGGGCGGCACGGCCAGCCGGTTGACCAGTCATCCTGGCAAGGAGCTGTTTCCGCACTTTTCTCCGGACGGTCGTTATGTCGCCTTTACCGGCCAGTATGGCGGTGACGAGCAGGTGTACCTGATACCTGCCGAGGGCGGCGAGCCGGTGCAGTTGACCTGGTACCCGGCCACCGGTCCGCTGCCGGCGCGCTGGGGCTACGACAACCAGGTTTATGGCTGGACGCCGGACGGCGAACGAGTACTGTTCAGGTCGCAGCGCGATGCCTGGGGCTCGAGTACGGCCACGTTGTTCACGGTATCGCGCGACGGTGGCCTGCCGGAGCGCTTGCCGGTGCCCGTGTCCGGGGCCGGTACTTTCACCGACGATGGCAGCAAGCTGTTCTACTCGCCGCTGTTTCGTGATTTCCGTACCTGGAAGCGTTACCAGGGAGGCTGGGCGCAAAGCCTGTGGCTGTTCGACCTGGAAGCTGGCGATGCGCGCCAGATCACCGACCACACGCGCACCGACCGCGACCCGATGTGGATCGACGGCCAGGGGTATTTCGTCTCCGATCGAGACGGCAAGCTCAATATCTACCGCGTCGATCCCGACAGCCTGGAGGTGACCCAGCTCACCCATCACAGCGACTGGGATGTGCGCTGGGCCAGTGCTTCGGTCGACGGCCGGATCATCTACGAGCTTGATGGTCGTCTGCGCATCTTCAATACCCGTGACAACAGTGATCGGGCCGTCGATATTCGTGTGCCCGACGATGGCGTGAACCGGCGCGAGCGCACCGTTGCCGTGGCCGACCAGGTCACCGGCGCGCGTTTGAGCCCCACCGGCAAGCGGGTGCTGTTCTCGGCCCGCGGCAACCTGTTCAACGCGCCCGTCGATGAAGGTGTCACTCGCGCCATTACCCATCGCTCGACGGCCCATGACCGGGAAATGGACTGGTCACCGGACGGCCAGTCGGTGGTGTTCGTTTCCGATATCAGCGGCGAGGAAGAGCTATACATCGCCCGCG
>SKKV01000020.1 GCA_007123575.1 Wenzhouxiangella sp.
CACCACCGAGACTGCCAGATGCTGGCGGCGCGTGGCCATGGAGCGCATAAACACCCGCTCCGAGCGCAGCGTGTTCATCCGAATGCGATCCCCCAGCAGGGCACCACCGGTACGCCGCCGGGTCGGGTCAACGGCCAGCACGGCAATCCGCATCTCGGGAAAATATTGCAAAAACCGGTTGATCAGCTCATCGGTCACCGACGACTTGCCCGCCCCACCGGTACCAGTCAAGCCCAGCACCGGCACGCCGTCTACTTCAGCAGCCGCCTTGCGCACCTGCGCCAGCTCGTGTTCGGAAACACTTCCGTTCTCGATCGCCGACAGCCCCGCCGCTATCTGGCCCGCGTCCTGCTTCTGATTCTGATCCCCGGAAACCGGAAACCGGAAACCGGAAACCGAGCGCGTGTCCCGCGCCTCCCGGGTGCGCGCCACCAGATCCCCAATCATCTCCTTCAACCCCATTTTCATCCCATCATCCGGATGATAGATACGATTGACACCTTGAGCCTGCAGCGTCTTGATCTCTCCAGGTGTAATCGTGCCGCCGCCACCGCCGAATACCTGGATATGGCCGGCACCCTGCTCGGCCAGCATGTCAACCATGTATTTGAAAAACTCGTTGTGCCCGCCCTGATAGGAGCTGATCGCAATCCCGTCGGCATCTTCACAAATGGCGGCGCGGACGATATCGGCAACCGAACGGTTGTGACCCAGGTGCACCACCTCGCAACCCTCGGCCTGAATCAGCCGACGCATCAGGTTGATGGCGGCGTCGTGGCCGTCGAACAGGCTGGCGGCGGTGACAAAGCGCAGCGGCGCATCATCAGCCTGCTGGGACAGTCGGGAAAGGTTTTCGGCAGTCTGACTCATGGCAAAACAGAGACGGTTAAAGCCGTTTATTGTAGCCCGTAGCCCGCCGTCACACAGCCGCCAGGGCTCAGGATCGACTAGTAAGGATGCAATTGATTCCGAATTGGCACATAATTAGGCCATGGATCAGGTAGCCCAACACGCTCAACAGCGCCTCCGCCCGCCGCCGGACGAAATGGAGCGGCATGCCGAGCAGGCGGCACAGTTCTTGAAGCTCATGGCCAATCCGCACCGGCTGATGATTCTGTGTCATCTGTTGGATGCCGAGATGTCGGTCAGCGAACTGAACCAGCACCTGCCGCTCAGTCAGTCAGCGCTATCTCAACACCTCGCCGTGTTACGCAACAGCGGCCTGGTGAAAACCCGGCGTGAGCAGCAAACCATTCACTATTCGCTGGCCAGCATTGAAGTCCAGGCCGTCATGGCCGTGCTCTACGAACAGTTTTGCCGACCTGACTAAAGCCAGTCGGGCCGATAACGAGACCCGCGACCGACAAATCAACGAGGTGGAGCAGTCCTTTCACTTCTTGCCGAATAACACCCCCATCAGGTTGCGAGAGATTTCGCGCCCTAGACTGTTGCCGATGGTCCGCACCGTTGATTTGATGAAAGCCTCGCCAGTCGATTGCCGATTGCTCCTGCGCGGACTTTTCTTACGGCTGGCACTGCTGGCGGCTTTTTTTTCGGCCAGGCGCTGCGCTTCCTGTTCTGCCGCCTTGGCTGCCGCCTCCGCCTCGGCCTTGAGCATCTCGTAGGCCGACTCGCGATCCAGCGTCTGGTCATACTTCGACCCCACCGGGCTTCGCGACCGAACCTGCTGCCGCTCGGCATCATCGAGCGCCCCCATGCGACAGCGTGGCGGTGAAATGAGCGCGGCATCTACCGGCTGCGGCACACCGTTCTCGCCGAACATGGAAACCAGTGCCTCGCCCACCCCCAGCGTGGTGATTTTTTCTCGGACATTGATCGCCGGATTGGGCACAAAGGTCTCGGCCGCGGCGCGGACGGCCTTCTGGTCGCGCGGGGTGAAGGCGCGCAACGCGTGCTGCACCCGATTGCCTAGCTGCCCCAGAATTTCATTGGGAACGTCATCAGGATTTTGCGAACAGAAATAGACGCCGACACCTTTGGAGCGAATCAGGCGCACCACTTGTTCCACCCGGCGACGCAGCGCTGGCGGGCAATCCCCAAACAGCAAATGCGCTTCGTCGAAAACGAAAACCAGCTTGGGCTTGTCCAGATCACCGACTTCCGGCAGCTGCTCGAACAGCTCGGACAACAACCAGAGTAGAAAGGTGGAATACAGCCTGGGCCGTGAAATCAGGTTTTCGGCAGACAAGACATTGATGATGCCGCGCCCGGATAGATCGGTTCGCATCAAGTCTTCAAGCTGCAGTGCCGGTTCAGCGAAAAAGTGATCGGCCCCGTCGGCCTCCAGCGCCAGCAGACGGCGCTGAATGGCGCCAATGGAAGCGGTATTGACCAGGCCGAACTGGCTGCTGACGGTTGCCCGGTTTTCGGAGACATGATTAAGCAATGCACGCAGGTCTTTCAGGTCCAGCAGCAACAGGCCCGCCTCATCGGCCACTCGAAAAACAACCTGCAGCACCCCTTCCTGGGTGTCATTGAGGTCGAGCATGCGGGCAAGCAGGGTTGGGCCGATTTCCGTCACCGTGGCTCTTACCGGATGGCCAAGCTTGCCCCAGAGGTCCCAGAACACCACCGGGCTGGGTTCCTGGCGGTAACCCTCTATCCCGATCGACTCGATGCGCTCATCAATGCGCCGATGGGGTGTTCCCGCCGCGGCCAGGCCCGCTACATCGCCCTTTGCGTCGGCCATGAAGACCGGCACGCCCATGCGAGAAAATCCCTCGGCGAGCACCAGAAGCGTGACCGTCTTGCCGGTACCGGTCGCACCGGCCACCAGCCCATGCCGGTTGCCAAACTGACCCAGCAGATGAATCTGCTCTTCGCCCCGCCCGATAAGGATGGTATCCGTCATTGCTTGTTCTCATTCCGTGCAATCCAGGCGCAATGGTAGTCGAAATCCGATAGACGGGCACTTAGCCCTGTTCATCGAATCTCTCCGGTGATATAACGAAGCCTGCAGGGAAAACGCTTGGGTTCCTGCGGTGGCGAGTCTGTCTGCTTTTAGTAGGGCGCACACCCGGAGCCTCCATTCATGATTTTTGGGAGATAAGAATCCATGAACTACAACATTGAAGATATCGAAGGAATCGGCAAGGCGCGAGCCGAAAAGCTGTCCAAAATGGGAATCAAGAACACCAAACTGCTCCTCCAGCACGGTGCAACACGTGCCGGTCGACGACGCATAGCCGCCGAATGCGGGGTGAGCACGGTGCGCCTACTGAAATGGGTCAACATGGCTGATCTTATGCGCATTTCAGGAGTCGGCGAGGAATATTCAGAACTGCTGGAAGCGGCCAACTGCAACACGATCAAGCAACTGCGTCGCCGCAACCCGGACAATCTTGCCAAGAGAATGCTCGAGATCAATGAGCAAAAGAAGCTGGTACGTTCGCCGCCCAAGCCCTCCCAGGTTGCCAAGTGGGTCGAGCAGGCCGGCAAGCTCGAGCCGATAATCACTTACTAGAAAAAGACCGGGTTTTAGCGCTGCTCCGCCGGATTCGCTCCGGCACAGCTTGTGCCTTGCCCGGCAAATTCTCAGGAGTTCTAATGAAGGATCTACTTTCTTTACTGTCATCGACACTCGATGACAACGCCGTTGGCGAAATCAGCCAACAGATAGAAGCCACACCTCAGCAAACCCGCGGTGCCATCAACGCCGCTCTGCCCATGCTGATGGGCATGATGGCCAACAACTGTCAATCGAAACAAGGCTGCGAATCGCTGGCCAACGCGGTCAATCGCGACCATGCTGGCGGCGGTGTGCTGCAGCAGGCCCAGGCCTTTCTCCGTCAAGGCAACATTGGCGGTGGCGAGAAAATTCTCGGTCACATTCTTGGCTCACGTCTGGGTACTGCAGAGTCACAGCTGGCCGGCCAGACCGGCCTGCAAAGCGGCCAGACTCACAAACTGTTGGGCTTTTTGGCACCTATCGTGCTCGGTGCCTTGGGGCAACAAGCGCAAGCCCAGGGAGGGGCCACACCCAGCACCATCCAGAATCTGCTGCAAGGCTCGCTAAGCAGCCTGATGCAGGGCCAGGGCGGCCAGGTAGGTAGTCAGATACTGGGCAGCCTGCTTGGCGGTCAAGGTGGCCAGGGCAACGGGTCAGGCGGCCTGGCTGCCGCCGGTGGCAAGCTGCTCGGCGGCCTGTTTAAAAAGTGAACAAATTCAAATTACTGCAAAGGAATCAGGAATGAGCCTATTCAATTTCGTCAAAGACGCAGGCAACAAACTATTCGGGCGCGGCAAAAGCGAGCCAGAGGCTTTGAAGGAGCATACCGACAAGCTCGGTCTGAACACGGCTGGCATGCAAATCGACTTCGCCGACGGCCAGGTCAAAGCAAGTGGCCAAGCGCCAAGCCAGGAGGAAAAGGAGAAAATCTTGCTGGCGCTGGGCAATGTTGCTGGCGTCGAAACCGTCGAGGAGTCCATTGAGGTCGCCGACAGCACCGAGCCATCGGAACCTGTGTTCTACACGGTGAAATCCGGTGATACGCTTGGCGCGATTGCCCAACGCCACTACGGAAAAGCAAGCGCGTTCACGAAGATTTTCGAGGCGAATCGCCCTATGCTTGAGCATCCTGACCGGATTTATCCCGGACAGGTACTGCGAATTCCAGAGTAATCCAACGGCGGGCCATGCTGGCCCATCAGCTCTTGTTGAACCGCTTCGTGGTCCCGGCCGTTCCGGCCGGGAAGCAGATTTCCGGCCGGGAAGCAGATTAGCGGAACCCTCCAGGCATGCCGCCACCTGGCATGCCACCGCCGCCGGGCAGGCGCTTCATCAGCTTGGCCATGGCGCTCTTGTTGCCGACTTTTTTCATCATTTTCTGCATCTGCTTGTGCTGCTTGATCAGGCGATTGACGTCCTGGATCTGGGTGCCGGAGCCCATCGCGATGCGGCGCTTGCGTGAGCCCTTGATCAGGTCCGGATAGCGGCGCTCATTCGGGGTCATAGAGTTGATGATGGCGATCATGCGCCGGGTCTGGCGGTCATCCATTTGCGCCTTGGCCGCCTCCGGCAGCCGGTTCATTCCGGGCAGCTTGTCCATCAGCGAGCCCAGGCCGCCCAGGTTCTGCATTTGCTGAAGCTGATCGCGCATGTCGTCCATGCCGAAGCGCTTCGAGCCCTTGCCAACCTTGGTGGCCAGCTTGCGCGCCTGCTTCTGATCAACCTTGCGCTCGACTTCTTCGACCAGGCTGAGCACATCGCCCATGCCAAGGATGCGCGAGGCCAGGCGATCCGGATGAAAAGGCTCCAACCCGTCCAGCTTTTCGCCGGTGCCGAGGAACTTGATCGGTGCACCGGTAATCTGGCGCACGGACAGCGCCGCGCCGCCGCGGGCATCGCCATCAGTCTTGGTCAGCACCACGCCGGTCAGCGGCAAGGCCTGATGGAAAGCCTTGGCGGTATTGGCGGCATCCTGACCGGTCATGCTGTCGACAACAAACAGCACCTCGGCCGGCTTGACGGCACCATGGACGCAGCGAATCTCGTCCATCATCGCCTCGTCGACCGCCAAGCGGCCGGCGGTATCGAGAATCAGAACATCGGCAAAGCAGCGCCGGGCCTGCTCGACCGCCTGGTTGGCGATCTTGACCGCATCGTCGGTTGAGGGTGCCCGAAAAAAGTCGGCTTCGACCTGGCCGGCCAGGGTTTCAAGCTGGTCGATTGCTGCGGGTCGGTAAATGTCACAGCTTGCCAGCAGCACTTTCTTTCGGTGCCGCTCCTTGAGCAGGCGGGCCAGCTTGCCGGCGGTGGTGGTCTTGCCCGCACCTTGCAGGCCGGCCAGCAGAATGACCACGGGAGCGGCCTGGTCCAGCTTCAGCTCGGCCTGGGTGTCGCCGAGCACGCGCTTAAGCTGTTCGTGAACCACCTTGACCAAGGCCTGGCCGGGCTTGAGGCTGCCGACCACCTCCTGGCCCACCGCACGCTCGGTGGCCTGGGCGATGAAATCCTTGACCACTGGCAGGGCCACATCGGCCTCCAGCAGCGCGATTCGAACCTCCCGCATGGCTTCGCGGATATTGTCTTCGGAGAGTTTGCCGCGACCGCGCAGACGATCCAGCGAGCCAGTCAGACGTTTGCTGAGTTGGTCAAACATGTTTGGCGACACTTTTGTTGGGAACAGAACCAACAGTCATTATACTGGCCACTGAACCGACCACCATTCGAACACACTCAAGTTGTCAGTGTTTTCCATCTTGCCGCTGTTGACCGGCCTTGCCTACCTCGCCGCAGGCACGGCCATCGCCCTGGGCTTTTTCCACGCCAGTGCCCGCTTGCGCCATCTCGGCGCCGGCCTTGGCCTGATTGGCATGCTGCTGCATGCCGTGGTGCTCTGGCAAGGCCTTGCCACGCCCATGGGCTGGGATATCAACTTTATCAACACCTTGAGCCTGGCCGCATGGATGATTGTCATCGTCTTGCTGTTGGGAAGCATGCGCCTGCGCCATCTCGAAGCCGGCATCATCGCATTCCCTGGCGCGGCTGTGCTGGTCTGGTTGCAATGGCTGGCCGCGCCTTCACCGATGATCCTGGGCCATTTGTCGCTGACGTTGGAAGTGCATGTGTTCAGCTCGCTGCTGGCCTATAGTCTGCTGAGCATTGCCGCCATCAACGCCATTTTGGTGGCCATTCAGGATTACCTGCTCCGCCACCCCAGGCCCTTGCGGCAGCTAGAGCTGCTACCGCCACTTTCGACGATTGAAACGGTGATGTTCCGGCTGATCCTGAGTGGATGGATCATTCTCTCGCTCAGCCTGCTGACCGGCCTGGTCTATGTCGAGGACCTGCTGGCTCAGCATCTGGCCCACAAGACCGTGCTGTCGATTCTGTCCTGGCTGCTTTTCGGGTTGCTGCTGGGTGGCCGCTGGTGGTTTGGCTGGCGCGGTCGCAGAGCCGTGAATTGGGCGCTGGCCGCCATGGCCATGCTTGCCCTGGCCTACTTCGGCAGCCGGGTGGTCCTGGAGCTGATTCTTGACCGCAGCTGGAGCGGGCCGGCACTGAGCCTCATCAGCCTGCTGAACAGATGACCGAGCTTCCGCTGGCCACCCTGTTTATCCTGCTGGCACTGCTGATTGTTCTGTCAGCCTTCTTCTCCAGCTCTGAGACCGGCTTGGTCGCGCTCAACCGCTATCGGCTGCGTCACCAGGCGCAGGCCGGACATCGCGGCGCACGCCTGGCCCAGGGCCTGCTGGGCCAGCCTGACCGGATGTTTGGCCTGATTCTGCTGGGCAACAACCTGGTCAACATTCTCGCTGCCTCGATTGCCACGGTCATCGCCCTGCGCCTGCTCGGCGAAGCCGGCATCTGGGTCTCAACTGTCATCCTGACCATCGTCATCCTGATCTTCGCCGAACTGGCGCCAAAAACCGTTGCCGCCCTGCATCCCCAGCGCATCGCCTACCCGGCAAGCTACGTGCTCACGCCATTGCTGAAGTTGCTCTACCCGCTGGTCTGGCTGGTCAACGTCATGGCCAACATCCTGCTGAAAGCGTTTGGCATCCGCAGTGCTGCCATCCAGGCCGATGCACTCAATCGAGATGAGCTGCGCACCCTGGTCAAGGAAGGGGGGCGAAATATCTCCATGGATCACCAGCAAATGCTGATCAATATCCTTGACTTAGAGCACGGCACGGTGGATGACGTCATGGTGCCGCGCCAGGACATCGTTGGCATTGATCTGGACGATGACTGGGAGACCATCCTGCAGAGTCTCACCCAGTCGATTTATACCCGCATGCCAGTCTGGCGCGGTTCGCTGGAGAACATCGTTGGCATGCTTCACATTCGGACCGTGCTGACCCGGCTGGCCCAGAATCGCCTGGACCCCGATGGTCTGATCAAGGCCATGCGGCGACCTTACTTTATTCCGGAGGGTACGCCGCTGACTCAACAGCTCCTGGAATTCCAGAGTCGAGAGCGGCGCATGGGCCTGGTGGTTGATGAATATGGTGATATCCAGGGGCTGGTCACGCTGGACGATATCCTTGAGGAAATCGTCGGCGAGTACACCACCGAGTCCAGCGGGCGACAGCGCCTGCTGCGCAAGCAGGAAAACGGATCATGGCTGGTCGACGGCAGCACCACGGTACGCATGCTCAACCGGCGTCTGAACTGGGAGTTGCCTACGGCCGGTGCCAAGACCGTCAACGGCCTGATCCTCGAGCAACTGGAATCCTTGCCCGACGGTCGCACCAGCCTGCGTATCAGCAACCTGATCTTTACCATTGTCGACATGGCCGACAACCGGATTCGCAAGGTTCGAGTCTGGGAAACAGCCGACCAGGAGGAGCCCGACTAATCCATCATCGCCTCGAGCTGGGCAACAAGCTGTGGCCAGTCCACTAATCGGCGATGACCGATGATATCCAGGCGCGGCAATGCCCTGCCCTCGACAATGTAGAAGCCACCGGACTCATGCCTGGCGACACCGTCAATATGGCAGATATTGTTGGCCAGCCGGCAGGCCAGGCCGGCCCGGCGATAGGGAAAGTCCTCGAATACCCGGAGCACGGTGCCCGTCATCAAGGCCCCGCCGGCGCCTCCCAGACTGGACAGATTTTCAACCGCTCGCTGACTGATCCGGCGGCGCGGGACGTCCTCATGGGTGAACAGGCGCGTATCCATTCGCACCGGCCGCCAGTCGAGCAGGCGCAGATCACGCATCCAGCCCGATGCCTGTCCTTCCATGCGCCCGAAGTTGAAAGCCCCGGTCAATTCCAGCAAGTCGAGTCGGCTGATCTGGACCTGGGCGGACAGCGCCGGCAAGGTGCCGAACGGCCGTTCGATTGCCAGCTCATCCAGCGCTATTGTCCCGGAGAAAGCCTTAACCAGGATGCCGCCGGAAAAGCCCAGGCGCTCATCGGCATACTTGATGCCGGGGAATTCGCCCGACAGCTGGCCGCCAAACTCGGGCCATCCGAGCTGGCGAGTCAATCGGGTTAGGCTCAGGGGGCGAATGCGAGCATCCATTCGCAAGCCAGCCGTTTCGTCATCACCGCGCTGCCAGCTCAGTTGATCAACCACCACCGCACCGTCCAGCAGCGGCATCTCCAACGGCGCCAACAAGACAAGACCTGCATCCTGGCGTTTCAGGCGCAGGCGAGACGACCCAAACGGCAAGCCATAAACTTCCAGTTCATCCCAGGACAGGTCGGACTCCGAGCCCTCAAATTCCCAGCCCAGCGATCCCGAGAAACCCTCAATTTTGACCCGGCCCGAAGGGTCGAACAGATCTAGCCGATCCACCGTAGCATTGCCGGCCCAGCCCCGCTCGAAGCTCCAGCTCGCCCGTCCGCGAAATGCTCCCTGCGTCTGCAAGTCACCAAAGCCGACCTGCCCCGCTGGCCCCTCTGCCCAGCGCTGCCAAAAAGCCGGGAGTTTGACCTCGATTTCACCCAACTCAAGCGCGGTCAGACCTGGACCATCATCACCCACCTCAAACAGGGCGCTGCCAGTAATCGCCAGCGCGCCGGGATCGGTAAAGTCCAAGCGCGAGAAGCGCCACTGTTGCGAGCCATCCAGCCGGCCAGCAAACTCCAGCCGAAGCGGCTGTTGTGGTGCCGGAAGATAAACCGGCCCGGCAAGCACTTCGCCGGCGTGTTGGCTTAGCTTCCCTGACCAATGCGGGTTTTGCTCCAGGTGTGAGACGTTCAGTTCTAGTGAAATGCCCAGGCCTTCAGCAGCGATCAGGCCATCCTCGGTGTCAAGATTCACCGCTTCAAACTGGAAATCAGCATTCAGCGAATCATCGACCGGCCAGCGCGCCTGACCATTCAGTCGGCCCTCAAGCAGGGTCAGGCCCGCCGGTGCCAGCAGTATCTTCGGTAATAATGAGAGATCAAAGTCGCGAAAAACCGCCGCTGCCTGGACATCGGCCGGCCTTTGTTCGGGCACGTTCACGGCCAGTTCCCAGCCCCGGCCCAACACGGCAACCTGCCATTCATCGTCGCCTTGCGCCACGGAAAAATTGGCTGTCAGTTCGATATCCTCGTCCAAACGCCAGTTCAATTGGCCAAGCTCACAGCCCGGCAAGGCCACCTCTGGGCTGGCCGCGCAGCTCGCCGTCCAATCGCCCAGATAGGTTCCATCGTGCTGCGCCAGACCAACCAGCCTGGCCTGCCAGCCACCCGCCGGGCCAACTTGGTATTCAAACGACACCTCCTGCCAGGTAACCGGACCGGCTTGGCCGGGGCCGACACTCACGGACAGATCCCCCGCCTCAACCATCGGGCCGAAAAATACGGCCAACATCACCAGCCCATACGTCATTGCGACCCGAGTCCGGCTATAGTTAGGCGATGGACGTCTCATCAAATCACGCTATGCTGGCCAGGCTAAATGTTCTGGTAGTTGACGATCATGAGATCAACCGCGAGTTTCTGCGCGCGGGAATTGGCCGGCTCGTTAAGCGTATCGTGCTGGCCAAAAACGGTATCGAAGCCGTAGAGCTGTGTGAATACCATGAGTTTGACGTGATCCTGATGGATCTGCATATGCCGCAGATGGATGGACTGGCCACAGCCAACAGGATACGCGATCTCGGCAAAGCTTCTTCATCGGCGCGCATGATCATTCTGACCGCTGACACTCGCCCGGAAGAAAAACGTCGCCTGCTTGACGCCGGGTTCGACACCTACCTTAACAAACCTGTATCGATTCAGCAGTTGGCCAAGGCCATTGAGGCCGTCATGCGACCGGGCTCCAGCCAGGTCGGCGGTGGCGGCGACAGAGACAGCCATTCGAGCCTGATTGATCACCGCAAGGCATTGTCGGCTGCCAACCAAGATGATGACTTGGTCAAGCAACTGACCGCCATGCTGATCACGGAGCTGGATCAGGGACTGCCGCGCCTGGATCAGATGCTGATCAACGGTCAATTCGATCAGGCCAGTGGCTTGTTGCACCAGTGGGCAGGTGCAGCCGGCTACGCTGGCGCCAGCCGATTCGTTGAAGCCTGCCGCAGCTTGCGCCGATGCCTGGAAATGGGGTCAAAGTCTTCGCCCGGCACCGCCTACCTTGACTTCCTCCGTGTGACCTCTGCGTCGATGAGGGTGTTGAGCCAATCGTGAACGCCGAGATCCAAAGGCAGCCAGCGCACCATCGTTCCGGCGTGCTTATCGCGAGCCTGTGGATGCTGGCTTTGCTGCTTAACACTGGCTGCGTCAACACAGCAGGACATTGGAAGCTGGAACCGGATGGGGAAAATGTCGGAGTACACAACGAGCGTGCCGCAGTGCCGAACAGCTTCGAGGAAGAGGTTATCAGGGCTAAAGAACAGCATGAACTGGCGACCGATGCACGCAGCCTCGACCAAGCAATTGATGCCCTGCAGACGCTACTTGACCAACAGCCGAATAATACAGCGCTGCAAGTTGAGCTTGCTGAGGCACTTGTGCTGTTTGGTGCCGCCTATGAAAAACGTCGCGGAAAAAAAAGGAACCGCTTCAAGACGGCTCAGAAACACGCCGAAAGCGCCCTTTTGAGTAACCCGGCCTTTCGCGCTGCCCTCGAGGCTGGGAAACGCCCCGGCCAGGCCGCCAGCAAGTTGGAGATTGCCGACTTGCCTGCCATGGTGATATGGGCCACCGCTACCGCCTATCTATTCGACGAGGGCATGACCGGACTCGACCGACTGAGGCGTTTTCGCGGTCTGGAAGATTTGCGCCTCATGATGGAACGCGCCATGGCGCTGGCACCCGAACACGAATACGGACTGGTCCCCTTCTCTTTGGCCATTTTTTATATTGCCGCACCGCCGATCGCCGGCGGCGATAGACAGTTGGCGGCCAAGCTGATTGAGCAGGCGATTGCGACACCGGGGGTATCGCTGTTGCCGCGCTGGGGCCGCGCGCGCTATCTGCACTCCTTGACCGGCAACCGGGAGGCGCTGCGCCAAGATCTGGAGTGGGTGCTTGCCCAGGACCCGGCTGCGGTTGACAGCCCTTATCGCTGGAACGTTTTTGTGCAGCGCGATTCGCAGAGAATGCTGGAAGGTCTACAGTGAGCCGGCATTTTTTCTGATCCAGGAAGCGCGGCCCCGGATGTCCTGCAGCCTGCTTCCATCCATCCGGTCAAGATTCTTGTACATCATGCCCATCCGGTTATTGCCGCGCAGCCGCTCGCGGTTTCGATCCAGAAAATCCCAATACAGCGCATTGAATGGGCAGGCCTCTTCGCCCAACGTATCGGCCACCTTGTAAGGACATTGCTTGCAGTAGTTACTCATGCGCTGAATATACTTTCCGCTGGCCGCGTAAGGTTTGGATCCCAGCAAGCCACCATCGGCATGCATGACCATGCCGAGCGTGTTGGGCAATTCGACCCAGTCATAGGCATCAGCATAGACAGCCAGATACCACTCGCAAATCTCTTTTGGCAAGACTCCGAAAATCAACGCAAAGTTGCCGGTCACCATCAGGCGCTGAATATGGTGGGCATAGGCATTTCTTCGGGTCGCGTCAATCGTCTTGGCGAGGCAACGCATGCGGGTATCCCCAGTCCAGTACCAGTCAGGCAGCGACTGCTGGCTGTCAAGCTCATTCATTTCGGCGTATTCAGGCATTTTCATCCAGTAAATGCCCCGCACGTATTCACGCCAACCGATCACCTGGCGAATAAAGCCCTCCACGGCGTTGATTGGAGCATGACCTTCATCCAGCGCCTTCTCAGCCGCCTGACAGACATCAATTGGATCGAGCAGCCCAAGATTCAGGCTGAATGACAATCGGCTGTGGAACAGCCAATCCTCATCGTCAGCCATGGCGTCCTGGAAGTCACCAAAGTTCGGCAACGCCGACCGCACGAAGTGGGCCAGCGCCTGTTGAGCCTGGCCTCTGGTCACAGGAAGATCAAAATCCTCCAGGGTGCCAAACGTGTCCATCTGCTCGGCAACCAATCTCAACACTTCCTGAGTAGTCTTGTCGGGCGCAAAGCGCATGGGGCGGGCGGCCGCTGGATCACCACGCCAGCGCTTGCGATTGTCACGGTCATAATTCCACTGCCCGCCGCGCGGCTTGTCACCATCCATAAGCAAGGCGGTCCGTCTGCGCATCTGGCGATAGAAATATTCCATGCGCAGCTGCTTGCGGCCGCCTGCCCAGCGCTCGAATTCTTCGAGGGAGCTGACAAAACGCGTGTCGGGCAAAACCGTCACTGGCTTGCTGAATTTCTTTTCCCAGGTGCGAGCCTCCTCAAGCACTCGCCATTCGCCGGGCCAGCTCAACAAAACTTCATCAAAATCGCGGTCATCAAGGGCTCGTGCCACCAGGTCGGTGAAGGTCTTGCACGCTGAACCGCCATCAAACTTGTGGTACAGGACAGCCCACCCGGCTTGACGCAGCATCTCGGCACGATGGCGCATGGCCGCCAGAATCATGGCCACTTTCTTGCCGTGATGCCAGACATAGCCGGTTTCCTCCGCCAGCTCGCCCATCAGCAAGCAATCGCTTTCGGGATCCAGGCAGTCAAGAACCGCGTGATTTTCATTCAGTTGATCACCAAATATCAGACCCAGGCGCGGCATTCTCATCTCCATTGCTGGACATATCGTCGCTGTCAACAGACGGCCTGAGACGGTAGCACGCCTGAAACAATCCGATGTGCAGGTTTTTGATCGGGATTTGACGCCGGTCAAGTCATGCCCAACGTCAGCCCGTACACTGAATCTCAACACACGAGTTCCTTACAACCCAACGGAGAGAAACAATGAAACGTCATCTTTTGGTCCTGGCCGCCGCTGGCCTGCTGTGTGCCAACGCCGCCGCGCAGTCTCAAGGCGACTGGATCGTTCGGGCCGGCTTTGGCTATGTCAGTCCCGACACATCCAGCAACAATTTGGTCTTTGAAGGGATAGAGCTTGAAGGCTATCAAATTGATGTTGGCAAGAACACGCGCCCGGTATTCAACCTGACCTGGATGGCAACCGACCGGGTCGGCGTTGAGTTACTGGCTGCCTGGCCGTTCAAGCACAATATCCGTGGTGATGAGGTGCTTACTGGCCTTGGCAAGCTTGGTGATACCAAACATCTGCCTCCCGTTTTGGGCCTGCAATATCACTTTCTCCCCAACGAACGCTTTCGCCCATACGCCGGCCTTGGCCTTAACTACACCTATTTTTTCGATGAAAGCACCACGCCGGCCCTGCACGACGGCATCATCGGCACTGCCAATTCGGCTCTGGGCACAGGCTATACCGGCGGCGATACCCGCATGAGTATCAGGAATTCCTTTGGACTGGCCTTGCAACTGGGGGCTGACATTCAGCTCAACGAAACGTTTTTTCTCAACTTCGATTTGCGTTGGATTGACATCACGGCCGATGCTCGCCTGACAACCCGTACCATTGACACTAACGGCAACGAGGTAACGCTCAGTAGTCGGGTCAAAGCCGATATCGACCCTTGGGTTTTCTCAACCACCGTGGGCGTTCGCTTCTAAACGTTTGCCGACCCCTTTAATTCAGGCCCTCAGAAGCGCCGGGTGCATCCGGCGCTTTTTTCTTTTCCGACCTACCCTCGCCAGCAATCGGTATAGACTAAAAATACGCATTCACCAATTCTTAGCCATCATATGGGCCCAGCCACCCACTATCTGGATATCGACCACCCCTTTCTGCTGTATCGTGGCGAGAAGCTGCCCAGCTTGCGCCTGGCGTATGAAACCTGGGGTGAGCTCAATCAGGCGAAATCCAACGCTATCTTGATCATGACCGGGCTGTCTCCTGGCGCTCACGCGGCTTCCAGCCGTCGAGACCCGGCACCGGGCTGGTGGGAAGAGATGATTGGCCCCGGTCGCCCGATTGACACCGACAAGTATTTCGTTCTCTGCGTCAACTCCCTGGGCTCCTGCAAGGGCTCCACCGGTCCGGCCAGCATCAATCCTGAAACGGGTCGTCCCTGGCGGCTATCATTTCCCGAGCTGGCCATTGAGGATATCGCCCGCGCTACCCGGCTAGTGGTCGAGAATCTGGCGATTGACATGCTGCATGCCGTAATTGGGCCATCCATGGGCGGACTTACAACCATGGCTTGGCTGAAACTGTTCCCCAAAACCACACGCCATGTCGCGCTGATTTCCACGTCATGTTCGGCCACCCCCTTCGCCATTGCCATTCGCTCCTTGCAGCGCGAGGCCATCGTAACGGATCGCAACTTCCGCGGCGGCGCCTACACCGAGGATGATTGGCCCGAAGTAGGCATGCGTCTGGCCCGCAAGCTGGGCATGATCACTTACCGCTCATCGACTGAGTGGCGCCAGCGTTTCGGGCGGAAACGTCAGGACTATTTCCCGCAAACATTGTTCGGCATGCGCTTCGAGGTGGAGTCCTACCTGGAGACGCATGCGCGAAAATTCGTCGGCCAGTTCGATCCCTGCTGCTACCTGTACCTGTCCCGGGCGATGGATATGTTCGATGCCTGCGATACCGATGAAAGTCTGAAATCGCTGTTTTCACGCAGCTTCGATGGTCATGCGCTGGTGATTGGTGTCGATAGCGACATTCTGTTCCCCCTGGACCAGCAGCAGGATCTTGCCAGCGCACTTGAATCCGCCGGCTGCGAGGTCAGCTACCATGCCTTGAGCTCGGTCCAGGGCCACGATGCCTTTCTGGTAGACTTTGAGCGATTCGGACCACCAATCAGGGAGTGGCTGGGATGAGCCTGAATTTTCAAGGCAAGGCAATCATGCTGGAAAAGGTCGATCGCGCCGTCAGCGGAGATTGCCCGAAAACAATCACGGATTGCTTGAGAGACGCTCTGTGCGAGATGATGAACGACGGTCGCATCGTTTTGCCCAATTGCGTCTTCGAACATCATCCCGACCATTATTGTCGGCGGCTGCTGCACCAACATCAGGAGCATGGATATTCGATTCTGGCCATGACCTGGGGCCCGGGTCAAGGCACCCCGATTCATGATCATGCCGGCATGTGGTGTGTCGAAGCCGTCTGGCAGGGCCAGATCGAGGTTGTCCAATACGAGCTAATGGAGAGCAATGGCGATCACTTTCGACTGGAACCACGGACTACCATGCGAACCGGTGTTGGTAGCGCTGGCAGCCTTATTCCTCCGCACGAGTATCACACCATAGCCAACCCGGATCAGCAGTTCGCTGCCGTCACCATTCACATTTATGCTGGCGAAATGGACCACTGCAGCGTCTTTGCGGCCGAAGGCAACGACTGGTATCGACGTCAGGACCGTCGCCTGAGCCTGGACGCTGCCTGACCCTTTACAAGTGAGCTCTCAGCGAAGACAATAAGCGTCCTTGCCCTGCCGGGGTGGCGGAACTGGTAGACGCGCCGGACTCAAAATCCGGTTCTGGAAACAGAGTGAGGGTTCGATTCCCTCCCCCGGCACCACACCCTTCGACTGCTCGGGTCTGTTCAATTCTTCGTTTATTGATGACGTTCCCGAGCATTCCGGCGTGGCGCTGAACGCTGTGTGGGTGCAGATTGCCGACTCGGAGCCGACTGACGTGCTGGAGCTGCTTGGCGCGTAGGAGCTGCCTGGCGCGTAGGAGAAGACTGACGGGGAGGCGCTGACCGAGGCGCCAACTGCCTGTCCGGTACTGCTTGCCGCGTTGGAGACGTCTGACGAATTGGGGCACTACGTTGCGCCGGTGCTGCCTGCCTGTTCGGCATGGCCTGTCGGACAGGGATCGCTTGGCGACTCGGCATTACTGACCGGCCAACAGCGGATGCCTCGCGGCTTTGCCGCGAAGCCGGGGCCTTAGAAGCCGGTCGGTCGCGCTGCTCAACCCGCGGTACAGCACGTTGCGGTGCCTGTCTTGCGGTTGGCTCGGCGTCCTGGCGAGAACGGGAAGCGCCTGACTGTCGATCAGGCCGCGGTCGACTGGACTCTACGCTGCGGGAAACTGTCTGGTCCTGCCGACCAAGGCGCTCGGAAAGCTGCGCCTGCCGCTGAGTGCCAACACGCTCGGTGCCTGATCCGACAACACGCTGCCGGTCTGCAGCTCGATTCGCGGCGCCCGCTTGGGCGCGGTTGACTGGAGCGGCGTCTCGCGAGGCGTCGTTACGCGTTCCGGGTAGGGCGCCGCGTGAGGCAATGCGCTGCTCTCGGCTTCCTGCCGCCTCTCGGTTCGGTCGCGAGCGCGCTTCCTGGACATTGAAGTCGGCGCGCTGGCGAGCCGCCCATTCACGCTGATCGACACGACTCTGCGGCGCCCGAACCGCCTGTTGTGTGGCCCGCTGAGCAGACTGGCGTTGGGCGATTTGCGAGCGCTCGACCAAGCGATGGTCCGGCACCGGACGGGAATAGCTGACACCGCGGCGATGGTTGGGGTCATGCTGCCAATGACGGGCACCGCTGTATTTTGCTACCTGGCGGCCGGAGGTGAATCGATGGCGCGGGTAGCGATGGTGATGGTGGTGGTGATGATGGACCACAACCACCTGCCGGCGCGGCCAGTAAAACGAACTGAAGAAAAAGGTCGGCGCAACCCGATAGGCCGGCCCCCAGTAGAATACAACGCCGGGACGGTGACGGAACTGCGGCGGATGATGCCAGAAGACGGGCGGATAGTCAGCCCACCACCAGTTTCCGTAAACCACCCGCGGATCATAAAAGGGAACATAAACGACCCGAGTCCGGGCCGGTTCAATATAAATGTGGCGGGTTTCTCGGACTACGCGCACGTGCTCGTTGCTGCGCAGGTTGCCGGAAGCGTAAGCCCGTGAGCGCAATTCCTGAATGGTTTCAACGACTTCGTGTTCCTGGACCAGAAAGGCGTCACCCAGACGATGAGTCCATTCGATGTCATCGTCCATCCGCGCCAGCAGCTCGGGAAAAGCAACCAAAGCCATAACGCTCGGATCCCAGTTCATTCGCTCAACCGCCGCCACGGCCGCTTCACCGCTCAATTCGGGGTTTGCCCGCGACCAGCGAGCAGCCTGGATGACCTCTAACGGATAAGTAGCTGCAATCAGGACGTGCGAAAGCACGGTATCTGGGTAGAGGGCCACTGGCGCCAGCATCTGGTCCAATTCGGCCTGGCTGAACAGCGTCTCGGCTGCCCGAGCCTGCACTGTGGTCAGCGAGCCCAGGATGAGAGCGAAAGAAAGCATGAGCGGCTTGAAGGTTTTCATATCGATTGCTCCTAGGGTGACCCGGTACGGGCATCTTAGAGCACAGCCTATCGCCCCTCCCCTGAAGCTAGGCTGAATGAAAAAAACCGGGCCTGAATGGCCCCACCTCTTGGCTGCTCACGGCTTACAAATCCCTGGCCACGCGGAAACCGACGCGCATATCCGTGCTGTTCGGCGTGCTGGACAGTCGGAATGCCGATCGGGTCATGGCAGGTGTACTTGACCAGGATCCACCCTTGATCACCCTGCGCTCGCAACCGGGATTGACCCAAGCCGAACCGTCGTTGGGCGCGCGCACAAAACTGTCGTGCCAGCAATCTTCGGTCCATTCCATGACATTGCCTGCCATGTCATAAAGACCAAAGGGATTGGACTGAAAACTGCCCGTGGGCGCCGGGCCCCAGTGGCCGTCAGAATAGCGCCGAAATGCCACGTTCCAGCGCGCATTGGTCGGTGAGGTATCGCCGTCACCGGTGAGGTTCTCCACGGTCTCGCTGGGCGACCCATCGCCCCACCAAAATCGAGCTTGGCTACCGGCCCGCACGGAATATTCGAATTCGGCCTCTGAAGGCAGCCGGTAACTGCGCCCGGTTTGCTCGCTGAGCCAGTTCGCATAGGCCTGAGCATCGTTCCACGATACGTGGATAACCGGCAGATCATCATCTGCGGCCTCGCCGACATAGTCGTTACGCCAGGTAATTCGATCCTGGCGATCCATTCGCCCAGTGCGCAGATCATAAATCCGCGAGTTTCCAGCACGCTCGGCGTCGGTGCGGTAGCCGGTATCATTGATGAAGATTGCAAATTCGCCGACTGAAATTTCGGTACGCGCCAGCGCAAAACCTCGCTCAAAGGTGACCCGATGGCGTGGCCCTTCATTGCTGAAGCGATCAGCCTCATTGTCAGGCGAGCCCATCATGAAACTGCCAGCGGGAATCACAACCATGTCCGGACCATCCCGCCCGACGCGGGCGATGGTATCCGCAAATACCTGACCCGGCTGAAAACCACCGTACATTCGCGCATCGGCCAGAGAGCTACGCAGCGATTCAATGCGCTCCCGGTCGTGGCCCAAAGCGACCAGCTGAGTAATATCGGCTTCGGCTTGATCGTAGTCGCCCTGGTCGATGTGGGCGACCACCTGCCGGTCTAGGTCGCTGATGAACTGTTCACGGAAACTCTCAATACTGGCTCTCGCTTCGCTGATCCGATCCTCGGCCTCGAAAACATCTTCAGCTCGCAACAGCAGCCCTTCAGCACCCTCGAAGTCGAATTCCTGGGCCAGATCAAGGGCCGCATCAACCAGGGCCTGATGGGTATTGTCCAGACCGGTCAAAGCCGCGGAATTACCGGGTTCCAGTGCCAACACCTGCTCAAACAGATCTGCCGAGCTTTGGCCGGGTGGCGTTACCAGCTGGCCGGCCGCGAGAGCAGCTTCAGCATCGGACAATGTCTGGGCAACCGAAGCGCGACGCGTGATCTCAGCCCTGACATCGTCAATGACCGCTCGCTCTGGGGTGAACTCGGCGATCACGCTGATCAACTGTTGTGCAAGTTGATCGTTACCTGCATCCAATGCGGATCGGGCGTCCGACTCCACCAGATCCATCAACTCCTCAAGCGCCTCCTGGATTTCCGGATCATCTGGTGCAAAAGCACGCCGCGTCAGCAGGCTCTGCAAGACAGCATCCTGTTCCGCATCCGGCAGGTTGACTTCCGGCTGCGGCTCGACAGGCTGGGTGGGGAGGTCTACGGAAGGAATGTCCATGGACCATTCGTCCCCGCCTTCACCCACCACATCGCCGAGGCGGCGAACACCTCGCCGCTGGCGCTCTTGTTCGGTCTGCCCGGCTTCTTGAGTCTCTGGCGCTGATTCCGGATCTTGCGCATGGAGCTCAACTGAGAAGAACAGGACAGATACCATCAAGAACAAAACTAAATTTTTCATCGATACCCCTTGCTAGGCATAACGGTGCTAGAACTGGAAAACGCTAGAATAGCGGGTTTGCAGCGCGCAAACCGGGCTTTTCCACTGGACGGCCTGACCGAACCGCTCTTATTCATCAAAATTGTCTAATTCAGTGTGACTTTACATCTGCAACCATTGCCTCCGGCTCCTCGTGATATTGCTTTGTTCAATGCAATGGGCCGGGAGGCCAAGTTATTGAATCCCAGCGTCATTCTAGGGGAGGCTTCGCTGCACTGGGCTAAAACTACCACAATCGGGCTGGATACGGAATTCGTTCGTGAACGAACTTTTTTCCCTCAACCCGGCTTGGTCCAGGTCTGTGACGGCAACCGGGTCTGGCTGATAGACGCCGTCGTCGAGAATCCTTTCAAGGAATTGGCCGAGATGCTTGACCGCAGCAACACAATCAAGGTGCTGCACAGCGTCGGCGAAGACCTGGAAATTTTTCGCATCCTGGCCGGCACTTTGCCACAGCCGCTTTTCGACACCCAGATGGCTGCAGCCATTCTCGGATTTCCTCTTCAAGTCCGCTATGAGAACCTGGTTGAGCGTTGCTTCGATGTCTGCCTACCTGGCGGCAAGGCCCGCTCAAACTGGTGTGCGAGACCGCTGGCTTCCGAATTGCTGGAATACGCAGCCCAGGATGTGATTTGGCTACCTAGACTGCATGATTACTTGAATGAAGCGCTGCTGGCTCATCAAAGGCTGCACTGGCTGCAGGAGGACTGCCAGCGTGTTGTCGAAGTCGCCAAAACCGATAACGAGGGGGTTCAGCCGCTGTTCAAGGTCAAAGGAGCCGGCCGTCTTGAGGACGAAGCGCTGGCCTGGCTGCTGCAGCTGGTCCACTGGCGCGATCAGCAGGCCAAAGCGCGCGACGTGCCAAGGTCATTCGTGGTTAAAGACGAAACCTTGACCGAAACTGCTGCGCGCCTGGTCCGGGCCGGCCCAGTTGAAAACGCACTGAGTGCGCTACCACCCGGCCTGCAACGGCGCCACGGTGACAGGCTTCTGAAGTGGCTTGAGGAAAGCGGTCCGGCCCAGGGCTTTCAACGTCCGGCAGAACTCCAATCGCCCAGCCAGGCGCAGCGGGCCTGGTTGAAGCAGGCCCAGCAGCATGTCAGGAACCAAGCCGAGCGGCTGCAGATTGATCCGGCTCTGATCGCCAGCAAGCGCGAACTGTCACGGCTCGCGCGCGGTGAGCAACCGGATTGGCTGAATGGATGGCGCAGCGAACCCTTGCATGGTCTACCGGAACCCTGAGCAGCTTGTCAAGCGCAAGGCTCTGGTCTGGTAAACTTCGCGCTCAATCACGCCCCGGTAGCTCAGCAGGATAGAGCAGCCGCCTCCTAAGCGGCAGGTCGCAGGTTCGAATCCTGCCCGGGGCGCCATTTGTTACGAGACTCGGAGTCCGAACAAAGCCCGATTTTCGCGCATCGCCCCCGCTCGGAGCGCAAAATTTACTCCCTGATGTAGTCTGCGAATCCTGCCAGCCACTTGCGGACTTGTTGCTTGAGTTTGTCGTCGGCCCCATCGTCGCCCAGGCTTTCATGCACCTTGGACAAGCGCAGGTACCCAGGATACAGATGCACGCCGAGCTGGCGCAGGTTGATCAAGGCGCCCGATTGAGCCAATGCAGTCCCCCAGGCACCGGGCGTCGCACCCGCCAGCGCGGTTTTTCGGCCACCAAAAGTCGGTTTCATTTCTTCACCAGGCCGAGTCAGCCAGTCCAGTGCATTCTTCAAAACACCGGGCATGCCGGCATTGTATTCGGGCGTGACCAGAACCAGCCCGTCTGCAGCCTTGATGGCCGTGCGCAGGGACTCAACCGCGCCGGGGATGCCTTCGTTCTCTTCAAGGTCCCCGTCGTAGAGTGGAATGCCATGCAGGGTCAGCACTTGCACCTCGACGCCATCCGGTGCCTGCTCGGCCATCAGCTTGGCGACGCGGGTGTTGAATGATTCGGTTCTGAGGCTTCCGGACACAGCGACGATCTTCATGAATTCTCCTGGTTGAGGTCTGTTTGTAGGCGCTAGCGGCTGGAGCTCGCTAGCTTGCTTTCCACCAAAGAATACACTGCCGGCACTACAACCAAAGTCAACAGCGTCGATGACAGCATGCCGCCAATGACCGCAATCGCCAGCGGACCGTTGGTATCGGCACCGGCGCCGAGCCCCAGCGCAGGCGGCGTAAGCGCCAGGACCACGGTCAGCGAAGTCATCAGGACCGGGCGCAGACGAATCGGGCAGGCCCGGCTCAAGGCCTGATCGACGGTGTCGCCGGCGGCACGAAACTGGTTGGTCAGGTCGATCAGCAGGATGGAGTTCTTGGCCACCAGGCCGACCAGCAAGACCATGCCGATCATGGAATAGATGTTGAGCGAGTTGCCCGTCAACCAGAGCGCGAATACCCCACCGATAACCGCAAGCGGCTGGGCGACCATGACGATCATCGGCTGGATGAATGAGTTGAACTGGCTGGCCAGGACCATGAACACCAGGACCACGGCCAGCACGAAGGCAAACAGTACGTATTGCTGAGTCTGCTGGAATTCGCGCGCCTCCGCCTTCAGGTGAAGCTGGTAGCCCAGCGGCAGCAGCTCAGCGGCCTCGGCCTCGATTCGGTCGACGGCCCTGCCAAGCGCCATTTCCGGATTACCGAAAAAATTCGCCGAATAGTTCAAGTCAAAGCGTGTGATCACCGCTGGGGCCAGGCGCTCTTGCGCCTCCGCAAGGCTGTCGAATCGCAACAGATCGCCGGAGGCTGAGCGCAGCATGATGCGATTGAGGTCTTCCGGTGCGCTGATCTGACCCGGCGCCGCCTTGACCCGAATATCATAGCGCTCGCCATCGCCTGGATCATCGTTGAAACGGGCAATGTCCACTCCACCGGCGAGCATGTTGACAGCAAACGCCAGGTCGGCCGACGACAGGCCGGCATCGGCCAGGCGCTGGCGATCAACCTCGACATCGAGTTGCGGTAGATCAAGCTGCAGGTCCAGGTCAAGGCGACCCATACCGTCGATGTCTTCCAGGTTCTGACGCAGCTCACGGGCCAGGCGGGCAACCTCGTCGAGATCGGCACCGCTGATCGCGAACTGCAGCGGATCCCCCCGCTGGCCGCCAACGATGGACGGCGGCGCGGCAAAGGCAATCACGCCGGGAATGCGGGCCAGCTCGCCGCGCAGCTCGGCGAGGAAGGCCTGCTGGCTGATGTCGCGCTCACCTCTATCGACCAAACGGGCGAAAGCCAGGCCGCGGTTGACCTCGCCGGCCGCGCCCAGACCGATGGCGGTGAAGTAAGAGCGCACCTCGGGATAGGAGCCGAGCAGGTTCTCGATCGTTTCCATGTAGCGGTCGGTCACCTCGATGCCCGTGCCCAGCGGCGCGCGGAAAAAGACCACGAAGCGGCCTTCGTCTTCTTCCGGAGAAAACTCCTTGTCGATGGCGGCAAAAAACAGACCCGACGACATCACCACCAAGGCAGCCAGACCGATCACGGTCCAGCGCCGGCTCAGCGCAAAGGCCAGGGTCGAGCCGTAATAGTGGTTCATGCCGTCGAAAAAGCGGTCGAAGGCGTGATAGATACGGCCGCGCGTTTCTTCCGCACGGCGTACGCGCAAAAACCGCGCACACAACACGGGCGTCAGGGTCAAGGCAACCAGTGATGAAGCCAGCACACCAACCGTTACAGTGACTGCGAAGGACTCGAAAAAGCGTCCGATAATGCCGCCAAGAAAGATCACTGAGGCAAAGATCGAGACCAGTGTCAGCGTGGTCGCGATAATGGCGAAAAAGACCTGATTGGAGCCGGAGATCGCGGCCGCTACCGGGTCGGGATTTTCCTCCTGCCGGTGGCGATAGATGTTTTCGAGCACGACAATGGCATCGTCGACCACCACCCCAATCAGTAGCAGCAGGGCCAGCAGGGTCATGGTATTGAAGGTGTATCCCATCAGATAGATGGCCGCCACTGCCGCCAGAAGAGACACTGGAATGGCCAGCGCAATGATGATAGTGCCGCGCCAGGACCTGAGAAAGATAAGCACGACCAGAGCGGCCAGCAAGGCACCTTCAACCAGATGTTCCTGCAGCGCGCGCACGATTTCCCGGATCAGTTCCGAGTCGTCCGATGCAATCTCGATCATCATGCCCGGCGGCAGCTGGGGGATGATTTCATTCTCCAGCCGCTCAAGCACCGCATCGACGATCGCCACGGTGTTGGAGCCAGCGATCTTGACAATGCCCAGGCCCACGTTCGGCCGGCCGTTGTATCGGGCCACGGAGCGAAAATCGGCCAGGCCGTCGCTGACCTCGGCGACTTCCGCCAATCGGACGGGCGCGCCATTGACATAGCGCACGATCATCCGTTCCAGTTCGTCAACGCTGTGAAACTCCAGATCGAGCTTGATCAACATTTCAGTTGGCCCGGCGACCAGAAACCCGCCGGGAAACTGCACGTGCTCGGTAGCGAAAGCCTCGCGGATATCCTGCGCGGTGACACCGAAAGCGGCCATCTGATCCAGATCCAGATCAACCCGTATGGTGCGTTCACGGCGCCCTCCGATACGCACCTCGCCGACCCCATCAATGGTTTCCAGGCGTTTGCGGATGACATTGTTGGCGTACTGATTGAGTTGCTGCAGGGTGCGATCGCCACTCAGTGAAATCCACATGATCGGGCTGGCACCCACCTCTACCTTGGCCACCACCGGCGGGTCGGCATCGCCGGGCAGCTGGCGCAGCACCTGGTTGACCTTGGCCTGGGTCTCGTTGAATGCAACGTCAATGTCCTTGTTCAGGTTGAAGGTGATAATGACGTTCGACACCCCGGGAGAAGAGGTCGACTGAATGAAGTCGATTCCCGGCACGCTATTGACGGCCCCCTCAATGATATTGGTGATGCTGGCAGCGACAATTTCTGGGCTGGCGCCGGGCAACACTGTGGTCACAGAGATCAGTGGAAACTCGATTTCCGGAAAGCGATCCACGCCAATGCGCTGAAAACCGATCAGGCCGAACAACACCAGCACCGCCGACACCATGTAGGCCAGCACATGGCGCCGGATCGCCAGCTCCGGCAGCGTCATGATTCACCCTCGTCATTCATTTCCAACGCATCCAGCCAGCGCAACACCTCAACCCGGGCGCTGTCGGTCAGAAATCCGGCACCGTCGACAACCACGGCTTCATCTTCGTTCAGACCATCGATGATCTCGATCCAGTCGCTACTGCGCAGGCCGACCTGCACGGGGCGCTCAATAGCATGATTCTCGCCGTCATAGACGAATACCACCTGACCGGCCGGTCGTCGAACCAGGCTGGCCAGCGGCACCACCAAACCCTCGCGCTGATCGAGCACGACCTGAGCTGTTACCGACCCGCCGGCCCGCCATTGACCCGGGTTGTCCATGGCGACAATCAGCTCGACATTGCGCGAGCCGGTTCCGACCATGGGCCGGATTTCGGTGATTGTGGCCTCGACGGTCTGGCCGGGTCTGGCCGGCACTGACAGGCGCACCGACAGCCCGGCGGCAAGATCTTCCAGCAAACGCTCGGGCAAGGGGAGCACGGCGCGCAGTGCGTCGGGAGCGACCAGTTCAAACAAGACCCGTCCAGGCGAAACGAAATCCCCGGCGCTGACCTGTCGGCGCTGCACCTGGCCCGTGACCGGGCTTTCAACCCGGGTGCGCTCAAGATTGACCTGGGCATCATCGCGCCTGGCCCTGGCCTCTTCAAGCTGGGCGGTGTAGACCCTGACCATGGTTTCAGCTTCGTCGAGTTGATCCTGGGCCACGGACTGACGCTGGGCCAGATTGCGCAGACGGTTGACCTGCACGCGCTGGTTTTCAAGCATCGCTTCCAGACGCCTTACCGAAGCCTCGGCCGAAGCCAGGGCCAGGGCCTGGGCTTCATCATCCAACTCTGCAAGCAGCTCGCCGGCGCTGACCGATTCGCCCGCATCGCGAACGATGCGCTTGACCCGCCCGGAAGCTTCGGCCGCCACAGCCGGCGCAGAGGCTGCTTCCAGCCTCCCCACCGCCGTTTCCAGCCGCTCCAGCTCCCGCCACTCGGGCCAAGCCAGGGTAACGGCGGTTGCCCGCTCGGCGCGCTGTTCGTTGGCCTCGTCGCGGCAACCGCTCACGACCAGAACAAGCACCACGGCCAGGGTGATCGTCATCCAACGGCTCTCAAGCATCATTGCTTTCCTCGCTTGGCCAGGCCTTGAAAAACCACGTCGCTCACCGCCCGGGCAAAGCTGTCCGGATCATCGGCCAGGTCTTGGTCGGGCAGCACGGCCAGGGCGGCGCGGGACTGGAAATACAGGACGTTGGCGCCGAGCAAAGTCAGCGCTGCCACCGCAGGATCGAGGCTGCTCCGAATCAGACCGGCCTCGGCAGCCTCTTTCAGATAACCAACCAGGCGCCGGAAATTGGGTGACAGCACGTCTCTGACCAGGGTCTCGCAACGTTCATCAAACGGCTCCTGCAGCTCGCGCAGAACCAGGCGCGCCACCTCCGCATTGCGCTGCAAATGGGCCAGGTGCCGGCGCTGAAACTCGGCGATACAGCGACCGGGATCTTCGGTAATCGACAGAACCGTATTCAGGGTTTGTCCGAATTCAGCGGCCGCTTCACGGATAACGGCCAAATACAGCGCATCCTTGCTTTCAAAATGATGAAACACCGTAGATTTGCCAACGCCCGCCCCCCGCGCAATCGCAGCGATCGACGCGCCGGAAAAACCACGGCGCGAGAACTCGGCAGCGGCCGCGGACAACAACCGAGCACGACCATCCGGGTTGTCGGTGTCACGGATGTCAACGGGAATTGCTTCAGACACAAGCTTCATCTCCTGACCGAACGATCGGTCAGTTTACCACGCCAATCTCAAGCAGAGGAAAAAACCAGCCGGGCGGGTACAATGCCCTGCTTATCGAACCAATCATGGGAGTACGAAGCATCATGGGAATGCTCGAGGGCAAAAAAGCCTTGATCGTAGGCGTGGCCAGTCCCCGCTCTATCGCCTGGGGTATTGCAGAAGCCATGCACCGCGAAGGCGCCGAGCTGGCCTTCACTTACCAAAGCGAGAAACTGAAGTCGCGGGTCGACAAGATTGCCGCGCAAACCGGCTCCACCCTGGTCATGCCGCTGGATGTTGGGGACGATGACCAGATCGAGGCTGTTTTTCAGCAGCTTGCGCAGCACTGGGACGGTCTGGATATCATTGTTCATGCCGTCGGCTTTGCCCCGCGAGAACAGCTGGAGGGCGAGTTTGCGGACGTAATCGACCGGGAGGGCTTTCGCGTCGCTCATGACATTTCCAGCTACAGTTTTGCGGCCCTGGCCCGAGCCGGCAGGCCATTGATGCGCGGCCGTAACGGATCGCTGCTGACGTTGAGCTATCTGGGCGCCGTCCGGGCCATGCCCAGCTACAACGTCATGGGCCTGGCCAAGGCCTCACTGGAAGCGTCCGTTCGGTATCTGGCCCACGGCCTGGGACCAGAAGGAACGCGGGTCAACGGTATCTCGGCCGGGCCGATCAAGACGCTGGCAGCGGCCGGCATTTCAAAGTTCAGGGCCATGCTGGACCATGTCGAAACCACGGCTCCCCTGCGCCGCAGCGTATCGATCGAAGATGTTGGCAATGCCGCCACGTTCCTTTGCTCGGACCTGGCCGGCGGTATTACCGGCGAAATTACTTACGTGGATGCCGGCTACAACATCGTCGGCATGGCCGGTCTCGAGTAATCCCAATTAGGAATGCGGTAGCCGGTCGACTGATCATTCGACCGACGCCAATAC
>SKKV01000069.1 GCA_007123575.1 Wenzhouxiangella sp.
AACTCGATCCGGCCACGCCGATCAAGGCGGCGCATCAGCGCAATCTCGCGGCGACAGAGTGGACAGCCACCGTCGTACCAGACCGTCACCTGGGCACCTCCGCGCGTCATTGGCTCAGTCCCGCCTTCGCCAGCAATTGAGGAATTTGCTTGCGGAAGGGGAAGAACCCGCGGCGGGCATGCGGCCAGGCCCGCTCGTCCCAGTCTCGCCGCACTCGCTCTAGCGCAATGCCGCCAGCGGCCAATGCCCGCTCAAGCATCGCCAGTCGATCAGCCACCGGCCCCACCGGCGCATAGGGCGTCAGGATCTGTTGCACCCCATGCGCTTCGGCCAGCTTCTGCAACGGTTCATTCGCCAGTGAGTCGAGTCGGGTTACCGGCAGATCCATCGCAACCAGGCGGGCCACGGTGTCGTCAACGCCGTCATCAATGAACGCGCGCGCTTTCTCCCCCCACGGCCAATCCGGTGCAAACGCATCCGGGACGGCCACCAGCACCCGCGCAGGCCGCCTGCGTCCGTCAATCAGGCTTTCTGGATGCAGATCTTCCGGGGTGACCAGCAAGACTTGGCCGCTGAAATCGGCCCGACGCTGGCTGATGGCCTGGGGAATGGCTTGCGCCGGCGGTGGTTCCGGCCCATCCAGCGCCTCGGCCTGCTCAGCCAGACCGCACGGTCGAAAGCGCCCGTCGGTGCACTTTGCAATATTGTCGGGGCGAGCCAGGTAGGTCTTGCCCCGTGTCTGCAGTCCCGCCACCCATCGCCAGGACAAGGTGTTTGAGGCCGGGTCTGCATCAAGCAGATGGCGCAGGAAAAAATCGGCTCCCAGGGACCAGGGCAGCTTCAGGGTGAAGATCCAGATCGAGGCAAACCACATCCGCGCATGGTTATGCAGATAGCCCGTATCTGTCAGCTCTCGAGCCCAATCATCGAAGCCCGCAATACCTGTTTGGCCCTGCTCGGCCTGCTTGAACAGCGCTGACTGATCGCTATCTTGCCGCAGACGATCGCTGGCCTGGTCGCGCTCTGCCAGAAAGTGCTGCCAGACCGCTGGTCGCATTTCCAGCCAGCCTTTCCAGTAAGTGCGCCAGAACACTTCCTGGATGAATTTCTCGGCAGCGGTCGCACTATGCAAGCTCAAGGTCTGCGCGACCACATCCCGTTCGGTCAGAATACGATAGCGAATCCAGGGCGACAACGCCGACACATTGTCGCGGTGATCCGGTCCGAAATCATGATTGCGCAGGCGCGCGTAGTCCTTGCCAGCGCGTGGCGCAAATGCCTGCAGCCGTGCAAGCGCCTTGCTTAAGGATGGGTGCCAATTCTGCATAGGCCTCAAACATTAACGCCTGAATCGTACTGGCGTCGTGATGGTTCCACAGGTTTGTCCAGCCAGCTGCCTGGCATTCACAGAACCTCGATCAAATAAGCACTTGACCCTCACTTTTGCTTCATTCCTTGTGCATGCACGCTGCCTGATGATGCGCCTTCGATGCCGAATAGCGGCTCGTCTACCTCTACATCAAACAGGAGTTGTTTCATGTTCAAGCGCTCTTTTTCATATCTTGCCGTTGCTTGTTTACTGGCCAGCAGTGCTGTCTTCGCCAACGACTACGGTTACTCAAGCAAGAATGGCAAGAACATCGTCGAAGTTGCCCAGGAAGCCGGTCAGTTCAATACGCTGATTGCAGCCGTTCAGGCCGCAGGACTGGCAGACACCCTGGCTACAGGCGGACCGTTTACTGTCTTTGCCCCAACAGATGAAGCCTTCGCCCAGATCCCGGCAGATCAGCTGTCTGCATTGCTGGAAGACACCGAGACGCTGACGGCCATCCTGACCTACCATGTGGTCAGTGGAACGGTTCGAGCCGCCGACGTGGTCGGGCTGGATAGCGCCACCACTCTGCAGGGCAGCGACATCGCTATCAGCGTTTCCGACGACGGCGTCCAAGTCGACGGTGCGCGCGTGGTGGCTACCGACATCGAAGCAAGCAACGGCATTATTCACGTCATCGACGCGGTCATTACGCCATAATCCTAGAACATCCGAGGACCAATCAGGAGGCCCGGGTCGACCGGGCCTTTTTTATGCGGCGATGTGGGTCAGGCAGAGCACAGTGCCTGCCCGAACCCGGCTTGGACCCATCATGGGAAGGCTTGACGGATTTGCTAAGCTCATGGCTTGCCCTGCCTGGCCAACATTCATGTCCGCGGATCTCAAGTTCGACAACAGCTACGCCCGACTCGCCGGCGCATTTTATCGGCGCCAGCTTCCCGTGCCGGTAGCAGAACCGCGCTACATCGCGGCCAACCGGCCTCTGGCAGAGCGCCTGGGAATTGATCCTGACTGGCTGAGCTCGGACCAGGGTTTGGCGGTGATGGCAGGCAACGCCGTCCCGACTGGGGCAGATCCCCTGGCCATGGCTTACGGTGGCCACCAGTTCGGGCAGTGGGTACCACAACTGGGTGATGGGCGCGCACTGTTACTGGGTGAGATCATTGATCGCGACGGCATACGCCG
>SKKV01000195.1 GCA_007123575.1 Wenzhouxiangella sp.
CCGACCGTTCCAGGTCGGTGGTGGCAAACAAGTGATCCATCAGGGCATTCAAATCGACCCGGTTGCTACGCGGCACCAACACCAGGCGGGTCGGATGTTCGTGGTCGGACTCGTCGCGCAGATCGGCCAGCAGCGGCAGCTTCTTGGCCTGCATTTGCCCGGCAATCTGCTCCAGCACCTTGGCCGGGGATACCTGGTGCGGAAGCGCGGTAATGATGATTTCATCGCCCTCCCGTTCCCAGATGGCGCGCTGGCGCACCGCGCCGTGGCCGGTCTGGTAAACCGCAAGGATGTCTTCACGCGAACTGATGATTTCCCCGCCGGTAGGAAAATCCGGTGCCTGAATATGCTCACACAGTTCTTCAACCGTGGTTGACGGCCGCTCCAGCAAACGAACGCAGGCCGAGACCACTTCGCGCAGGTTGTGCGGCGGAATGTCCGTGGCCATGCCAACAGCAATGCCCTGCCCCCCGTTGAGCAGTAGGTTGGGCAGACGCGCTGGCAGCAGTTGCGGTTCTTTCAGCGTACCGTCGAAATTCGGCACCCAGTCAACTGTGCCCTGGCCCAGCTCGGCCAGCAGGGTGCGGGCGTAGGGAGCCAGGCGCGATTCGGTATAGCGCATGGCAGCAAAGGACTTCGGATCATCCGGCGAGCCGAAGTTGCCCTGGCCGTCGACTAGCGGATAGCGGTACGAAAACGGCTGCGCCATCAACACCATGGCTTCATAACAGGCCGAATCGCCATGCGGGTGGAATTTACCGATGACATCGCCCACGGTGCGGGCCGATTTCTTGTGCTTGGACGCCGCCGACAGGCCCAGCTCGCTCATGGCATATATGATTCGGCGCTGGACCGGCTTCAGGCCGTCACCGACATGTGGCAAGGCCCGGTCGAGGACCACATACATGGCATAGTCCAGATAGGCACGTTCGGCGTAGGTTCTTAGCGGGACTTGTTCGAAGTCCCCGAAGGATGGTTTTTGATTACTCATGGGCCGACATTGTCGCCCCAAGCAATGACGTTGCCAAGCCTATTGGGCACTACGCCACCCGGGACGCCGGCCCGTTACAGGATGACGAGAACAATCAATGCCACGACGGTAAGCGCCGCAGCCAGTGCCCCAACGCCTAGCATCGCAGGAGATACCCCGCCAGAGGCCGCCATGCGGTTGACTCGTTTTGGTCGATCTCCGACCGGTCGAGTCATCTGGGCTTCAGTATCCTCGCGCAAGATCTGCAGTAGCCGATCCATACCGCTGCCATCGAGCCTGAAGGGATCGAAGCGATCCATGCCCTGCGCATTCAAGAAAGCGCGAATGGGCTCATTGACGCTGAAATATTTCATCGCCCACAGGCGATATTGGCGATGGTGGACCGAATCCTTCCTCAACAGCGCGACATTATGATGGCGCTCGTCGTTCTCGATCCGCTCGTACAGTGACTCAACCACATCTCGCTCCCCCTCCAGGCATTGAAAAAAATGACCGTCACAGAAGCACAGGACACCCCCAACATCCAACGGCTTGTTATTACGCCGCGACTGGGTAAGGATTCTGGCAAGCTCCGGCGTTACACCAATGTCCTGGTCAGGAACCTCAAAGCTTGCCCGGCTGGCATACACAAGTTGGCAGAGCTGGCTCATAGCACGTTTCAAATGATATCGATACGCTCGATTGTCGGCCAGACCGGGTCAAGCAGGGGTGAACAGACCCACTTTGCAGGTCTGTGGCTAAGATTAAGGCAAGCTCAGCGCTTGACAAACTTCAGCGTAAATCGGTCACTCTCGCCAATGGCGCGGTAATGCTCCGCGTCTTCGCCCTCGGGGACCCGCAGCCCGGGCAGCAGGGTCCAGACGCCGTTGGGGTAGTCGGCGGTATCGGCCGAATTGGCATTGATTTCAGATGCCTCGACCAACCGGAAGCCCTCTGACTCAAGCACCCCGACCACCCAGCTCTGGTGCACATAGCCGCTGCGCGCCTCGGGATCCTGCTCGTGATCCTCGGGCAGGCGATGGCTGACCAAGCCAAACACCCCGCCCGGCTTGAGTACGGCGTGCGCGGCCCTGGCAACATCGCGGAAGGTGTCGGCGCGCTTCCAGCCGTGCACGTTGCGGAAAGTCAGCACCAGGTCGGCACTGGCCGGGCTGCCAAGATCGACCAGGTCGGGCGGGTCAAAAGAAATCAGTTCAATGTTGCCGTAGCGCTCGGTATCGGCAATACGCGCTTCGTATTCGCCCCGAATGCGGCGGTAAAAGTCAGGAACATTCTCACCATCGAGATTCCAGTGGGCTGCGATAAGCTGGCCTTCGTCCCGCAGGTAGGGGCCGAGAATCTCTGTGTACCAGCCGCCACCGGGCGACAGCTCAACCACGCTCATGTCCGGGCGGATACCGAAAAATTGGAGGGTTTCATAGGGATTGCGGAACTGATCGCGCTCAGCCTGCTCGGCAGGCCGGTCAGGATCGGCGATTGCCTGCCGCAGTCGGTCATCGGCCGCTGCGGGAATGGCCAGGAACATTGAGGTGGCCACCAGGACCATTGCTTGCAATTTCATTGCGCAGAACTCCTTTCTAGCTGTCGAGGTTTACGATCACCCGGTACAGATCATGACCGCTGGCAGCGTACTTGCGCTCGAACGGAGTGACCGGGTTGTCAGCACGCAAAGATACCACCTCGGCGTGCTGGCTCAGCGTCAACGCGATGGCGCGGGCGAATTCCCTGGCGTAAATCTCGAAATTGGTTCTCAATTCCAGTCGCCCGCCCAAGGCCAGCAGGTCCGGGAACACCGGATGGCCATGCCAACGCCGGCCCAGATGTTCAGGTTTCGGCCACGGGTTTGGGTAGTAGAGGGCATGCTCGCGCAAGCGCCAGCCGGCAGCGCGGACCAGGCGCCAGAAATCAGTCAGATCGGCACGCACCAGGCGCGCGTTGTCGGGCAGCTTCGGTGACCGGGCCAGTCGGTGGGCCGACTTGTCCACACCTATGACCAGCGCATCGGGATGCAAACGAGCCAGGTGGGCGGTGGATTCCCCGACGCCGCAGCCTGTGTCGAGGATTAGCGCGCACGCACGGGTGGCCAGCGGCTCGATACTGTCGAAAGCCCGGCGGCTGTGATCGCGGATGGGCTGGCGCCAGCTTGTACGCCAATGACGAAGTACGGTCTGATCCAGGCGCGGATGCAAGCCGCGCTGCGAAGTGACCGGGATGCGGGAGGGCATGCGAGAAAAATGGTGGGCCGTGAAGGACTCGAACCTTCAACCAATAGGTTAAAAGCCTACTGCTCTACCATTGAGCTAACGGCCCGGACTTTGCGAAGCCGCGCATGATACATCGATCAGGGCCCGGCCTCAAGCTTTCTGGAGCTGATTGTTCGCCAGCGAGACAAAGAACGCCTTTGTTAGAGGCCTCAAGGCGCAGGACAAGACTCGGAGGGATTGCTGTAGACGGTGAACGGTCGCTGTGCGGGCTGCAAGCGCTCCTCTCCTTCGATCAGCAACGGCACTGCGGTCACCTGCACCTGGCAGGCGACCGCGACATCGCCATCGTCGGCGGGCACATAGCTGAGGCTGACCTGCATGCCACTGCTGGCGGCCAGGTTGCGCTCGCCCTCGATGAGGAAACCGCGGCCATCTTCGAGCAGCAGTACGAGCATGGTGGCCTCGGCCCCCAGGGGCGATACATCCAGGAGCTGAACGTCAGCAACCACGCCTTCGGTTTTGTGCGGCTGGCCGGTCGGCTCAGCCGCGAGGGGACCAGCCATGATCAGTCCCGCCGCCAGAACAAAGTACTTGTTCAAAGGTTGAACCCGAAAACCGGCCCCAGTTTCTGGGCCAGCATGACGTTACCGCCGGCCTTGATCTGGCCGGACATGAAAGCCGACAGGGCACCCTTTTCACCGCGCCCCAGCTCCAGCCAGACGGGCTCGGCAATGTTCAGGGTCACGGTCGGATTGTCCGAGGTGCCGGGTTCGACCCGGCATTTGCCGTTGTCGACTATCACCTGCCAGTCGGCCGTCTGGTCACCGGAGATTTCGGTGATGTGGAACTGGAAGGTGGCTTCCAGGGTTTCGGCAGCGGAGGATTGGAAGCGGTTTTCGAGGTCTTGGAAGAGTTCGGTGGCGGTTGTGTAGGTCATTATTAGGTCCGAGGTTCAAGGTTCAAGATTTACGGTTTACGGTTTACGGTTTACGGTTTACGGTTTGCGGGATTGAAGGTAGCTGATCAGTATCCGAGTTTGGAGTGGGTTAATTGTTCCTGCAGAGTGGGCGTCAGGGCTTGGTAGTGCTTGGTATTCGGGAGGCGGATCCATAGGGGGTCGCTGACTTTGTTGGTGTCGAAGGCTTCGTTGACCAGGTCGCGCTTGACGAATTTGAAGGTGCCGGTGGCGTCCAGGTGGTGGACCTGTCTGAGCAGCACGGGGATGGCGTATTCGCCCAGGTGGCTGTTGAAGTGTTCGGCCATGGTCTGGATCAGCTGATCGATGTCGGCTTCCGGCTCGGGGCGGAAAGCCAGCATGCCGGCGCGGCCTTCGGCGCCGGGAATCTTGATGCCGCAGGCGACCGCTTCGGCCACGCCGTCAACGGCCATGGCGGCGGCTTCGACTTCGGTGGTGGCGATGTTCTCGCCGCGCCAGCGGTAGGTATCGCCCAGGCGGTCGACAAAGCGGGCGTGGCGATAGCCGAGGTCCTTGAGCAAGTCACCGGTGTTGAACCAGCAGTCGCCATCAGCAAAGGCATTGCGGATCAATTTGGCTTCGCTGGCCTCATCGTCGGTGTAGCCGTCGTAGGGATAGGACTTGCTGACCTTGCCCAGCAGCAGGCCGGTGCCGCCGGGTTTGACCCGGATCAGGCGGCCATCCGCGCCTTTGCGAACCTCGCCGCTGTCGGGGTCGCAGTCGACCAGGGCGTACTCGGCCGGGCACAGTCCGACAGTGCGATCCTGGTTGAGAATATTGAAAAAAGCGATATTTGCTTCGCTGGCCCCGTAAAGCTCGTAGATGCGCTCGATCCCGAAGCGGCGCTTGAATTCCATCCAGATATCGGGCCTCAGACCGTTGCCAACCATGGCCCGGGCCTGGTGGTCGCGGTCGCCTTCGGATGCCGGCTGATTGTAGAGGAAGCGGCATAGCTCGCCGATATAGACCAGGGCATCGGCCCGGACCTCGCGAACTTCATCCCAGTAGCGGCTGGCCGAGAAGCGTCGGCCAATGGCCAGGCAGGCACCGGTGGCGGCCGCGGAGGACCAGCCGACCGCCAGGGCGGTGTTGTGGTAGAACGGCAGTACGTTGTAAAGCACCTGGCCCGGCTTCAGCCCCAGGGCCATCAGGCCGAACGCGCCCATGGCCTTGATCCATCGGATGTGCCGGATCACCGCCGCCTTCGGCAGCCCCGTGGTGCCTGAGGTGAACACGTAACAACAGGTATCACCCATCCGCACCTCGGCGGTCTGCGGCAGGTTGTCATCGGGCTGGGTGTCGGCCAGGGCCAGCAAATCCAGCTCGCCATCGGGCACCGGACCGGCCTCGTCGTCGGCCACGACCAGCGGCGCGTTGGCCTGCTCTTGCGGCAGGTATTCTGCCAGTGCCTGCCAGGTTTCCAGGCACTCGCTGCCGACGATCATCTGTTCACCCGGCGCCAGGCCGACGCAGTGGGCCAGCGAGGGCGCCGGCAGGCGGTTGTTGTGGACCACGGCCACCGCGCCCAGCTTGACGATGGCAGCCACGCTCAGGATCAGTTCCGGGCGGTTATCCAAAAGGATCCCGACCCGGGCCCCGGCGCTGACGCCGCGCTCGGCCAGCAGACGGGCAATGCGATTGGCCCGAGCATTGAGTTCGGCATGACTGATGTCGATTCCACGATAGCGCAACGCCGGCAGCGGGCCGTGGCGCCGCGCATTGTGCTCAAGAATGCGGCCGATGGAGTAGCGCCGCTCCAGACCGCTGCTCTTGACCAGCCGGTAGCCGCTTAGCACCTGCGGCAGGCGCTTCAACAGCGGCCAGGCCCCGCGGGCCAGGTCCGAGAGGCGAAGCTCGGCTTCAGTCGGCATGGTCTTCGCGGGCCTCGATCACGGTAACGGTCTGGCCCTTGCGAACCGAATCGCCGCGTTTCAGGCCGAGCTCGCCGACCACGCCGTCGACGGCCGCGCGCAAGGTCGTTTCCATTTTCATCGCTTCCATCACCAGGATGGCATCGCCCTTGCTCACTTCTTGGCCAGGTTCGACCGGCACTTCAACCACCGTGCCGTCCATGGGGATGCGCAGCAGTCCGGCCTCGGCAGCTTCATCCGCCTCGGGCGCGGCCAGGCTCAAATCTTCTACCCGGATGTCGCCGACGGCATCAGCCAGCCAGACCACGGTTCCCTGACGATCCACCCCCACGCTGGAGAGCACCCCGTCGGACTCAACTTGCAGGATGCCGTGAGCCAGGCTGAGCAGACGCAGGCTGATCTCGTCTTCGCCGACCGTCACTGTCCAGGCATCCTGCGTCCTGGTGATTCGACAGGAAAGGACCACAGCTTCACCACCGGCTTCAACGGCCAGCTTGCGCTGCATGCTGCGAGGCGACCCGAGCGTGGCGTTTGCCCCACCAGCCCCGGCCAGCAGCAGCGCGGCGGGTGCCCAGCGGCGAATACCGAGTTCAGGTGCAGCCAGCTCGGAAGCGCCGCTGTCGATGGTATCGGTGGTCACCTCACCATCAATGAATACGCGGCTATCCAACGCCCGCAGCAGGTAGGCGCGGTTGGTTGCCACGCCGGCAATCCGGGCCTCGACCAGGCAGCGCTTCAGGCGCCGCCGGGCGGTTTCACGATCCGGTCCATGGGCAATCACCTTGGCCAGCATGGGGTCATAAAAGGGGCTGACCCACTGCCCTGCCCGCACCCCACTGTCAACCCGCACACCCTCGCCCTCGTTCAGGCTGAAGGCATGGAGATGACCGGTCTGGGGCACGAAGCCCTGATCTGGAGCTTCGGCATACAGCCGCGCCTCCATGGCATGGCCACTGAAACTGACCTGGTCCTGGCTGATCGGCAGGACCTGACCGGCGGCAATCTGCAGCTGCCAGGCAACCAGGTCCAGCCCGGTGACCAGTTCGGTGACCGGGTGTTCGACCTGCAGCCGGGTGTTCATCTCCAGAAAGTGAAAATCGCCGGCCTCGTCGAGCAGAAACTCCACCGTACCGGCACCCACATAGCCAATGGCACGCGCCGCCGCCACTGCGGCTTCGCCCATGCGCGCGCGCAGATCATCATCGACCGCCGGCGAAGGACACTCCTCGATGATCTTCTGATGACGCCGCTGCAGCGAACAGTCGCGCTCGCCTAAGTGAATGGCATTGCCGTGGTGATCGGCAAATACCTGGATTTCGACATGACGCGAGCGATCCAGGGCGCGCTCGATAATCAGCTCGGCATCGCCGAAGCTGCTTGCCGCCTCGCTGGCGGCTGAGCGAATCGCGTCGGCCAGTTCGGATTCAACGGCTACTCGCCGCATCCCCTTGCCACCGCCACCGGCAGCGGCCTTGACCATCACCGGCAAACCGACTTCACGCGCGGCGGCCAGCAGGGCCTCCGGATCCTGCGCGGAACCGCGCACCCCGGGAATTACCGGCACGCCCGCGGCTTCCATCAAGTCCTTGGCCTGGCGCTTGTTGCCCATCTTGGCGATCGCATCGGGGTCGGGTCCAATGAACACCAGCCCGGCATCGATGCAGGCGCGGGCGAACTGCTGGTTCTCAGCCAGAAAACCATAGCCCGGATGCACCGCATCGGCACCGGCCTTGCGCGCGGCCGCCAACAGCTGCTCGATATCCAGGTAAGACTGCGCCGGCGCATTGCCCAACAGCGCCACCGCACAGTCAGACGCCAGCACGTGCGGTGCCTCCGCATCGGCCGGACTGAACACGGCCACTGTGCGATAGCCCAACGACCGCGCTGTGCGCATGATGCGGCAGGCAATTTCGCCGCGGTTGGCAATCAGGATGGTTTGGAAAGATTTGGCAGGCATGGGGGGGCTTTGAGGTTCAAGGTTCAAGGTTCAAGGTTCAAGGTTCAAGGGTTACTGTTTCCGGTTTCCGGAGGACCAGTTGGGTGGGCGCTTTTGGAGGAAGGCCTGGGTGCCTTCCGTTGCTTCTTCGCCGGTTGCGGCCGCGGCGAATTCGCGCGCGCCGCGGTCAAGCAGATCATTGAGTGGTGTGTCAGCCGTGGCCAGCAGCAGGGACTTGGTCATGCGGGAGGCCTGTGGGGCGCAGCGCTGGATCTGGGCCAGGGTCTGTTCCAACAGTTGATCCAATGCTTCGCCGTCATCGGCCAGCGCATGGGCCAGGCCGATGCGGAAAGCTTCGGCGCCGTCAATGCGCGCCCCGGTCAGGGCCAGGTGACGGGCCTGGGACAGACCGACTCGACCGACCACGAAGGGAATGATCTGCGCTGGCGGCAGACCCAGCGTGACCTCGGGCAGGCCGATCTTTGCCTCACGGCTGGCCAGGCAGACATCGGCCACACAGGCCAGCCCGACTCCACCCCCAAACACCGAACCTTCAACAACCGCAACCACCGTCTTCGGGCAATCATGCACCGCGCTGATCAGGGTGCCGAATGTTCGATTGATCGCCGCCATTGCATCCACATCACCAGCCGACTCCATCCGCGCAGAAGCCATATCCGCCAGATCCGCCCCGGCACAAAAATGCCCGCCAGCGCCACGCAACACCAGCGCCCTTACCGAATCATCCCCGGATGCCTGCGCCACCACTTCCTGCAGCTCAGCCACCATCTGCCGCGACAAGGCATTACGAGCTTTCGGCCGGTTCAGGCGAACCTGCAAGACACTTTTCTCAACTCGGGTTTCAATTGTTTCCATACAAATTCCGGTAATAACGGTTTCCGGTTTCCGGTTTCCGGTTTCAGGGTTTCCAGGTTTCAGATTTCTTGGATTTCAGACACGGAGTTCCGGGCTACTCAAAACTGCTTTTCCGGAAACCGGAAACCGGAACCCGGAAACCGTTCTTTTACCCTCCCTTCGGCAATATCCCCATCTGCTTGCAAATAATCGCCAACATGATTTCATCCGCGCCTCCGCCTATCGACATCAAACGCTGATCGCGGAAAGCCCGCGCCACTCGGCTTTCCCACATGTAGCCCTGGCCGCCCCAGTACTGCAGGCAGCTGTCGGCCACTTCGCGGGCCAGGCGACCGCCCTTGAGCTTGCACATGGACGCCAGCCGGGTCGCATCGCCGCCGCCGACATGGACTTCGCAGGCTGAATAGATCAGGGCACGCAGGGCTTCGACTTCCGTTTGCAGCTCGGCCATGCGGTAGTGCACCACCTGGTTGTCGAGGATCGGCTTGCCGAAGGCGATGCGCGTGCGGGTGTATTCGATGGTGTCGTTGATGATGCCTTCCAGGCCCTTGAGCGCGCTGGCCGCACCCCAAAGCCGCTCTTCCTGGAACTGCAGCATCTGGTACATGAAGCCCAGTCCCTCCTCGCCAATGCGGTAGCGCTGCGGCACGCGCACGTTGTCGAAAAACACCTGGGCGGTATCGGATGAACGCATGCCCAGCTTGTTCAACGGTTCGGAGAACTCGATGCCGGGTGTTTCGGTCGGCACCACGATCAGCGACTTGTTGTTGTGCTTGCTGTCACCGCCGGTATTGGCCAGCAGGCAGATCCAGTCGGCCTGCAAGGCGTTGGTCATCCACATCTTGGTGCCGTTGATCA
>SKKV01000152.1 GCA_007123575.1 Wenzhouxiangella sp.
AGATGCTGTCTTTACCGCCTGAAGACAGCACCAGGATTGGCGTCGGACCAGCACTCACAGGGGTTGAATCCGTTCAGAAACGACGGGGCCCGCACTGCTGGCGGGCCCCGTTGCTTTAGCCATTGAGGACGTCAAACCGACTTGGCCGGATCCTTCCAGGACAGCAGGATGCGGGCCAGGGCCGGCAGCAGCACCATGGCACCAATCATGTTGAAGATGAACATGAAGGCCAGCAGTACGCCCATGTCGGCCTGGAACTGCAAGGCCGAGAACAGCCAGGTACCCACACCCACTGCCAGCGTCACGGCAGTAAAGAACACGGCTTTGCCGGTCAACCTCAGGGTGCGCATATAGGCCTCGTCCAGGGTGTACCCTTCCTGCATGAAGCTGCGCATTCGGCTGAAGATGTAGATGCCGTAGTCCACCCCGATACCCACACCCAGGGCAACGACCGGCAAGGTATTGACCTTGAGCCCGATGCCCATATAAGCCATCAGGGCATAGGCCATGTAGCTGACCAGCACCAGTGGCAGCACGATGCACAAGGTCCCGAGAATGGTGCGGAAGGTAATCAGGCACAAAATGATGATTGCCGAGTAGACATAGATCAGCATCGGCGTCTGCGCGGCTTCCACCACTTCATTGGTGGCCGCCATCACGCCGACGTTGCCGGTGGCCAGGCGGAACTTGAGGCACTCTTCGCAGGGCTCGTTTTCCTGGGTAATCAGCTCATCCAGAATGTCCCCTGGCGCGGCAAAGTCCAGACCGTCGACAAAGATCTCGCCGCGCAGTTCGCGCACGCGATTCACCACCCGAATGATGGTTTCGGCCTTGTGATCTTCGGTAAAGACCATGATCGGCATGGCGCTGCAGTCTTCGTTAAGCAGACCGGTGCCGGTTTCGATGTCCTGCAGGTTCTGGCGCATGATGAACGGGTTTCGCGGCAGCACCTTCCAACGCAGATACCCTTCGTTCCAGCCTGCGTTCACCACCTTCGCTACCTGAGGCAGCGATACGACCTGCTGCACACCTTCGACGTTGGCCATGTGCCAGGCGAAGCGGTCAATTGCCTCCATCACCACGTAGGACTCGGTACAAGCCTCCGGAACGGTCTCGGCGATAATGGAAATCAGGTCGGTGCCGAGGGCAAAGCGGTCGGCAATCAGATTCGCGTCCTGGTTATATCTGGCATCAGGCCTGAGCTCGGGCACGCCGGGCTGGGAATCGCCGATCTGCATGTCCTGCGACTTGATGAAAGCAAAGGCGAAAAGGCCAATACCGGCAGCGACCGCCACAAGGGCAACGCGCGGACGGGTAAAGGAGGCGATCAGCGACCAGATCAGGCTTGGCTTGGTGCCACGATCGTACTGGCGCTGGCGGAACTTTTCCGGGTTGCGCAGGCGCACGTAGGAAAGCAGGATCGGCAGCAAAACCAGATTGGTGAAGATAATGACGGCCACACCAATACTGGCGGTAATGGCAAGCTCCTGAATGATGCGGATATTGATCAGCAGGATGGTCAAGAAGCCGATTGTGTCGGACAAAAGGGCGATCGAGCCAGGTGCCAGGAGCCGGGCAAAGGTTGACTTGGAAGCATCCAGGCTGGAAGCAATCGGCACCCCCTCAAGCCCCTTGCCGTCGGAGGCAAGCCCAATTGGGGAATGCCCGCCAAACAGTTTTTCGGCATTCCAGCCGCTAATCATCTGAACCCCGTGACTGACCCCGATGGCAAACACCAGGAACGGCGTGAGGATATTCATCGGGTCAATACCAAAGCCGAGCAGGCTAAGGAGGCCCAGCTGCCAGATAACGGCGGTAACCGAGCACACCAGCGGCAAAATGGTCAACCACAGTGAACCGGAGTACATGAACAGCAACAGCGCGGTAATCAGGAAAGCAACCCCGAAGTAGGCCACCACGCCACGGGCCCCGTCTGCGATATCACCGACAATCTTGGCAAAACCAATGATGTGGACGGTATGGTTGCTGTCCTCGTGCTCGGTTCGAATGGCCTCCAGACGGTCAGCCACGTCCTGGTAATTCAGAGTTTCCCCGGTTGAAGGATCGCGCTCAAGCAGGTTGGCGGATACCAGGGCCCCGGAAAAATCGGAAGCCACCAGGCGTCCAACCTCGCCGGAAGCGACGATATTGGAACGAACACGTTCAAATGACTCTGGTGACGGTGTGAAATCCGCGGGTATCACGTTACCGCCGGCGAAGCCGTCTTCAACGATTTCGACAAAACGGACATTGGGAGTAAATATCGAGCGGACACTGGCCCGATCCACGCCGGGAATGAAAAACACCTGGTTGGTGATGCGCTCGAGTTTCTCGAAGAACTCCGGCGTAAACATCTCACCGTCTTCAGCCATCAAGGCCACCATCACGCGATTGGCGCCGCCAAACTCGCGCTCATACTGCATGAACGTCTGCATATATTCATGGTCAAGCGGGAGCTGCTTCAGAAATCCCGCATCAACCCTCAGCTGAGACATGAAAAACA
>SKKV01000239.1 GCA_007123575.1 Wenzhouxiangella sp.
CATCGGCGAAGCCGTTCACCCGGTCAGGCCTTGAGCTGGCGGATGCCCTCCGATGCCCCTCTAAAACCCAACCTGACCTTGTTGAATTCATCGTCACGGTTGTTTTTTGTTCGCGGAAACGAGGGTTCTTGTGCCATTTTCAAACCAGTGGTGGTTCAACATGCATGGTCCCCGGCCGCGTTGGGCCGGGCTACGGGCATTGGAACAGATGGGGTTCGACAAATATGGTCCCCGGCCGCACGCACGGCCGGTTTCCGGGGTTCGTTGAGAGGCCTGGCCGTTCCGGTCAGTCTGCGCTTGGGGGTTCTTCGACCAGTTCGCGGTGAACGATGACGGCGGTGTTGCGTGGCAGGATCTTGCGCCCCCTGGCTTCGCAGTTGGCACGGGTTATGGAGGCGCCGAAGAGCAGGATCAGGGAGGAATAATTCACCCACAGCAGCAGGACAACCAGCGAGCCGGCCGCACCATAGGTGGAGGCCGTGGCCGTGGTGGCCAGGTACATGGCTATCAACGATCGGCCCACGGTAAACAGCACGGCGGTAATCAGAGCGCCGGCCAGCACGTCACGCCAACTGAGGATCACATCGGGCAGGATCTTGAAGATGGCTGCAAACAGCAGGGTAATCACGGTCAGAGAAATACCAACTTCGACCACCACCATGGACCAGGCGGGCAGCGGCAGCCATTGGTCGGCGAAGTTCATGATCGCCCGCATCGCCACGCTCAGCAGCAGCGATACCATCAGCACGAAGCCGATCGCCAGCACGATGGTCAGGGACAAGACCCGCGCCTTGATAAACAGCCACAGGCTGTTGCGCGACGGGCGCGGAGCCACATCCCAGATCTGATTCAGCGACTGCTGCATCTGGGCAAATACCGTGGTGGCGCCCGCGACAATGGCCGCGATACCGATAATTGTCGGCCAGAGTCCGCTTTGTTCGATCTGGGAGTTGATCACCGCCGTCTCGACCACTTCCGCAGCTTCCGGGCCCAGCACCTGCTGGAGCTGCTCCATCAGCTCACCCTGAGCGGCGCGCTCTCCCAACACCAGCCCGATCATCGCGACCACCACGATCATGACCGGGGCAATCGAGAACACGGTGAAAAAGGCCAGTGCGGCAGCATAGATGAAAGCCTGGCTCTGCAGCCAGTTCTGTCCGGCTGCGATAAAAATCGACAGCCAGTAGCGAAAAACCTGAGGAAACATGCGCCAGATCAAAATATCAGTTCAGGAAAGCTTCTAGTCTATGCGTGAGCGCAGCACACTGCCAGCTGCGGTGCCAACAAATGGGCTACAGGAGGAAAAGCGATGCATCCGACCAAGCGGCGGTGGGCCTTTGTGATTCTGGTTATGACATGGCTGTTGGCCATGCCAGCCATTGCTCAGCACGGACTCGAAACCGTGCCACAGGAGCTGGCAGAGGCCTTCGCTAGCATGCAGACCAAGGTGTCGAGCGACCCCGAAGCCCTTGAGCAAGTCATTGCCGCAGGACGCGAACGCGCCATTTTCTGCAACACATGTCACGGCCAGGACGGCAGCGCTACTCGAGTTAACTACCCATCGTTGGCCGGCCAGAACCCGGTCTACCTGCTTGACCAGATCGAGCAGTTCGCCGACGGTAGCCGCAAGAAGTTGGTCATGAATGTTCTGGCCGAGACTTTCAGCGTGGAAGAGAAAGTGACCTTGGCCCTTTACTACAGTGCCATGCCGCTGGAACCAACCGAGGCAGACCTTGACCTCGCTCGCCATGGGGCCCCGGTCTACCAACTACGCTGTGCGGCCTGCCATGGACCCGCCGGACGCGGCGAAGAAGGGTACGCCCGCATCGCGGGCCAACAGCCAGGCTATGTGGCCACAGTCCTGCGTGAGTACAAGAGCGGTCAGAGTCCACGACGCTTCAGCGTGATGTATGGCATTGCCAGCGCGCTTAGCGAGAGCGACATTGACGCCGTGGCCCATTACATTGCCAGCATGCGCTAAAAACGGTTAACTTTGAGGGCAGTGACCCACTGCCCGCCTGGAATACCGTTTTGGCCCGCGTTCTCGTCCTCCAACATGTTGCCGCCGAACCGCTGGGCGTGCTAGACCCGATGCTGCGGCAGCGCGGGCATCGCATTCGCTACGTCAACTTCGCCCGCGACCCGGATGCTCAGCCGGTCCTGGACCGCTATCAGGCGCTGATCGTTCTGGGCGGGCCGATGCAGGTCGGCCATCACCATCGTTACCCGCACCTGCAGACCGAGTGTCGCCTGATCGAGAAAGCCTTGCACGACGAGGTCCCGATGCTGGGCATTTGCCTAGGCGGGCAGCTGCTGGCCCACGTACTCGATGGCCGGGTGGCCCCTTGTGACCAGGCAGAAATTGGCTGGTATGACATCGACCCCACCACGGCAACCGCCACTGATCCCGTGCTGCAACCACTCAGCCAGTCGCGCCCGGTGTTCCAATGGCACCACTGGGGCTTCGACTGCCCGACCGATGCTGTTTCCATTGCCGAGAGCAGCGCCAGCGGCTGCCAGGCATTCAGAGCCGCTGACTGCGCCTGGGGATTCCAATTTCATCTCGAGCTTGACCGCCGCCTGATCCACCGCTGGCTAACCCTGCCCTTCTACCGCGACGACCTCGCCGGCTCCGGCCTAAAGAAAACGCCCGCCGAAATCCAAAACGACACCCAAACCTACCTACCCGAAACCCTGACCCTCGCCGACCAGGTTTTCGGCAACTGGCTAAACCAGCTGGACACCCCCCAACAACGAGTAGTCCTCGCCTCCCGCTAGCCCATTCCCTTCTCCCCTTCCCCCTTCTCCCCTTAAACCACCACAATCACCGCCACCCCCAAAAACGCCAACCCCACCCCAACCAACTTCCGCACCGTCAACGACTCACCGAGAAAAAACCAGGCAAAAATCACGATAAAGGCCGCCGCCGTCTCGTTAAGCACAGCCGCGATGGACGCCGCCGTGAACTTGTAGCCGGCCAGCCACAGAATCATCGACACGTAGCTGCCCAGCAGACTGGCCGCGATCACCGTACCCCAAGGCTGGGGAGAGCGGTAATGCAGCTGCATGCGCTGCCAGCCGCGGCTAAGCCAGACAAACAACAGCATGCCGGCCGCACCGGCAGCCAGACGTATACCAACGGTCCACAGGAACGGCTCGGTTTCAAGAATCGGCTTGACCATGACAATTCCGATAGCCATCAGGCCAACACTGCCGGCGGCGAGACTCAAGCCTTGAATCAACGCCCGCCGGGAAATATCCTGCCGGTTGCGCGACCAGGTCACCAGCAAAATGCCCAGCAGTACCAGGACAAAACCCAGGTATTGAACCAGTTTCAGCGTCTCGGCCAGAAACAGGATCGACAGAATGATGACAAACGGCGAGAAGAGCATGCCGATGACGCCGGTGCGGCTGGCGCCCATCAGGTTGAGCGCTCTTAAGTACCAAGTATCGGCCACGGCAATGCCGACTACGCCGGAAACGATCACGATCAGCCATTGCAGGCCACTGTACCCGGGCAAGTCAAAACCGTGGAAAATCAGGATGGTCGGCACCATCAGCACGGTTGCCAGCACATTCTTGAACAAGTTCAGTTCGAAGGCCGGCAGGCTTTCGCCAGAGCGCTTGAACAGGACCACGGCCATGGCCCAGCAGGCCGCACAGGCCACCGAAAAGAACTCTCCTACCACTGGTCATCTCTCTCGCCGCGACCGCATATTCTACCGACGAATGCGTGACTGCCGCTTGAGTTATAGTTTTTGTCATCAACTCGAAAAATGACCTAGCGAATGACAGCCTGGCTTCCGCTGATCCTGATTGTCTTGCTCTTCGCCACCCTATGGTGGCTATGGCCAGCCCCGCTTGCCCGACTGTTTCTTACGCTTGACCAGCGCTACGGTCACTTGCGGGCCAGAACGCGGACATGCAACGATATTCATTGGCATTATCTGGAGGGCGGACGCGGTGAACCGCTGGTTGTGCTGCACGGCTTCAATGCTGACAGCAGCCACTTCTGCCGCGTATCACGGCACTTGACCGCGCATTTTCGCGTTCTCGCGCCGGACCTGCCCGGCTTCGGTCTGACGCCCAGCGGCGAGATCGACAGTTTCCGGGTAGAGGATGTGGCTGATCGCGTGCTCGAGTGGCTGGACGAGCTTGGCGTTCATGACTTCTACTTAGGCGGCAACTCCATGGGCGGCTATATCGCCGTGGCCATGGCCAGGCGAGCGCCGGAGCGGGTTCGCGCGCTGTGGCTGCTGGCCCCCGGTGGACTGCATACCGCCAAACTCTCGGCCGTGCTCGAAGAAGTTGCCGACGAACGCCACAACCCGCTGGTTATTCGCAATCGGGCGGATTTTCACCGCCTGCTTGATTATTGCTTTGTTCGACCGCCCTGGATTCCGGGGCCGCTGGCTCGCTATTTGAGTCACAGGGCAGCTGACAGCGCGGTTCAAGCCCAGCGCATCTTTGATGCCATGCGCTACGACTCGCAGCCGCTGGAAGACCTGGCCCGGGATTTACCAACCCCTGCCCTGATCGTCTGGGGCCAGGCCGACCAGGTACTACACCCCCAGGGCGCCAGCCTGCTCGACGAAATCATGCCCAACACGCGCAGCCTGGTGCTGCCGTCGATCGGTCACCTGCCGATGCTGGAAGATCCGCGCAACGTAGCCGAAAGCTGGCTCAGCTTCACCGAGTCGCTGGCGCGAGAAGCCTCGGTTTCGGCTGATGCAGACTCAAAGCCCGGGCAGTGACTGAGGAATAGATTCAAGCTATAGTGAAGGGGGGAAACAGGTAGGGAAGCATTCAAGATGGGCAATTTCAAGGTTCCGCCGGAGCAGCTGCGCTGGACGCCAGCCAGGGACGCATTTCCCGGCGTATCGAGCCGCGACATTCCGGGCACGGCCGGCATTGTCGGCCAACTGACTGCCCGCCAGGCCCTGACGTTCTCAATCCAGAGCCGAAGCCACAACCACAATGCTTTTGTGCGCGGCCCGGATGGCAGCGGACGGCGCACTCTGATTGCCAATTTACTGAAAGAACTCAATCCAGAGGCCGAGCGCGCCCTTGACTTTTGCTATGTGCATAATTTCGCCAATCCAGACCGACCGCGCCTGATCATTCTGCCGGGTGGCCAGGGTCGCCAGTTCCAGCAGGCCATGACTCGAATCAGCCTGTTTATCCGCGACCGCCTGCCGGTGATCCTGAAAAACGATCCAATACGCTCGCGTCGCGAAGCGCGCAGGGAAGCCGCCGAGCGAGAAATTCGCTTGAAGATCGCACCGCTTGAAAAAAAACTTCGCGCCGATGGCCTGGCCCTGATTCGAACCCAGTCGGGGCCAACCTCACGGGTGAGCATCTACCCGCTGGTCATGGGCAAACCCGTGTCGCCGGAAGAATATCGCAACCTGGTCACCCAGAAACAGGTTCGCGAGGAGGACCGGTTAAAGGCCATGAAGCAGGTCGACAACTGGCAGGCCGAGGTCAATCGCTTCGCCCACGAGGTCAACCAGATATGGCAGCAGGCGCTGCAGCATATTGATCAGATCAACGCCAGCGAAACCGCCCGCCTGGTTGGTGAAATGACCAGCGAAGTCGGCCGCAAGTTCAAGGCGCCGGGAATGGACGTGTTCCTGTGCGAAATCATTGACGATATTGTTGAGAAGCGGGTCGGCCGCGACACTTCCCACCTGGCCGATCCGACGCTGCTTTACGGCGTCAACGTACTCACTACCCGCCACAGCAACGACAAGGCACCGATGATCTTCGCCAGCCAGCCCTCGGTTGCCAGCCTGTTTGGCACGATCGACCCGGCCTGGATGAGCAGCGGCCGAGCCGTGACCTCGTTCCGCGGCATTCGCACCGGCGCCCTGCTGGAGGCCGATGGTGGCTACCTGGTGCTGGACGCTGCCGACGTTCGGGCCGAACCCGGATCATGGCGCATGCTGATGCGCGCACTACGCACCGGGCTGGCTGAAGTCGTGCCGCCGGAACTGGGCTGGCCCTACTCGGCCCAGTCGCTGAAGCCTGAACCTATTCCCGTTCGGGTCCGAGTGATTCTGACCGGCAGTGCCGAGTTATTCGAAACGCTGAACGAAGAAGACGCCGATTTCGTGCGCCTTTTCAAGGTGATCGCTGACTTCGACGACACCATGTCCAGGGACAAACACGGCCTGCACGACTACGGTCGCTTTCTGGCCAGTCTCGTTGCCAAGGAGAATCTGCTGCCTTTCGAGCGCGGCGCAATGATGACCCTGGCCCAGCTCGGCGCCCGCCTGTCGCGCGAACCCGGCCGCCTGTCGTCGCGCTTCGGCGAGCTGGCCGACCTGACCCGAGAGGCCAGTTGGCTGGCCAGAAAGGATGGTGCTGATGAAGTGGACAAAACCCATATGGAAGCAGCATTCCGACAGTGGCGCAATCGCTCCCGCCTGCCCCTCGCAAAAACCATCAGACGGATACAAAGCGGCCAGATCGATCTGCGCGTCCGTGGCCGGTCGGAGCGCCAGATCAACACCTGTGCACCAATCAAGTCCGGCACCCTGACTCTGGCCCAGCCTGTGGCCCTGACTTGCATATTTGGACCCGCGCCACGTTGCCGAATCGTGAAAACCCGCGACCGGCACGACGAATCACTGGAGGCCTTGCTGGGCCACAGCCTGCTTCTGCGCGAAGCCCCGAGGCTGCTGGCCCGCTTCAGCAGCACTGCGGCCAACAATGGACGAGCGGATTGTGGCACCGGCCTGGCGGAAGCCTGCCTGCTGTTCAGCTGCCTCGCCCACACCCCCGTGCGCCAGGATCTGGTCCTGATCGGCGAACTCGACGGCCAGGGCCGGGTGCGTCCCGTACCCGCCATCAATGAACGCATTGAAGCCTGGTTTGAGCTTTGCAGCGAAGGTGGCTTGAGTGGCCAGCAAGGCGTGGTCATCCCGCGCGCCAATCTCGAGGCACTGGTGCTGGACCAAGCCTTGGTCAAAGCCTGTGTCAACGATATGTTCCAGGTATACGCCGTCGATCACCTTTATCAGGCCCTGGAACTGGTCACCGGTGTGCGCATCGGGAGTTGGCGGGAGCAGGCGTTCCCGCCGGATTCCATCCTCGGCAGGGCCAGGACGCGGGTGTTGGAATTATCCGGTTACGCCGATGAAACCAGCCCCGGCAGCAGCCCGGCCGGGTAATGCGAGCTGCGCTTCAGCGCCCGCTCCAGCCTGGCGATCATCGGCTTGGGCGAGACCGGACCGGGGCGTAGTGTGGCTCGGTCGAGGTCGATCAGATACCAGTTGCCAGCCTCATCACGAAGAATATTGCCGGGGTTGAGGTCGGGATGAACCAGGCCTGAGCCGAAAAATCGCTGCAAGGTGACCGCCAGTTCTTTCCAGTCAGCCTCGGTCAGCACGGACAACAATTGATCCAGCGGCAAGGCATCGGCGATTCGACGGGTCAACAGCGCGCCGCGATAGATCAAGCCGGCTCGCTCGCTGCCTGCCAGCAGCGGCCGCGGCACCGGCAGGCCGGCGGCGTGCAACCGGGCCAGTAGGTGCCATTCGCGAAACGGGCGGCTGCGCTGGTAGCCAAGATGCAGATAGCGATCCCGGTTAAGGCGCGCCATCCAGCCGCCCCGCAGGTAAGGTCTGAGCACGGCCTGGCCGGCCTCGATAGTAACGGCCAGGGCCTGGCCACGACCACCCAGCTCGGCGACCACCGCACCGCGCATGCGCCAGAACGCCGGCTGCAGCCACTCGAAGCTGACCGTAGTCAGGCGGTCTGCGTCATATAGAATGCGGGTCTTGCCCGCCTGAAATTCTGTCGCCGTCATCCGGCCCCGATTTTTCGCTTGCTGATCAACCATGTCATTCGACCGGAAGCCTCCCTTTTCGATCTGCCTGTTGCGACTGTCTGCGCTCGGTGATGTCTGTCACTGCATCGCCCTGGTCCGAGCAATGCAGGCATTGTCGCCTGAAACCCGTGTCACCTGGATCATTGGCAAACTGGAGTATCAGCTTGTTGTCGATCTCCCGGATGTGGAGTTCATTGTATTCGACAAGAAGCTCGGCCGCGCCGGGCTGGCCGAGCTGCGAGCCCGGCTTCGCGGCCGGCGGTTTGACGCGCTGCTGCTGGCCCAGGTCTCGCTGCGAGCCAACCTGCTGTCACTGCTGGTTCGCGCCCGGCGCCGTATCGGCTTTGACCGCGCCCGCTCGCGCGAAGGCCACGGCCTGTTCATCAACGAGCGGATCGCGGCCAGGCCGGGCCAGCACCAGGCCCTGGCCATGCTCTCTTTCGCCGAACATCTCGGTGCGGATTGCAATGGTGTTGACCGGGCCCCGCCCATTCCGGACGTCGCCAGGGAGTTTGCAGTTGCACACCAGCCCGAGGCCGGCCAGGCGGTGCTGATCAGCCCTGCCTCAAGCCATGCCGGCCGCAACTGGCATGCGGAAGGCTATGCCCAGGTGGCCGACTGGGTCAGCAACCAGACCGGGCGGCCCGTCATCCTGATCGGCGGCCCATCAGCCACCGAGCGCGAACTGGGTGCGGCAATTGTTGATCGCGTATCGAGCCCGGTGACCAATCTGATCGGCCAGGACACGCTCAAGCAGGCCCTGGCCATGCTCGATCGCTGTGCCTGCCTGATCACCCCGGATGCCGGACCCGCTCACTTTGCCGCCGCGTTGAGAAAACCCGTGGTCGGGCTCTATGCGGCCACCTGGTCACGCCGATCAGGGCCGCTGGGCAGCCTGGAGCACTGTGTTGATTGCTTCGCGGAGGCGGCGCGGCAGCACCTGGGCAAGCCGCCGGAGCAGGTACGCTGGGGCAAACGCCTGGAGTTTCCGGGGGTGATGAACCTGATCACGCCCGAGATGGTGATCGAAAAACTGCGTGGAGTCCTGAATTCTCAGGAATAATCGCGGTAGGACTTTTCTTCGACGATGGCCGAGCCCAAGGCCAGGTTGATCGCTTTCTTGATCGCCGCCCGCTGGTCGTTGGTCACGTAGACCGCGCGCGCCAGCTCGATAAAACGATCACCGAAACGTCCGGCCCGTTCTTCGTCGCGAATATCGTCCTCGATCTGCCACAGCGCCTCGTTGACCTGTTTGAGATCAGCCCGCAGGCTGGCAATCTCGTCGCTGTCCAGCCCGGCCTCGCGCCAGACCGAATCCAGCATCTCCAGCTCACGCCGGACGTTGACGAGCTTGTCCAGGTCGGCGATGCGCTCGGATTTGATTTCCAGGATGGTGAGTTTGTCGAGAAGCTCGCCGGGAGCGACGGGAATGGAGAGTTGCATCTGATGGGTGCGTCAAGAAATGGCTTTTTGGAAGAATAGTCAGGTCGCCTGGTTGGAAGCAAGATGCGATCAACCAGGCGAAAACCTGCTGACTGCGGGAGACCCGCAGCCAGTTGTTACTCAGGTTCAGTCCTGGCTTTCGTTAAGCGCCTTCATGCTCAAGCGAATGCGGCCCTGCTTGTCGACTTCCAGCACCTTGACCTTGACCTTGTCGCCTTCGGCCAGCTCGTCGGTCACGTTCTCGACGCGCTTGTCGGAGATCTGGGAAATATGAACCAGACCGTCCTTGCCCGGCAAGATGGTGACAAAAGCACCGAAGTTCATGATCTTGGTGACCGTGCCTTCGTAGACCGCGCCCACTTCAACATCAGCCGTGATCTGCTCGATACGCTTGCGCGCAGCGTCAGCAGCGGCCTGGTTGACCGAGGCAATGGTGACCGTGCCGTCATCCTGGATATCGATGGTGGTGCCGGTTTCCTCGGTGA
>SKKV01000090.1 GCA_007123575.1 Wenzhouxiangella sp.
CGTGTTCTACTCGGCCGAGAAGCTGTTTGGTGTCACATTTGTCGAGCGCGAGGATTTGCCGACCTACCATCCAGATGTTCGTGTCTGGGAAGCGTTCGAAGAAGACGGCACGCCGATCGGCCTGATGCTGACCGACCTGTATTCGCGTTCCAACAAGCGAGGCGGGGCGTGGATGAACTCCTACCGCATCAGTTCGGGCCTGCTGGGTGGCTCACCGGTAACCGGCAACCACCTCAATATCACCAAGCCGCCGGAAGGCGAGCCGACGCTGATGACCTGGGATGAGGTCACCACCTTGTTCCATGAGTTTGGCCACGTTATCCACGGGCTGTTCTCCGATGTTCAGTACCCCACCTTTGCCGCGACCGCCGTGCCGCGCGACTTTGTCGAATATCCGTCGCAGGTTTTTGAAATGTGGGCGTCCTGGCCGGAAGTGCTGCAGAACTATGCGCGTCATTACGAGACCGGCGAGCAGATTCCAGAAGAGCTTCTGGAGCGGGTGATGGAGGCGGCGACCTTCAATGAAGGTTTCCGCACCACCGAGTACCTGGCGGCATCGGTCATCGACATGGAGTTGCACCGTCTCGGACCCGATGAAGTGCCAACGGCCGATGAGATCATGGATTTCGAAGCCCGGGTGCTGGCCGAGTCGGGCATGGATTACCCTCCGGTTCCGCCGCGCTACCGCATTCCTTACTTCTCCCACAGCATGGGCGGCTACTCGGCCGGCTATTACTCCTATTTCTGGAGCGAAGTCCTGGATGCAGACAGCGTGCTCTGGATTCGCGAAAACGGCGGGCTGGATCGCGAGACCGGCCAGCACTTCCGTGACACCATCCTGTCCAGGGGCGGCAGCAAGGATGCCATGGAGCTGTACAAGGATTTCGCCGGCCGCGTCCCAGGTATCGAGCCGCTGCTGGAACGGCGCGGACTGGTGGTTGAAGACTAGCGCTATTTTGCTCCGGAAGCTGATTTGACAGCCACTTCCGACATCCGCAAAACGCCGCCCGCCTGGGCGGCGTTTTTGCGTCGCCTGACCACCTGGCTGGTCGAAGACGCCTTCGGCGGACCGCGGCCATGGAAGTTCGCCTGGGTGATCAACTTTCAGAAAGCCGGGACCTTTTTCTTGCTCGGTTTCCTGATCTGGTTTTATGACAACGACAGCACGGCGGCCTGGGTCTACCTGGCCTTGCACGGCAGCTACGGTGTGGTTTGGCTGATCAAGGATCTCAGTTTTCCCGATCCGGGCTGGCAGAAAAAGATCACCATTGCCGGCGGAATCAATGCCTTTCTAGGCGTACTGGGTTGGTACTGGGTATTCGGCTGGCTGCTGATTTCCGGCTACTCGGACCCGGTTTACCCGCTGCCGGAGCATGTCTGGTTTGCCCTATGCATCAGCCTGTGCCTGATCGGCTCGGTGATTATGATCGCTGCCGATGCCCAGAAGTATTACACCCTGCGCCTGCAACGTGGCCTGATCACCGACGGCCTGTATCGCTATATCCGTCACCCCAATTACCTTGGCGAGATGATGATCTACTCAAGTTTCGCCCTGATGGTCTGGCACTGGCTGCCGATGCTGGTCCTGGCCTGGGTCTGGCTGGGCGTATTTGCCGTCAACATGATCCACAAGGAGGCCAGCATGAGTCGTTACCCGGAGTGGGCGGCCTACAGGCAGCGTTCCTGGTGGCTGGTTCCGGGGATATGGTGATTGGGCTGGGTAGAGGGGAAGAAGGGTAGAGGGGTTGGGGCTTCAGCGCGCTTTTCCTTCTCCCCCTCTCTCCCTCTGCCCCTCTACCCTGTCTTGCTCTAACAACTCCTCGCCCTGGAAGCCCGGGTTGTTGACCTGCCGGGTCACGCGGTGCGCTTTCATCCAATCGTCCGGGGGTGAATGGATGAGGTTTTCTGCCTCTGCCTTGTCGCCGCTGAGCCAAGTGTTCCAGTCGGTTTCGGCGAGCATGACGGGGGAGCGGTGGTGGCCGATATCGGTCAGTAATTGGTTCGGGCCGGTGGTGACGATGGTGAAAGACTGTACAAAATCACCGTCTGGTGTCGATGACGGCTCCCACAGTCCGGCCATGACCAGAAAAGGGCCCTTGTTGGGCAGAATACGCCAGGGTTGCTTGGGTTGGCTGCGCTGGTCCCACTCATAGAACCAGGAGAATGGCACCAGGCAGCGCCGGTCGCGTTTCCAGGCCTCGCGGAAAGTCGGTTTGCCGGAGACGGTGTCGGTAAATGGGCGGTCAGGCTCCGAACGGCAGTTGGCGGTCGAGAATTTCGGTAACTCACCCTTCAGCCAGCGCGGAATCAGCGGCCAGATCATGCCGCGCGGCTGGCGCTGGTCGTTGTCGGAAACGATCACGGGAACCCGGCTCCAGTGGATGCCGTCACGGGTCTTGTACGAGGGCGCAAGGTTGAGCACGCGCAGCCCACCCTCCGGTGGCTCGCCAGTCAGATTGAAATAATTCCAGAGCCTGGACCATTCGTAATCCAGGCCGCCGCGACCGCACATAAACCGGATTGTAGCTGATACACTTCGCACTCCGTGCCGAGGTGGCGGAATTGGTAGACGCGCCAGGTTTAGGTCCTGGTGTCTTTAAGGCGTGGAGGTTCGAGTCCTCTCCTCGGCACCAGAATGGGTTTGGTCATGACCCTTGTAGCCCGGCCCAGCACAGGCTGGAGGAGTGGTGCGGCTTGTCGCAGGCAAGAAGCGCCGCACCGCAAGCCGCCCGTGCGTGCGGCCGGGGTCCATGTTTGGACTTTCGGCTAATCAAATCTTGGCTCGATGCGATCGGCACACTCGATGCCATTTCCGCATGCTTGGCCTTAACGGGAGGGGGGTGTGGTGCCCAGGGGGAGACTCGAGCTGGGCACGTGCTTCGTGAGCACTTCTTTGCGCTTTGCGCAAAGCCGTACTCACTCCGCTATTGTGATCAGGCGCGAGCTTGAGAGAGGGAATCAGCGGGAGAGTTGAATGGTGCCCAGGGGGAGACTCGAACTCCCACATCCTTTCGAATACTAGCACCTGAAGCTAGCGCGTCTACCAATTCCGCCACCTGGGCAAGGTGTTCGTTTGATGGCTGTTGCTACCAAGCCGGGCATTATAAGGCCGGGTTTGGGGTTTGTCAGTACCCCGGCTAAAAAAAAATCGGCCGAATCATCCGATTCGGCCGATTTTTGTGATTAGGTGTGGCCGAGGCAAGGGGGGAACCTCGGCCACGATCCGGATGGGGAAGGGGGGAACCCCGGTCCGGACTTCCTATTTTAGATACTCGGTGGGGGTAGTCAAGGAGCAAATTGTTGTTTTGTGACATTATTCTCACAAAAATCCAAGTTTCTTTTCGATTGCCTTGACTGTTCGTGCGCTTCGGCACTTCTTCATAGCGCGGCGGTATAATTCGTTTTCATCAAAACAGGGTTCTTCTGCCGCTGTTTTCTGCCTAATTCGTCACGGAGGAACTTCCCCGACCATGGACTTCACGCTAACCGAAGAACAACAAATGATCCAGGACACGGCCCGCGAGTTCGCTCGCTCGGAAATTGCCCCGGTCGCCGCCGAATTTGACGATTCCGGAGAGTTTCCGCTGGAGAATATTCGCAAGATGGGCGAGCTGGGCCTGATGGGGATCGAGGTTTCCGATGAGTACGGCGGTGCGGGCCTGGATACAATCGGCTACGTGCTGGCTATGATCGAGATCTGCGCGGCCGATGCTGCCCATGGCACGATCATGTCGGTCAACAATTCGTTGTTTTGCAATGGCATTCTCAAGTATGGAAGCGAAGAACAGAAGCAGAAGTACGTTCGCGCCATCGCTACTGGTGAGGAAATCGGCGCCTACGCGCTGACCGAGCCACAGTCTGGCTCGGATGCCTCGACGATGAAATCGCGCGCGACGCTCAGCGAAGATGGCTCGCACTACATCATCAATGCACGCAAGTCTTGGATCACATCGGGCCCCTACGCTCGCTACCTGGTGCTGTTTGCCTCCACCGATCCGGATGCCGGTGCACGCGGGATTTCGGCTTTTCTGATCGACACCGAGCGCGATGGATTTCATCGCGGCAAGACAGAGCCGAAGCTGGGTATCCGAGCCTCGGCCACCTGCGAGATCGAGTTGACCGAATACAAGTGCCCCGTGGAGGACCGATTGGGCGAAGCGGGGCAGGGCTTCAAGATCGCCATGTCGGTGCTGGACGCCGGGCGCATCGGCATTGCCGCGCAGGCGGTCGGCATTGCCCAGGCGGCTTATGAAGCCAGCCTCAATTACGCGCGCGAGCGCAAGGCGTTCGGGCGCGAGATCGGCACCTTCCAGATGATTCAGTCCAAGATTGCCGATATGAAGACGCGTCTGGAAGCAGCAAGACTGCTGACCTTGCGTGCAGCGTGGGCGAAAATGCAGGCGGAGAAAACCGGCGCCCGCTTCACCGTAGATGGATCGATGGCCAAGCTGTTTGCGTCTGAAGCGGCCATGTGGATTGCCCACCAGGCGGTGCAGCTGCACGGCGGCATGGGTTACAGCAAGGAAATGCCGGTGGAACGCTACTTCCGCGACGCCAAGATAACTGAAATATATGAAGGGACCAGCGAGATTCAGCGCATGGTCATCGCCAGGACGGAAACCGGGCTGCGCTGACAGCCCGTTTCCAACTGCTTTGGGGTAACGCCGGATCGGGGTCCGGCAAAGGTCAGGGTCATGAGTACATCCGAGGAGAAACCGGGCGCTCGCCATTTGCAGGCAGTGGCCGACAAGATTCGCGAAAGTAACGGTAACGAGCAAGCCATCAAGTTCAGCCGCCAGCTGCTGCGACGGGTGCCCGCCGCAGAGCTTGATGCCGTCGATCCGGCCGAACACGCCGCACTGGCCAGGGACTTTTACCAGTTTTCCCGTCAGCGCATGCCCGGCGAAGTCAAGCTCAGAATTTTCAACCCGGATGCAGAGCGACACGGCTGGTCCAGCACCCATTCCGTCATCGAGATCATCAACGATGATATGCCGTTCCTGGTCGATTCCGTCGTCCTGGCCTTGTCCGAGCTGGGCCTGTCGGCGCATCTGATCATCCACCCGGTCATGCGCATGCGCCGAGATCCGGGCGGACATTTGCTGGAGGTCTGCGAGGGCGAGGGCTCCGATGAGCTGCCCGAATCGCTGATGCATGTTCAGATCGACCGCCAGACCTATCCGGAAAGCCTTGCCAAAATTGAGTCCAGGATTCTGGCTGGCCTGAAAGATGTTCGGCGTGCGGTGGAAGACTGGCGACCCATGCTGGACAAGGTTCGATCCATTGCCGAGGAACTGCCGGCCACGCACGCTGCCATGGGTGAACAGGCGATCAGCGAATCCCGTGACTTCTTCCAATGGCTGGCCAGCGATCACTTCACGTTTCTGGGATACCGGGAGTACGTGATCGAAGAAGAGGAAGATGGCCGGGCCCTGAAGCCGTTGCCAGACAGTGGGCTGGGCATCATGCACCCGGAGCATCGGCCAGCTCCGGTTCGGAAGTTGAAGGACCTTAATCGTGGTGGCACAACGCCCACCATTAATGAGCCCATCATCATCACCAAGACCAATGGCCTGTCTACCGTGCATCGCGGCGGTTACATGGACTATATCTCGGTGCTGTATTTCAACGAGGCCGGACGCGTCACCGGGGAAAAACGCCTGATTGGCCTGTTTACTTCCAATGCCTATATTCGTCGCTGCCAGGACACACCACTGGTGCGGCGCAAGGTGGATGAGGTGATTTCCAATTCCGGGCTGCGGCCGGGCTCCCATGCGGGCAAGGCCTTGACCCATATTCTGGAGACCCTGCCGCGCGATGAATTGTTTCAGGCTTCAAGCGACGAATTATTGGAACTGGGTTTCGGCATTCTCGACCTGCAGGAGCGCAGTCAGACCCGCCTGTTCGTGCGGCGGGAGCGCTTTGGTAGATTCTTTTCCTGCCTGGTGTTCATTCCCCGCGACCGCTTCAATACCGAAAATCGCGAGCGTATCCAGGCGATATTGAAACGGGCCTTGAAGGGCGAGCGTCTCGATTTCGCCGTCCAGGTCGGAGAGTCCAAGCTGGCGCGAGTTCACATGATCGTGCGCACGCGCGGAAGCGAGGCAGTGGAGTTCGACATTGCCGATATCGAGAACCGGATCAAGCAGGCCATTCGGTCCTGGAACGACGAGTTGACCGAGATCTTGATTCGAGAGCACGGTGAGGAACAGGGCCTGGAGCTGGATAGGCGCTTCGGCAAGGCCTTTCCGGCCTCCTACACCGAGGAGGTATCGCCCAGTGTCGCCAGCTATGACGTGGTCAACGTATCCAAGCTGCGCGATTTCGACGATTTGCGGATGAGCCTGTACAAGCCCCGTCAGAAGGGGCAGGGCATGGCGCGCTTCAAGCTGTTCAAGCACGATGCGCCCATTCTGCTCAGCGACGTGCTGCCGATGCTGGAGAATCTCGGTATGCGGATTGTCTCTGAGCGTCCCTATGAGCTCAAGCTGGCCGATGGTCATCGAATCTGGATTCAGGATTTCGACATGCGCTTGCCGGACGGCCAGGACCTGCGCCTGGAGCTCATTCGAGACAAGTTTCAGGCGGCCTTCGAGCAAACCTGGCGCGGTCGCAACGAAAACGACGGCTTCAATCGCCTGGTCCTGCGTGCCAATCTTGACTGGCGCCAAGTGGCGATGCTCAGAGCCTGTTGCAAGTACCTGCTGCAGACGGGCATTCCGTTTTCGCAGTCCTACATGGAACAAACACTTTCGGCCTCGCCGTTGGTGGCCAGGCTGCTGGTCGAGTTCTTCGAAGCCCGCTTTGACCCGGCGCGAGAAGAGGCCGGCAAGGCCCAGCGAACGGCCGCGCGCAAGGCCCTGGAGAGCCAGTGCCGCGAGCTGGCCGCAGGCTACAGCGACGAAGTTCTGGGCGAACTGCTGGATGAAACCTACAAGCAGCGCGAGAAGCCGCCGAGCGAGGTTGACATCATGGTCATTCGCCGGGCCATTCTGCGTGCCATCGACAGCGTCAGCTCGGCCGACCAGGATCGAATCCTCAGGGCCTTCTATGACCTGATTCGCGCCATGCTGCGAACCAATGTCTACCAGCAGAATGATCGCGGCGAGTTCCGCGAGTATCTGAGCTTCAAGCTGGACTCGTCTGTGGTGCCGGATCTGCCGCCGCCGCGACCGTTTCGCGAAATTTTCGTTTATTCGCCGCGCGTCGAGGGTATCCACCTGCGCGGCGGGCGCGTCGCTCGGGGGGGTCTGCGCTGGTCGGATCGGCGCGAGGATTTCCGGACCGAGGTGCTCGGCCTGATGCGTGCCCAAAGCGTGAAAAACACCATGATCGTGCCGGTGGGTGCCAAGGGCGGGTTCGTGGTCAAGCAAGCGCCGGACGATGCCAGCCGCGACAAGCTGATGGCCGAAGTGGTCTATTGCTACCGTAGCTTCATTAGCGGCCTGCTGGACATTACTGACAATCTCGACGGCGAGACCGTCATTCCGCCGCGCCAGGTCATGCGCCGGGACGACGAGGACGACCCCTACCTGGTCGTGGCTGCCGACAAGGGCACGGCGACTTTCTCCGATATCGCCAACGCCATCTCCAGCGAATACGGGTTCTGGCTGGACGATGCCTTCGCCTCGGGCGGCTCGAACGGCTACGACCACAAGAAAATGGGGATCACCGCCAAGGGCGCCTGGGAGTCGGTCAAGCGTCATTTCCGCGAGCTCGGCCTGGATACCCAGAGCGAAGACTTCAGCGTTGTAGGAATTGGCGACATGGCCGGCGACGTGTTCGGCAATGGCATGCTGCTGTCAGAGCACATCCGCCTGAAGGCGGCCTTCAACCACATGCATATCTTCCTTGATCCCGAGCCAGACGCAGCCCGCAGCTTCACCGAGCGCAAGCGCCTGTTCGAACTGCCGCGCTCGACCTGGGCCGACTACGATGAGTCGCTGATCTCTGCTGGTGGTGGCATCTATTCTCGCCAGGCCAAGTCCATTCCGCTTTCGCCGCAGGTCAAGGAATGGCTGGGTCTGGAAGTGGATAGCCTGGCGCCGCATGAGCTGATCCGAGAGCTGCTCAAGGCGCCCGTGGACCTGCTCTGGAACGGCGGCATCGGTACCTATGTCAAGGGTCGCTCGGAAAGCAATTCCGATGTCGGTGACCTGGCCAACAACCTGGTTCGGGTCAATGGTGGTGATCTACGCTGCCGGGTGATCGGCGAGGGCGGCAACCTGGGGCTGACTCAGCTCGGCCGAATCGAGTTCGCTCTCAACGGTGGTCGACTGAATACCGATTTCATTGACAACTCGGCTGGCGTCGACTGTTCCGACCACGAGGTCAACATCAAGATCCTGCTCAACCTGGCCGTCGAGCGCGGCCAGCTTCACCATGACGGACGCAATCAGTTGCTCAAGGAAATGACTGGCGAGGTCTCCGCGCTGGTGCTGCGCAGCAACTACCTGCAAACCCAGGCCCTGAGCATGATGGAAAACCTGACCAGTGCCAGGTTGGGTTCGGAAGCGCATTTCATCGCCATGCTCGAACGCCAGGGTGTCATCGATCGCGATCTGGAACAGCTGCCGGACGAGGAGGCACTGCGCGAGCGCGTGGCGCGAGGTCACGGACTGACCCGTCCGGAGCTCTCACTGCTTTTGTCGTACGCAAAGATCACGCTGTACAAGGAACTGCTGGATTCCGACGTTCCGGAGGACCCGTACCTGTCACGCGAGCTGGAAGACTATTTCCCGAAGCCGCTGCGTGAGCGCTACAGCGACCTGATGAAAGAACATCGTCTGTGGCGAGAAATCATTGCCACCAAGGTGACCAACTCCATCGTCAACCGCATGGGCGCCCATTTTTCGATGCGTATTCGCGAAGATACCGGGGCCGATTCGGCGACAGTGGCCAAGGCCTATACCGTCGCTCGAGAAATCTTCAAGGCGCGCGAGTTCTGGGGTGAGGTCGAGGCGCTGGACAATCGTGTTGCTGCCACGCGCCAGACCGAAGCAGTGCTGGAGATGTGGAACTTGCTGCGCCAGATGACCCGACGCCTGATTGCGCTGCCGGGCGGCTATGGCATCGACATATCGAGCAAGGTTCAACGTTTTCTCCCGGGTATCGAGGCGTATGCGGGCTGCCTGCAGTCGGTGCTGGGCGAAGAGCTTGGCGAGCGCATGCGCGAGCGCAGCGCGGAGTTGATCGAGGCCGGTTTCCCCGAGTCACTGGCCGTGCGCACCGCCAGCCTGCGCTACATGCACTCGGCGCTGGATATTGTCGATGAAGCCAGCAACCACGATCTGGCGGTAGAGCAGGTGGCGCGGATCTACTTCGATCTGCTCGATCGTCTGTGCTTGAAGTGGCTGCGCGCCCAGGTCGAGAGCCTGCCGGTGGAGCGGCAGTGGCACGCCCATGCCCGTGGCAACCTGCGCGACGAGCTGTTCAGCTATCACCGTCAGCTCACCCGTCGGGTGTTGAACGAGGCGGGGGATGCCAAGGATCCGGTGTCGACCTGGTTTGATCGCTATCAGACTGAATCCGAACGGGTTTCGATGATGCTGGAGGAGATGCGCAACACCAGCGCGGCCGATTATCCGTCGATGCAGGTGGCGATCAAGGGCCTGGGCCAGTTGCTCAACGCCACGGCCGCGTGAGCAGGCAGCATGC
>SKKV01000106.1 GCA_007123575.1 Wenzhouxiangella sp.
AGCAAACGGGCGATACCGGGATGATCCAGACCGGCCAGAATTCGCCGCTCATCCCTGAAACGCGCCTGTAGCCGATCAGAAGGCAGGCTGGATTCGATCAGCTTCAGCGCACCCACCTGGGCAAAGTCGCTGTCCACCCGCTCGGCCCGGTAGACCGTGCCCATGCCGCCGCGCCCGATTTCTTCTGCCAGCAGCCAGCGGCCGAACTGCTGGCCACTGCGATCCCTGCTGCGATGCTGCCCTAACTGCTCTGCCAGTTCATCAACCAGTGCCGGGGCGGCGTCAGCAAGTTCCGGTAGGGTAGCCAGCCCATCGCTGCCATCCTGGCCGGACTGGTCGGCCAGCAACAGCGCCGATAGCTCGGCCAGCATTTCCGCATCAAAGCCGGCTTCCGCCGCCTGGCGCTGGACGAACGCAGCTTGTTCAGACTCGGGCAAGACCACCGCCTGTTCAAACAGCGCCTTGACCTGGCTCCAGCGATTGGCATCCATGCTGACCGGAAAACTCCACCCTTAACTCCTTGCGCTATAGTAGCGCTTACTGCGAGCCGGGTCTCGCCTGGCTCGGACAACACCAAACGATCGCAACATTCATGGCCGAAAGCAGCGACATCACCCGTCACCTGGCTCAGGCTGGCGACGACCCCCAAGTGCGCGACGCCTGTTTTGAGTTATTGCATGGCGAGCTGTTGAAGATGGCCCGCGCCGAGCTGGCGCGCCACCGGCGCGGTGCCACGCTGAATACCCACGCCCTGGTCAACGAAAGCTATCTAAAGCTGTTCAAGGACGGCAAAGACCCGCGCTTCCAAAGCCGCAAGCACTTTTTTGCCAGCGCCGCCCAGGCCATGCGCCATATCGTGATCGACTATGCAAGGCGTAAACTCGCCGACCGCCGCGGCGCCGGCGTTAGCCCGGTGGATATCGAAACCGAAGTCATCGCCATCGATTCGCAGGCCGAGCAACTGTTGGCCCTGGACACTGCACTCAACCGCCTGGCCGAGCGCGACCCGCGCCTGGCTGAAGTTGTCGAACTGCGTTTTTTTGCCGGCCTGTCAGTCGAACAACTAGCCGAAACCCTGGAAACCTCCACCGCCACCATCAAACGCGATACCCGCCTGGCCCGCGCCTTTCTGAACAAGGAGCTGGGACAAACCGCTTGAGCGGCCCTGCCCTCCCCGGAACTTCTCGACGAAGGCGGCGATGCATTCGAACACGCGCTGTTTGGTGCTCAGATACTGCGGGTTCAGGCGGGCTCGTTCTGAGCATGCTCCGCACTACAGCAGCAAGCCAATGGGCACAGCCGTCAGTTGTTCATCAAAACTCACCACCTGCTCCCCGGTGTACAGCAACACGCCGCGCTTGAACTGCGCCGGCGTGGTGTCGCGCAAATGGCGAAGGCCTTTGAAATCCTTGCCAGTCACGGTGGCTGCTGCCTTGACTTCCACGGCCAGCAACTCCTGGCGCCGGTTTTCCAGCACAAAGTCGACTTCAACACCCGTATTGGTACGGTAATGCATCAACTGGGTGCGCATGTCGGCCCAACTCTGGTGCTTGGCCAGCTCAGCATGCACGAACGCCTCGACCAGTCCGCCAGGCAGACCCAGGTGCGCTGTCATCTGCGCGGCATTGAAACCTTGCAAATGGGCCATCAGGCCGTAATCGGACAAGAACAGCTTGGGCGACTTCAGCAAGCGCTTGCCCAGATGAGACGACCAGGCCGGCACCTGACGGATCAGAAACAGCGTCTCCAGCAGCGCCATGTAGCGCTTCAAGGTGGTCTGCGGGATCGCGACGCTGCGCGCCAGCTCGGCAAAGTTGAGCAGGCTGCCACTGCGAACCGCCAGCAGCCGGACCAGCTTGGGCAATTCGGTCAGGCCCTCGATGTTGGCAAGCGCCCTGACATCGCGCTGCAAAATGGTCGCGAGATAACTTTCGAACCAGGTGGCCAAGCGGCGCTCGTTGCTGCGGGCGGCGGCTTCCGGGTATCCCCCGCGAAGCAGACGGTCGATAAAGCCGGACCGATCAAAAGAGTAATGTTCGCCAAAATCGCCAGCAAACAGCGCATCAATCACGCGGCTGCCACGCCGATTCAACTCGCTCTGCGCCAGCGGCCAGAGCTCAATGATTTCCATCCGCCCCGCCAGGGAATCCGAAATCTGCGGCAGCATCAAGACATTGGCCGAGCCAGTGAGCAAAAAACGCCCCGGCCTTCGATCTTTATCCACCGACGCCTTGATCGCCAGAAACAGCTCGGGCGCTCGCTGCACTTCGTCCAGACAGACCGGATCGCTCAGGGCGGCAATGAAACCAAATGGATCTGCCTTGGCCGCCGCCAGCACCGCCGGATCGTCCAGGGTGAGGTAGCGCATACCGGGCTGCATGGCCTGCACCAGCGTGCTTTTTCCGGTTTGTCTGGCGCCATTGAGCAGTACCACCGGGGTGTCGCTCAGGGCTTCTGTCAGGCTTGTCTGTATGCTTCGCGGGTACATTAGGTGTAATATCAGCCGTTACATAGATGATATTACACCAAGTTAGTGGATGATTTTACAAAAAGTCGAAGAGACGAGCGAGGGAATAAATCCCGATCTTTCTGAACTTGTCTCCCTTCGCGCCTTGGCGTCTCCGCGCGAGTAGCTTTTTGAAGGAATTGATGCTGCCAATTGCGTATCGAAAGCAGGCCATCTGAATTTCGATCAACGTGACTGAGTCTTTTGCAGGGCTGGCAACGGCCGGAATCGGCACCACCAAGCCAGCAGCTGAGGCAGCGCCGGAACACTACCTGCTGAGCAGGCCAGAGGAAACGCAGCTGCAAACATGGCTGGGCGCTGAGCGGGCCACGGAGGCGGCGATCTGGCTGCGCCTGAATCTTGGGCTGGACCTGGTTGAAATCCGAAAAAACCTTGACCGCCTGCAGTCCGGTGCCAGCCAGACGGTCAACGAATTGCAGCTGGCCGTGGCGGCCAGGGATGCCAGGCGGAAGCGATTGCGGCTGATGCTGGCGATACCGATGGTCGTATTGCTGCTGGGCTGGCCGCTGCCCTGCCCGGCACCGCCGAGGGCTTTTCGATCTATGGCATGCCGGGCATTGTGCTTTGCGCCGCTTGCCTGGGCTTCGGCATGGCCGACGGCATCCTGCTGCAACGCGACCGGCCCGGCGCCGAGCGCCAGGAAGCGGTGCTGGCGCGGCGCAAGAGCCGCCAATGGGCCCGGCTGGTGCTGCTGGTTTACATGCTCACCCCCATCCTGGCCCTGAACAGCCTGATCATAGAGCAAGGCGTGCTGGATGAAGACAACTTCAACCGGCTGTTTCGGTTCTGTCTGTATCTGATCGTGGCCGCCCCGATGACCGTGCTGTTCTGCCTGCCGCTGACCCGCAGCCTGAGCGCCAGCCTGTTCGCCCTGGCCACACCGCTGGGGATTGGCACTTGGCAGCTGTTCAGCGGCCATCCGTCGGCGGCTTCGGCCTTTTTGGGGGAAGCGGCTCTGATTCAGATTCTGGCGGTGTACATGACCATCGCCGGCGGCCTGATGACGCTGTTGGCTGACAAGGCCGGGCGCCGCGAGCTGCGGATACGGCGTTGGCTTTACCTGATTCTCGTGATCGGCGCCCTGCTCGCCCTGGGCGCGTCTTTAAGCCTTTGGGACGCGCTGCTCCAGTGGCAGCCCGAGCGCAGCGCGCGCAGCTGGTCGCTGGCCCTGCTGCTGCCGGCGGCGCTGATCGCCCTTGAAACCATCCGCCGCCGCCAGTTCAGCTTCGGCCTGGACCCGGCGATTGCCAGGACAGGCGCGACAATGCCGGAATGAACTTTCAGCCAAGCGCAATGAGCGGAGGCCCACACGGACATGCGCCGCAAATGCCGTGCAACGAACACCATAGGTATTTCGTTGCCTGGTTAATAATAGAGCGACCATGTTCCTTGCGGGCTGAGCCCTGCAAGTACCAGCGTCGATTATTGAAAAACCTGATTTAATTTTCGGCAAGACGGGCGGCCAGCCAGCGGCGGGCGAAGCGCCAGTCGCGCTCGGCGGTGGATTCTGAAATGTCGAGTATGTCGGCGATTTCAGCCATGCTCGCACCCCAGAAGACGCGCAAGCCGACCAGTTCGGCCTTGCGCGGGTCCAGGGCTTCGAGTTCGGTCAATACGGTCGGCACTTCGCTGAGATCGAAATCGGAGTCAGCCGAAATGTCGCTCATCGTTACCCGCAGCTGGTCACCGCCGCGCTTCTGGGCATGCCGCTTGCGCTGGTAGTCGATCATGGCACGGGCCATCACGCTGGTGGCGTAGGAAAAGAAGTGGCGGCGATTCTCGAACTCCCGGGGGCGCTCCAGAATTTTCAGCAGGGCGTCGTGGGCCAGCATGCGTGGCTCCATGGTCAGTCCGTCGACGCGACCGTTGTTGCAAGCGGCCATCTCCCGGCTTGCGATCTGCTCCAGGCGCTGGACCACGGCAGCAATCAATTTGGCATCCGCACCGGGATCCCCTTGGGCTGCTGCTGACAATAGTTGAGTGATGGGCTGATCGTTCATGGGCCCGGCTCTGTTCCCCGCACAAGCGCCGGGCAGACATTACCACCCGGTAAGGGTTCAGAGTATGCTCAGGCTTGCCCCTGAGGGTCAAGCAGAACTTGCCTGCGGTCACGGGTTGGCGTCTTCGAAGCGATCACAGAAGATGCCGTCGAATTGGCCGCGGCAGACGGCAATCGAGCGGCTATACCAGCTCGAGATCGCGCCCCAGCGTGCGCTTGTGCTGGTGTTGGGCCAGCGCGGCGCGCCGATCATCGCCACACCGCCCGAGAAATCCACTGCTGCGCCGAAATTGGTCCCCTGCTCGGCGCCGTCCTGGAGCACGCTGTGCTCAAGCCATTGGCCGCTTGAACTACCGACATAAAAGCTGGCGCGTCGGACGTTTGCGGCACCGACCAGCAAGACCTTGTTGCGCAGACTCAGGGCGCTCGAAAACTCATCGATGGCTAGCGGCGCAGAGGCCACAGTCTTCCCGACCCGTCCCCAGGCGTTGGTGCCGCCAAGATCGCGGCGATAGGTGAAGAAGGCGCCGGTATTGTTGATCGCGCCGGTGTCAGGCTGGCCGCAGCTGGCACAGCCGACAACGGCGAGGTCATCTTCAATCGCCACTGACCAGCCGAAGCGGCGGTTGGCCGGCTCTGGATCCGGATCGCGCAGGGTCTTGACATGCTGCCAGGTGGCTCCGCTGCGGCGAAAAAGATACGCGCCGCCCACGGTTCTTGTTTGACCGTCAACCAGGATCGTGTCGTTTTGCGCGCCGACCAGCACCGAGTCGCCGGAAATGGCGACCTCGCGGCCAAACTCAAAGGAGCTTTGCGGCAGTGGGGCAATCAGCGTGGCCTCATGGCGCCACTGGTTGTCGAGACCGCGTCGAAACAGGATGACCGATCCAGCGTTGCTGCGCGTGACCTCACCGATGGCGATGTTGGTCCTCCTGTCACCGATCACCAGCAGGTTGCCCAACATCGCCGCCGAGGAGCCAAGCCCGCGCGCGGTCACACCTGGCTCGGCGGGGACATCGGGATCGATGCGCAGCAGCTGGGTCTCGTTCCAGGTGCCGCTGACCAGGCGGTAAATGCGCACTTTGTCGCCCGATTCCCCGATCGCCGCCCACTCCCCATCGGCGGCAAGAACCGTGCCGAACTGGTTGCGGGGGCCAGGCTCGATAATTTGCTGTAGCGCCAGTTCGCCGTTGCCGAGCACCTGGAAGCTGTAGACGCTGCCATTCTGGGAGCCGGAAAAACCAGGATCGTTGCGCAGCGGCGCGCTGGCCAACAAAATGCCGCCGTCACTGGCGAATTGAACCCGACTGCCAAGCGCGCCTTGTTCGGTAGTCGGGTCTATATCCTTCGCGTCGATCAGGTCGGCCTCGACAAAGGGTTGGGCCATCGCCGTACTGACAATTGCCAGGCAGAAAATACCAGAGACGTACTGCATCGCTTCTGCTCCAATCAAGGGACTTATTGTTGGGGATGGCACGGCCGGTGGCGCATGGCGAGCCCTGTTCCTTGATAGCTATCGGAAACGGCGAGTCTTTCCCCTCATCAGGGTAGGCGGGCCAGTCGCTGGCGCGCAGCTTCAACCTGGGCATCATCGTTGGCCCGGCCCAGTTGGTCGACATAAATGGACAAGGCCAGGCGATACTGCTTGGCAGCTTCGTTGGGACGGTCCTGGTCACGCAGACAATCCCCCAACTCCAACCGCGTAATGCCTTCCAGTTGATGGCGGCCGTTAAGCTCCAGCACGCGAATGGCCTCACGGAGAAACGGATCGGCCTCGGCCACCTTGCCCAAGGCATTGAGCGTACGTCCAATACCGTATTGGGAAAAGGCGCGGCGCAGATGGTCTTCCGGTGCCACAGCACGAACCAGCTCATCGACCCGCCGATAAGTTGCCAGGGCTTCGACATACTGTTCGTGGTCGCGATACATGGCCGCCAGATTGTTCAATAACTTGATCGACACCGGATGCAGTTCTCCGCGCGCCTGCTGAAACCCCGCAACCGCGCGCCGCCCCAACGCGAGGCTCTCTTCGACATGGCCGGCATCGCTGAGCACCAACGCCAGATCGCCCTGATGCTGGAGCAGCAGCAGATCATCGGCCGGTACCTGCCCCGCTCGGATGTCGACTGCCCGCCGCAAACGCTCGAGCCTGAGCGCCAGCTCGGTAGTAGCCAGGCCCAGGTCAAACAGGCTGTGCGCTGTCAGAAGGTGGTCCTCACCAAGCTGCTCACGGTAGATGTCGTGGGCTGAACCGATCAACGCCGAGACTCGCGCCCGTCCGGGATGGCTGCTATCGGAATAGCGCAGGTAGGTGAAGCCAAGATCCCAGTAGCTTTCTGCGGTATCGGGATGGCGTTCGCCCAACAGCCGTTGACGCTGTGCCAGTATCTGTTCAAACAAGGTTTCGACCCGGTCGAAGTCCCGGTGCTGTTCGCGCAAGGCACGCGCATACAACACCAGCGCCGACAAGGTGGCCGGATGTTCATCACCAAAACGCCTGACATGCAGTGCGTGACTGGCCAGCCGAGCCCGAACCGCGTCATCGACCAGTTCGAACGCCAACAAGGCATCGGCCAATGTGTCGAGCAGTTCGATTCGGGTCTCGGGTTGCTTTGATGACTCACTCAGCACCTTGTCCAGCGCGGTATTGAGCACGCTGCGCGCGTCAATGCCATAACCCAGCCCGACATTGGGATCGGCCAGCTGCATCAGATCCTTGAGAATACCGCTCATGGCGATGGACTCATCGCGCTGCGCCCGGGCCTGGTCGGCCTGGTAAAGCGCAGTGGCAGCCGTCACAACCATGATCACGAAGGCAGTCGTGGTCAGGACGAACCCGGTTCGGTGGCGGGCAACGAATTTGCTGATCCGATTCCAGCGCCCAGCCGGCCGAGCACTGACCGGCATTCCATCCAGAAAGCAACGCAGATCCGCACCAAATTCGGCTACCGTGCCGTAGCGCTTTTCCGGCTCGGGCTCAATCGCCATGACGCCGATCGCATCAAGGTCGCGACTCAAGTCCGACAATCTGACGCCTGGCGGCAGGCCAGGCTCAACCCCCAGCCGCGACATGCTCAAGCGGCAGCCCGTGCTGACGGCCTCGACCATTTGCGTCAATGAACAACCGGCAAGCTTGATCGGCACCCGGCCACACAGCAACCGATAGCTCAAACAGCCAAGTGCATAAACATCACTGCCGGCGGTGATTGGCGTACCCAGCAGCTGCTCCGGCGCGGCATAGTCCGGCGTCAGATGAGCACCAAGTGGACCGGTCATCCCGGCCTCTCCAACTTCCTCCAGCAGCCTGGCGATTCCGAAGTCCAGCAGCTTTATGCGTCCTTCCGGGTCAACCAGGATATTGGCCGGCTTGAGATCGCGATGTACGACCAGGTTGCGGTGGGCGAACTGGACCACCTCGAACACAGCCAGCAGCAGTTCGATGCGCTGTTGGAGGTCCAGCGCCCGGCGATCGCAGTAATCAGTGATGAATTCGCCATCGACGTATTCCAGCACCAGGTAAGGTGAGCCATCGTCCATGGTGCCGCCATCGAGAAGCTGGCTGACGCCCGGATGAGTCAGCCCGGCCAGTATCTCCCGCTCACGCTCGAACCGAGCCATCATCTCGGCCGACTGCAAGGCATACGGCAGTAGCTTGATGGCCACCCGGCGCTCGAAAAGCCCGTCGGCACGTCGCCCCAGGTAAACCGCGCCCATGCCGCCACGACCAATTGGCCGAACGATCTCCCAGACGCCCAGGCGGTGACCCGCCAGCCGCGAATCATCCAACTGGCCGGCGCGCCGGCCTATCGACGCCAGCAGTTCCGGTGCCAGATCGACCAGGGCAGGCGGCTCGCGTTCATCGCTCAGGGTCCGTCGCGCCATGGCCAGCAAATCGGGGCGGTTCGACAAAGATCGAGCCAGACAGGCTTCACGATCCCGAACTGGTGCCTGCAGCGCCATCTGCACGGCCTGGTCCAGTCGCCGCCAGTCAGCGTCCGGGCTGCTCACGGGCGGTCAGTTCAGATCTGGCATGCAGCTGGAACCAGGCCCGGGCCCGGGTCCAGTCCCGCTCCACGGTACTGACTGAAGTTGCAAGCGCTTCAGCGGCTTCGGCCTCGGTCAGGCCGCCGAAAAATCGCAGTTCGATCAAGCGAGCAAGGCGTTCGTCATGGTTCTCCAGCAAGCGCAGCTGTCGATCGATCTCAAACAGCTGTTCAGCCTGTCCTTCAATCGCAATCTGGCAGCCATCGATTGTCAGCGCGCGCAGGCCGCTGCCGCGCTTGGCGCTGAGGCGAGCACGAACTGCATCAACAATGATATTGCGCATCACGCGCGACGCGGTAGCGTAGAAATGGCGCGAGCTATTGAAACTCAGCGCCTTGGAATCGACCAGTCGCAACCAGGATTCGTGGACCAATCCGGTCGTATTGATCGTCAGGTTGCCATCCGTGGACGCCATGCGCTGCCGGGCAATGGCGTGAATATGTCGATAGAGGAGTGCATACAGGCGGTCGAACGAGGACCGATCCCCGGAACCTGCCAGCGCCAGCAAACTCGTAATTTCACCGCTGTCGTTCTGGGTCTGGCTGAGTTCAATCCCGGTCTTGGTGCGCATCAGGGTAGTTTACCCCGCCGGTATCGCCGTCAGAACGGAATCGGACAGGTCTCGATCTCGTTGTTCTAAAAAGCGGTCGCCGCCGATCCTTGAAGGCTTGTTGGTTGCCTACCTCAATATCGACGATGTCGTTCATCCTCCCTTATTCATGACGCGTTCGGCCGCTCTGCAGGCTGGTGCGGTTTGCCGAAGGCAAGAAGCACGAGCTCGATAAACCGTCTCTCCAACGCTCCGGTGTATAAGGGATGGACTCCGAAATCCGTCATGCTGAATGGCCGACTGGACGACCTACGTGAGATCCGCACCTACCTGGATGGCTGGCTTCAAGGTGAGTTTGCCTGAGGGAAGCTTGTGAGGGCTTTTTTTACACACCCCGGAGCGCCCCGAAGACGCAAGTGCCCCTACATTGGCCGGGTTTCCCCAAGTCGGCTAGTAATCACGCCGCAGAAACTAGGGTTTTTGCTGAACCCTTGCCGGGTGTCAAAGCCTGCA
>SKKV01000261.1 GCA_007123575.1 Wenzhouxiangella sp.
CCATTTGCTGGCAGTCGAGAATGACCTGGCGCAAGAATTCGTGCCGGCGGCGCTTGCCAATGGTGCCGACCAGCTGCTCGTTGCCGGACAGGTACAGCGCGTTCATCTGCTCCCAGACTTCACGCGGCAGCAGATCACGGGCCGAACGCAGCGACTCGCGGGCATACTCCAGGGTGGCCTTGAGCGAGCCCGGGTTGCGCTCATCGGCAAGCAGAAATCGCACTACGTGGCGCTCGGCAGGTTCGTCGTAGAGATCCTTGAAGACCGGGTTGTTGCCGGTGATCCGCACCAGCGGTTCCCAGCCGGCACTCAGGCCCGAGGGCAGGTCCAGGTTGAGATTGGCATTGACGTTGATCAGGCGGGCCAGATCTTCAGCGCGCTCCAGATAGCGGCCATGCCAGTACAGGTTTTCTGCCAGGCGCGAGAGCATGTCAGCGCTCCGTGTCCACGATCCAGGTGTCCTTGCTGCCACCGCCCTGGGAGGAGTTGACCACCAGCGAGCCGGCCTTCAACGCCACCCGGGTCAGGCCGCCGTTGGTGACATGCATGTCCAGGCCGGAAAGTACGAATGGTCGCAGATCGACGTGGCGGGGCCCGACGCCGCCCTGCACAATCGTGGGCGAGGTTGACAGGGCCAGGGTTGGCTGGGCGATGTAGTTGCGCGGGTCGGCCTGGATGAGCTTGGCGAATTCCTTGCGCTCGCGCTTGGTTGAACGTGGCCCGATCAGCATGCCGTAGCCGCCGGATTCGTTGGCCGGCTTGACCACCAGCTCGTCGAGATGGCCCAGCACCCAGGCGCGCTGGTCGGGGTCTTCGCAGCGGTAGGTGGGCACGTTTTCGATCATCGGTTCTTCGCTCAGGTAATAGCGAATGATGTCGGGCACCCAGGAATAAACCACCTTGTCATCGGCCACACCGGCGCCTGGTGCATTGGCCAGCGCCACCTTGCCCGCCTGCCAGGCGCGCATCAGGCCGGGCACGCCGAGTAGGGAATCTTCCCGAAATGCCTCCGGGTCCAGGAAATCATCGTCGATGCGCCGATAGATCACATCCACCGGCTCCAGGCCGGCGATAGTGCGCATGAACACCTCATCGTTCTCATCAACCACCAGATCACGGCCTTCAACCAGTTCCACGCCCATCTGCTGGGCAAGGTAGGCGTGCTCGAAGTAGGCCGAGTTGTACATGCCGGGTGTCAGCACAACTACACTGGGATAGTCGGCCGGTCGCGGCGACAGCGAGGCCAGGGTGTCGTAAAGCTGCGAGGGGTAGTCGTCAACCGGTTGAATGCCGGAGTCTTCGAACAGCTCGGGAAAGACCCGCTTCATCACCTGCCGGTTCTCGAGCATGTAGGAAACCCCGGAGGGAATGCGCAGGTTATCTTCAAGCACGTACATGGTGCCCGCAGCATCGCGCACCAGGTCCGAGCCGCAGATATGGGCCCAGACCCCCAGCGGTGGTGAGAAGCCGCGGCACTGTTCGCGAAAATTCACCGAGCCGGTCAGTTGCTCGGCCGGGAATACGCCGTCTGAGATAATGCGCTGGTCGTTGTACAGATCATCGATGAACAGGTTCAGCGCGCGCACGCGCTGCTTCAGCCCGGCCTCAATCTGCTCCCATTCGCGCAGTGCGATCACCCGCGGAATCAGATCAAACGGCATCGCCCGATCAACGCCGGTATCTTCGAAATACACTCGAAAGGTAATGCCGGCAACCATCGCCGCCACTTCGCAGGCACCGCGTCGCTCATCGAGCTCGTCAGCGTCCAGGTTTTTCAGATACTTCCATAGCGCCCGAGCCGCCGCCCGCGGCCGGCCACCCTTGCCGATCAGCTCATCATGGAACTCACCGGCCGTGTAATCGCTGAAGTCCATACGAATTACCATAGCGCATCCCGCGTCAATTGTGGCGCTAACGCCACCTACACCAGCGAGTTCAAGCCTTGTAGGTCAATGCTGATAAACGCCCCGAGCGTGGAAAAAATCCCGTAGCCCGGCCCAACGTGGCCGGGGGCCATGTTGAATCCTTCGCCACGCGCCCGGTTCGCCACGGTCCGCTCGGCGTGCAGGGTGCCCATTCCAAACATTCGGAGAATTCTCGAACATGGTCCCCGGCCACGTTGGACCGGGCTACAAAAAATCTGTATCGGCCGACCACCGACTCCGTAGCCCGGCCCAACGCGGCCGGGGGCCATGCTGAATCCTTCGCCACGCGCCCGGTTCGCCACGGTCTGTTCGGCGTGTGTGGTGCCCATCGCAAACAACCGGAGAATTCCCGAACATGGTCCCCGGCCGCACGCACGGTCGGTCTCCAGGCCGGCGCTTCTTGCCTGCGGCAAAACGCACCAGCCCTCCGACGTGTGCTGGACCGGGCAACAAAACCCGTCCGGCCCAGCTCATGATGGTAGACGTCCAGAACGTGATTCACGTTCTGGATTCGGTTAATCAACAACCGATGTGACGCCATGACAGCTGCTGGCTGAGGTGTTCGGTGCCGTTCCTGCAACCCGCTGCCGTCGGCAACAGGCGCAGATCAGGCCGTCGCTACTGGCAATCAGCGCATCTTCGGCGGCCTGGCAGGTCTCCGGAGGCAGCCAGGGAAGCAGGCAGGGGCGGAGGTCTTCAGGATGCGTTGCAGCGGCCTGTATCGCGCACATCAGTGCTTCTTCCAGCGGCCGGGCCAGACCGCCGCCGGGTGGTGCAAAGCGGTTCCTGTCTTCGCCGGCGCACTTGACCAGATCGACCAGCGTAGTCAGCGGCTCCAGCAACTTTGTTTCGATCAACCAGCGCTTGATGCTCGGGTCGCAGTTGCCATGGGCCAGGTGACGCAGCGCTTCGAGCGCCAGCAGGCCGGTGGGCGTTGCCTGGCACATCAGTTGGCCCCCTTGTATTCAGCGATGATCAAGGCCTGGTGCTGGCAGTCCACGGCCATGGCATCGAAGCCTGGTGCCATGCCATTCAGGCGCGCGAGGACATTCTGGGCACGATCACGGTCGCTTTTCGGCAGCAGCCCGACCACGATGGCACCACTAGCCAGTTTGGGCAGGCGAGCAAGCACCTGCTCGACAAAGCCGGCAGCCGCCGAGGCCAGAATCAGGGCCTGCAAGCTGCCCTCGCGGATGCTCTCGCCGTGGGTCATGCGCCGAACGCCCCAATCGAGGCCCGCGCGAATGACCGCACAGTCCAGCGCCCCGGCCGCTGTCGACTCCGGCTCAAACAACAGGCGGCTGCCGGCGTTGGCGGTGACCGCAGCGCCGGCGAGGATCAGCAAGTCGGCCTGGAGCTCACCTGTCGCCAGGGCCAGGCGCGGTTGCCGGGAGCGCAGCAGCCAGAACAACCAGCACTGCGGGTCGGTAAGGGCAATGCCTTTGGGCGCTCGCTTGTTGCTGGCAACCGTGTCATGCGTTGCGAGTTCTGTCAGCGCCAGACGGGCGCGGGGCCCGGCAGGCAGGTCCGAGATGGTGGGTGCGTTGCTGTGAGTGAAGAACTTCATGCCGATGATTCCTGGTCGCCGATGGATTCGATAGTGATGCTTGACCAGGCAGACTGATATCTGCCGGTCTCCGTGCCTGGAGATAGGCTAGCAAGCAATCGCCACCAATGCAAATCATTATCATTCAGGATCTTGACGATCAGATCCGTACAGCAGGAAGCCCAGGATTTCTTATACTGCGACCGCAAACAAACAAAGTACCAACGCACAGCCTGCACTGCGATCGTCAATGATTAGAAAAGAGAGAACCCGTCTACCTACCGGCCAGGCCCGGGCGGCTGCCCAGAGCCTGGCGTTTGCCCCGTTCGCCTTCTGGGGCGCCATTGCCATGCGTGACCAGGGCTTGCTGGACGCGCTGGAACGTGCGGGTGCCGAGGGTTTGAGCGAGGAGGGCTTGGTTGAAGCCAGTGGTCTGAGCGCATATGCGGTGTCGGTACTGACCGACTTTGCCCTGGATATCGGTCTGATCGAGCGCAACGGCGAGCGCCTGGCCCTGGCTGCTCTGGGCAGCGTGTTGCTCAACGATGAGCTGACCCGGGTCAACATGGACTTCACCCGCGATTTCGCCTACCACGGCATGGCCCGCCTGCCAGAGGCCCTGGCCGAAGAACGGCCTGCCGGTCTGGCGCATTTCGGTCCCTGGGCGACGTTGTATGAAGGTCTGGCAGAGCTCAAGGACCCGGCGGCCAAAAGCTGGTTTCGATTTGACCAGTTCTTTTCGGAACGCGCGTTTGAAGCCCTGGTGCCGCGTATTTTCGATCGCCAGCCGAGCCATGTGGTCGACGTTGGCGCCAATACCGGCAACCTTGCCGCGCGCGTGCTGCGCTTCGATCCCGATGTGAAGCTGACCCTGGTCGACCTGCCGGACGTGCTCGCGTTGGCCCATCAGCGCCTGAGCGACGAGGGCTTTGCCGACCGGGTCAAGCTCCACCCGGCCCAGCTGCTTGACCCGGCCCTGGAACTGCCGGCCGAGGCCGATGCCATGGTCATGAGCCAGCTGCTGGCCTGTTTTTCAGAGCCCGAGATTGTCTCGATACTGAATCGGGCCGTGGCGGCAATGGGCCCGGAAACGCGCCTTTACATCATCGAGCTGTTTCCCGATGTGCAGGTTCACGAGGCCGCCCGCTACAGTCTGAATGCGATTTCCCTGTACTTCACCGCCATGGCCACCGGCAACAGCCGCTTCTATCGCCGTGACCAGCTCCTGCCGTTGCTGGACCAGGCCGGGCTGGCGCTGGAAAGCGAGCATGAGCACATCGGGGAGGGGCACACCTTGCTGGTGTGCCGGCGTCAGGACTGACCGGCCACGGCGAACACCCGCTGGCTGCCGTCGTCGACCAGTCTCATCTTGCACTGATACAGGCGGCTGAGCCGCTGCTCGTCCAGTAGCTGATCGGTCGGCCCGGCCTCGTATTCGCCGTTGCCGTACAGCAGCAAAACATGGGTGCAATAGCAGGTGGCCAGGTTGACCTCGTGCAGCGCCATCACGGCGGCCTTGTCATGTCCTCTGACCTGGCGCCCGAGCACATCGAGGATGGTGACCTGGTTGGCCGGGTCGAGGTGATTGGTGGGCTCGTCCAGCAGCATCACGGCCGGATCCTGGACTAATACCGTGGCCAGGGCCAGGCGCCTCGATTCGCCGCCGGACAGGTTCATGCAACTGCGCTCGGCCAGTTCTTCAAGCCCCAGCGATGCCAGTGCCTGCCGGGCCATGGCCCGGCAGGCCTCGCTTTCCCGGTCCCAGGCGCGCAGGTGCGGGTGGCGACCGACCAGTGCGGTCTGTTCGCACGAGGCTTCAAAAACATACCGGGTATGCTGCGGCAGCATGCCCAGGCGCTGGGCAATCGTGCGCCGTTTCAGCGTGCTTAGCGGCTGGTCCTCCAGCAGCACCTGGCCTGCGTGGGCGGGGTGAACCCCGGCCAGGGTTTTCAGCAAGGTGGTCTTGCCGACGCCGTTCGGCCCCAGCAGGCCCCAGAACTGGCCAGGGCCCACCTTGATGCTCAAGTTTTCGACGACGACAACATCGCCGATCTGCACGGATAAGCCCTGGGTGCTGAGCAGCGCCACTATCGAATCCTCACCGCGCGGTTCAGCAGCAGCAGGAACAGCGGCACGCCGATCAGTGCGGTCAGTACCCCCACCGGGAGCTGACGTGGCGCCAACACGGTGCGGGCCAGGGTGTCGGCCAGTACCAGGAAACTGCCGCCGAACAGGGCCGCGGCCGGCAGCAGGCGGCGGTGGTCGCTGCCGACAAGCAGGCGCATCAGGTGCGGAATGATCAGGCCGACAAAGCCAATGGCGCCGGCCATCGACACGGCCAGCCCGGTCAGCAGCGAGGCCACCAAATAGATTTCCCAGAACCGTGCCTTGCTGGATTCGCCGAGCAGGGCGGCTTGCAGGGCACCGGCGCTCATCACGTTCAGGCTGCGCGCGCGCAGCCACAACAGGGCCAGCCCGGCGATGAGCGGCAGCAGCCACCAGGCCGACAGGCGGGCGTGGCTCAAATCGCCCATCAGCCAGAACAGCATGCTGCGCAGGCTGGCATCCGGACCGGTGGCCAGCATCAGCGAGATCAGCGCGCCCCAGCCGGCGGCCACAACCACGCCGGTGAGCAGCACCCGGGTGGTGCTCCAGGGCCCGCGCCCTCGGGCGAGCACGAATACCACCAGCAGGCTGAGCAGGGCGCCGCAGAAGGCCAGCACGGGCACGGGGATGAAGGTCAGCCCGAACATCATCCCGGCCAGGGCGAAGGCCGCCGCGCCGCCGGACAGGCCGAGGACGTAGGGGTCGGCCAGCGGGTTTCGCAGCAGTACTTGCATCAGGCACCCGGCCAGGGCCAGCAGGCTGCCGACGACCAGGGCGGCGATTGCGCGCGGCAGGCGCAGCTCCAGCACCACCCGCTGCATGGTTTCATCCAGGGCCCACGGCCAGTGCCAGCCGGTGCTGCCGGCGCTGGCGGCCAGCAGCAGGCTGAGCGGCACGGCCAGAATCAGCCCTGCCCATAGAAATATGCGATTCAGCTTGGCCGGTATCACTGGCAAGAAAGGCCTGAATTGATTAACATTTAGGGCAGTTGATGAATTTGCGGCACGGTATCATAAGCCGGTGCCTGACCAATAGCGATGATAGATCCGGACGGTTTCCGCCCGAATGTGGGGATCGTTCTGGCACGGGATGACGGGCGCGTCTTCTGGGCGCGCCGGGCCGGCCAGGATGGTTGGCAATTTCCCCAGGGCGGCATGAATACCGATGAAACGCCGCTTGAGGCGATGTATCGTGAACTGGCCGAGGAAACCGGCCTGAACAGCGAGCATGTGCGCGTGTTGGCCTCGACCCCAGGCTGGCTGCGCTATCGCCTCCCCCGGCGCTTTCGCCGCCGTCACCAGAAGCCGATGTGCATCGGACAAAAGCAGGTTTGGTTCCTGCTGCATTTTCTGGCCGACGACGATGCGTTTTGTCTCGATGCCTGCGATAAACCGGAGTTTGACGAGTACCGCTGGGTGGATTTCTGGTACCCGGTCCGCCATGTCATCACTTTCAAACGCCGGGTCTACACGCGTGCGCTGAAACATTTCGAGCCGCTACTTCCCGGCGATGAGGCTTGATTCGCCAGCTTGAACAGAGCCTTGACTATCCCGTGTTTGCTGTTGACTCCGGAGACCTGATGAAACGTATTTTGTTGTCTGCATTGCTGCTCACGATCATGCCGCTGGCGGCGGTGGCGGCAGATGTCTTTTCTGAAGATGATCTGAATATTGCCCGCGAGCTGCGCCAACAGGCCTTGAGTCGCAACGGCGGTTTTGATGTGGTTGAAGATCTGACCACTCGCATCGGGCCGCGCCTGGCCGGTACCGAGGCAGATGCGCGTGCCGTGGCCTGGGCAGTCGACCTGCTCAACGACCTGGGTTTCGATCGGGTTTGGAAAGAGCCGGTGACTTTTCCTACCTGGTCGCGCAACTTCGAGCGGGTGAGTGTAACTTCGCCCGTGCAGCAACGCATGGAAGCGCTGGCCATTGGCTATTCTCCAGCGACTCCTGAAGGCGGGATCGAGGCCCAGGTGGTGATGCTCGACGACCTGGATGCGCTGGTCGCCGCCGAGCCCGAGCAGGTAGCGGGCAAAATCGTGTTCATTCGCAACCGCATGGAGCGCAGCCGAGATGGTTCCGGTTACGGCCCTGCCGTGCAGGCGCGGGCCCGTGGTGCAATTGTCGCGGCCGAAAAAGGCGCGGTGGGCGTGGTCATTCGCTCCATCGGGACCTCGACCAACCGGTTTGCCCACACCGGCGGCATGCGCTTTGATCTGGGTCAGCGCCGGTTGCCGGCGGCGGCCATTTCCAACCCGGATGCCGACCAGCTCGAGCGCCTGATCGGTCTCGGCGAGCCGGTTCGCCTGCACCTGGAAATCGATGCCCAGAAGACCGAGGCCTACACCAGCCACAATGTCATTGCCGAGATCACCGGGGCAAGAAATCCGGAAAAGATCGTCGCTCTGGGCGCGCACCTTGACTCCTGGGACGTCGGCACGGGTGCGCTGGATGACGGTGCCGGCATTGCCATCATTACCGAGGCCGGGCGCCTGATTCTGGGCCTTGATCAACGGCCGGATCGTTCTATTCACCTGATTTTCTTCGCTGCCGAAGAGATTGGTCTGTGGGGTGGGCGCGCCTGGGCTGAAAAGCACCGGGAGAACTTCGCCAACCTGCAGCTCGGTGCTGAGTCGGATTTTGGCGCCGGCCGGATCTATGACATCGGTGCCCGGGTTGTTGACGAAGCCTGGCCAGTAATCGAGGCCATTCAGCGCGAGCTTGAGCCGCTGGGCATTGACCTGGGCCGACGCCAGGCATCCGGTGGCCCGGATTTCCTGCCGTCTTTGCCTCACGGTCTGGCCGTGGTCGACCTGCGCCAGGACGGCACGACCTATTTCGACTACCACCACACCGAAAACGATACGTTGGACAAGGTCGACCCGGAGGACCTGGCTCAGAACGCAGCCGCTTATGCCGTGCTGGCCTGGCTGGCCGCCCAGTCGCCGATTGATTTTGGCTCCGGTCCCGCCCTGCTGGAACAACAACGGGCCAGCGCGGACTGACCAATGCCGCGCCTGCTGATGAATTTGCGCAACGTGCCCGAGGACGAGGCCGAAGAGGTCGAAGCCCTGATGGACGAGCACCGGATTGACCACTATCGAACACCAGTTGGGCCATTTGGCATTACCGCCGGCGGGATCTGGCTTCGCAACGAGCCGGATTACGCCCGTGCCCGGTCGCTGCTGGATGAATACCAGGCCCAGCGCCTCAGGCGCTCGCGCGACGAATATGTCCAGGCGCGTCAGGAAGACCGGGCCGAGACCTTGTGGTCCCTGGCCCGCCGCCAGCCCGTGCGTACCCTGGTTTACCTGGGCTTGGCGGTATTCATCCTGATGGTGATGTTCGCGCCGGTATTGCAGTTGGGTCGGGCCGGTTAGCAATCTGCTGCTTAGCGCGCTTAGCGGGTCCAGGACAAGGCCACGAACAGCGAGCGACGGTGGGTGTTGAAGCCGACCAGTTGCTCATAGTCCCGATCGGTCAGGTTTTCGACCCGGCCCTCGAGGCGCAGGCCCTGGCCCAGCGGCCAGCCGGCGCGCAGATTGACCAGGCTATAAGAGGGCAGCTCGGCTTGGCCGACGTCGAAGCGTGAGCCGACATGGACCAGTTCGGCACCCAGCCAGGCACCGTTGGTCAGCATGCGATCCAGGCTCAGGCTGCCTTTCTCTCGCGCCCGCCGCAGCAAGTCCTGGCCGCTGTCGCGATCTTCCGGATCCTGCCAGGTCAGCTGCAGATCGCCGCGCCAGTCCTGCAGCAGCAGTCCGTAGTGAAACTCGATGCCGCGAATCCGCGACTTGCGAATGTTGATGGCCTGGGAATCAACGCCGGCGAAGTCGATCAAGTCGTCAATACGATTTTCGAACAATGACAGGCGCGCCCGCTGTCCCGGCGCGGGCAACCACTGAACGCCCAGTTCGGTCGACCAGCTGGTTTCCGGGTCCAGATCCGGATTGCCGGCAAAGGCCCCGAAAAAGCCGGGTGAGAACAGCTGGTTGAAGTTCGGTGCCCGGAAACCGCGGCCGATGCTGCCCAGAAACCGAAACTCCTCGG
>SKKV01000005.1 GCA_007123575.1 Wenzhouxiangella sp.
AACCAGCCCAGCACACGGCGGTGGTGGTCCTCGCCGTAGCACTCGATGAATTTGCGGGTGTGGTGATCCGAGGGATTCTCCAGCGCCTTGATTCGTGCCTTGACAAAGTCTGCGGTGAGAGGGATGCCGCACCATTGCTCGATGCAGTGCTGCCAGCCATCGTAGCTTTGCGGAATCGGGTCGTATTCAGTCATGGTGTTCCATTGCCCAGGTAGGGAAAGGGTCTTTCAGTGTTTGCCAGGATGTCATTTCCATCCGATCCGCATCGACGAGGCAGGCTTCCAGGCGTCGGCGCAGGTCCTGTTCGTCAAAATCAATGCCGATGAAGACCAGCTCCTGGCGGCGGTCGCCGAATTCCGGGTGCCAGCGTGACTGGATCAAGTCGCGCCAGTGCGGGTCTTCGGGCCACTGCGAGCGGTCAATCGCCGCCCACCACAGGCCCATCGCCTGATGCCGAACCAGTGGGCCGGCCTGGCTGAGCTCGCCGACCCATTCCGGCCGCGTCGCCAGCCAGAAATGCCCCTTGGCCCTGAGTACGCCGGACCACTGGCCGTTGAGAAAAGCCATGAAGCGCTCCGGGTGCAGCGGTCTGGGGTCGCGCCAGGTGAAATGGCGAATACCGTATTCCTCGGTTTCCGGCACGTGGTCGCGAAAGTTGTACAGCTCCCGGTACCACAGCGGGTGGGTCTGGGCGCGCTGAAAGTCGAAGCGACCGGTGTCCAGCACCTCGGCCAGATCAACCTCGGCGAAGCGGGTTTCCACGACCTTCGCCGCCGGGTTGAGCGCGGCGAGCACCTTGCGCACCAGATCCAGGGTTTCGGCATCGACCTGGTCAGTCTTGTTGATGATCAGCGTGTCGGCAAACTCGATCTGATCAACCAATAGATCCACCAGCGTGCGTTCGTCATCCTCGCCCAGGGATTCACCCCGGTCGCGCAGAAACTCCTCGCTGGAATAATCTTTCAACAGCGTGGCTGCATCGACCACGGTAACCATGGTGTCGAGCCTGGCGACGTCGCTCAGCGAGCGCCCCTCTTCATCCCGGAATTCGAACGTGGCGGCCACCGGCAGCGGTTCGGAAATGCCGGTCGATTCGATCAGGAGATAGTCGAAGTCGCCCGACTCGGACAGCCGGCGAACTTCCTCCAGCAGGTCATCGCGCAGGGTGCAGCAGATACAGCCGTTGGTCATTTCCACCAACTGCTCGTCGGTGCGCTTGACCTCGGCCTGGCCGGCGCGAATCAGCTCGGCGTCAATATTGACCTCGGACATGTCATTGATGATGACAGCAACTCGTTTTCCTTCGCTATTACGCAACACGCGGTTGAGCAGCGTGGTCTTGCCGGCGCCCAGGAAGCCGGAGAGCACAGTGACTGGCAGGGGCTTCATGAACACCTCTTACCCTTATAGAAAGCGTTATTTTATAACATAAAGGGGTCCCATCAAAGCAAACCGCCGCAAAGAATCGCTAATTGCTTGAGCGTCTGAAGCTGCCAATGGTCATGACCATCACCAGAAACAAGCCCAGCGTGGCCGCGATTGAGCTTGCAGCCAGCAGGGGATCCAGACGGTCTATGCCGGCGTGCCCGCCGTAGAGCATGAACAATCCGCCGACCATGCCGAATACCCCAAAATGATGCAACCCCAGCTGCAGTAGCAACAGCCAGCTGCTGGTCCCATTAAGCCATAGCCGATGAACGGTTGCATAAAGGATAGAAAGCAAAAATCCCACCAGCAGAAGGTGCGCGTGAGTCACCAGCTGAGAGTGATCTCGGGTCGCAGCCATCCAGAGACCGAGACCCATACCGGCAAGGCCATAGACCAAGCCGGCGGTCAAGTGCGTGCGTTGAAAAAGCGTTTGCATCGTTGAGTTCCTTGAGTAGGGAGCTACAGCGTGCGCTTCCAGGTGCCGATAGTTTTGAAAGAATGCTCAAAAATTCCTCAACAAGCGATTTGATTCCATGAGTTTCAAGTGCAAGCACGGTCAACTCGACCGATTGATAAAACTTTCACTTGCTTTTCCTTGGATTTGCCTGTACTGTCAATTGCCAATATTGTCAAAAACAGCAAGGGTATTCTCATGACTCCGGAAAGCGCCCGTCTATCGCTTCACAGCGCCAGCGCAGACGAGTGCGGTTTTGCGCTGCAGCGTATAGGTGCGGTCGACGAGACCAGGAAATCCGGATTCGGTAATCCCTGGCCGTGGTTTGAGCTGCTGATCCGGCCGAATCGCCACTACTTTTCAGGTTCACCGGGCGCGTTCATCAACAAGCTCTACGCCGAACGCATGCCGGAAGTCACCGACTCGGAAGTCCTCGCCAGAGCGGTCGCCTGGCTTGTCGGCCAGAGCCAGCCGACCCGCCTGAGTATCAATGTTCATCCGCAATCGCTTACTCGAGCCCGGTTTCTTGCACAGGCCATGGAGGCGCAGGGAAAAGTGGTCGAGGTCGGTCATTCCTTGTGCCTTGAGCTGGTGGAGTTCGGCGAGTGTCCAGAAAGGTCGCTGCTGGCCCGAAGCGCCCAACGCTTGCGAGACGCCGGCTTGTTGATTGCGCTGGATGACTTCGGCACCCGCCTTAACTTTTTCGATATGTGCGCCGAAGGCGTCGTGGACCTGATCAAGGTGGATGCATCGGTGGTTCGCGGAGTGGGTGAGGACCGCTACCGTCAGGCAATCGTGCAAAGCATCAAAACTCTGACCCAGGGTATCGACGCCAAGGTGATTGCCGAAGGCGTGGAAACAACCCACGAGTTGGAAAGCCTTAGTGGCTTGGGCGTGGATTACGCCCAAGGCTACCTTTATCACAGACCGGAAATCGCGGAGATCTGAAAATGGCAGACACTGCTGTCCAATCAAGCGAAAGGGGAAACGTGGGTTGGCTAGTCGAGTCCATGGCCAGCATGATCCGACCGATCGTCCGCTTCGCCGTTGGTCGCGTGTCCTGCAGCGCGCTGGTCGACTTGGTGCGACAAATCTATGTCGAAGAAGCGCGTGAATATTTGCAGACAGAGCACCCTGATCGGCGGGTAACCCGATCAGCCCTGGCACTGCTATGCGGAATGGATGGGCGAGCCATCAAGAGTTTCGAAGAGTCTGCGGAGCGCCCGTTTGTTGCCGCCGATATTTGTTCAGAGGCTGCCATTCTGGAGACCTGGATGAACGACGCTGATTTCGTCGACGCAGACACCGGCAAACCAGCAGAACTCCTGATTTACGGCCCCCAGGGCACTTTCCAGCGTCTGGTCAATCGTGCTGCTGGAAGGGCGGTCACGGCCCAGACCGTGCTGGAGCGTTTGAAAGAGCGCGGCAACATCGCGATAACCGAGTCAGGCACACATGTGCGCATGATCAGCCCGTCATACCTGTTGGTACCTGACTCTCAGCAGACGGCTATCGAGGCTGGCAGTTTTGCCATCAATCGACTCGGCAAGGCAGTCATCCACAACACGCGGCGTTTTGACAAGAACCAGCCCCCATGGCTCCAGCAAGACCGCTGGTCGCTGCGAATTCCACACCAGCGATTGGAGGAGATTCGTGCTCAGATTCGATCAATGCTGCAACAACAAGTCGATGACGCAGAAGAGTTCCTTGAAACCGAGGAAAGCAATAGCACAAGGGATTCAGTCTGTTCGGTCGGCGTTGGCTACTACTACTGGGAAAGCCAGCAAGGCGACCAGTCCGATGGTGAATGACTACCGCAGGCTTTCATCAGGCACACATCAGGCAACTTAAGGAGATCAGCACCATGAACAAGCATATAGACAGTTCCCGGTTTTCAATCGGTAAGAGTGGCACGGGGATAGGCAAAAGTGGCACGGGGATAGGCAAAAGTGGCACGGGGATAGGTAAGAGCGGAACCGGCATTGGCAAGAGTGGTACCGGTAGCCGGATGGCTGGCCGACTGCTCGCAGCCTTTGCCCTGCTCGCACTGACCCTGCCGCTGAGCCTTGTCGCCGGAAGCCCGCAGTCCTTTTTGATGGACGTACACGAAGGCACCGTGACCGTTACCCTGCACGACGAAGGTCGAGTGGTTAGCGGCCAGGCAACATTGTCGCAAGCGCGCGGAGGGTTGGTGCGTGTGCCCATGCGAGTGATTGACTTGGATGGAAGCGCCAGTCGCACGGCAAGTCATGGCTCCGGTAGCGGTGGCCAAAGTGTCGGTGGTTGCAGTGGCTTGATGTCGCATGGCTCAGGCAGTGGTGGTCAGAGCGTTGGCGGCTGCGGTAGTTTGATGTCGCATGGTTCCGGTAGTGGTGGTCAGAGCGTTGGCGGCTGCGGCAGTTTGATGTCGCATGGTTCCGGTAGTGGTGGTCAGAGCGTTGGCGGCTGCGGCAGTTTGATGTCGCATGGTTCCGGTAGTGGTGGTCAGAGCGTTGGCAGCTGCGGCAGCTTGATGTCTCACGGTTCCGGTAGCGGTGGCCAAAGAGTTGGTGGCTGTAGCGGCTTGATGTCGCATGGCTCAGGCAGCGGCGGCCAAAGTATTGGCAAGTGCAAATCAGCGGAGGCGCTATGGGGTTACGCAGAAGTGCTCGCAGGTGCAGACGACTTCAATGTGATTGTGTTCCGTCTGGATCAAAGTGGCCCGATCGAACATCTGATCGTTGCTGCTGATCGCAGCGCCAGTGATCAGATTTCGAACATGTGGGTAGCCGAGCCTTAAGGGTTTTGCGTTCAGCACAGGAACCGGTACGAACCGGTTCCTGTGTGCGCTACCCGGTCACTCAACTCGTCCTCGAAGCAGCAATACCTCGCTGCGGGTGTCGGGAATGAAATGACTGTGGCCAATGACCAGCCTGCCGTCTGGCCCCATGTCCGCCTTGCGCATCAGCAGGCCTTGCAGTCCGCCGCCAAAGCCACCGTCGGGTGTTCCTGTTCCGGCCACCAGCAGCGGTCGGCTGAATGAATCGCCACTATCGCCTGAGTGCATCAGACCCAGCCCCAGCGAAAGCCGGGACTGCCAGTCGAGAATCTCCCAGGTTACGATCAAATTTGATTCGTGTGTCAGCAGCTGCGGAAAGCCGGCGTAAGCCTGACCTGCACCGGTTGGTTCAAGGATCGTCCGGCCCTCACTGAACGACAGATCATCCCCGGCCCTGGCATAAACCAGGCCGGCGGCCTGGCCGGGGTTCTGCTCACCTTCGGCAAACACCAGGTGCAGCGTGCCCTGGCTGTCCACGGCAAGGCGCGGCGCATCGGCGTAACCGGCGCGCTGCAGTGCCGGCCCGAGCAGCTCGAACGACTCGCCGTCATCGCTGGATACCGCGAGCTGAACGTTGGCATCTTCCTTTTCGCCATAGGTCCAGGCCAGAACCACCCGACCGTCATCCAGCAAGGCCAGTGCGGGTCCGCGGGTCGGTTGATCACCGCTGCCGCTGATGTGGATGGCATCCCGAAAACGTCTGCCACCATCCATTGAGCGAGCCAGGCGCAGGTCGCCCTCGTATTCGGTCCAGGCCACCCATACCCGGTCGCCTTCGACGACCAGATCCAGGCTGCCGTTGTCCCAGCGTTCGGAAGACTGTCGCCCCTTGCCAGCGCCGCCGGTGGTCCAGGACAGGTTGACCGGTTCGGCGAAGCTTTCGCCGCCGTCTTCCGACCGGGCGACCAGAATTTCTCCTCCGTGTGACCCGCCGGTAAACAGAATCTCTTCCCAGGCCACCAGGATGGTGTCGCCGCCGTCGGGTGTGGCCATGCGCGGCAGCCAGGAAAACACATCCGGACTGTCCGAGACGGCCACGGGCTCGGCCAAAATAGCGTCGCCCTCGGCATCGAAGCGCTGGAGGAAAATGGTCTGGGCGCGGTTGTCGACCCAGGCGATCAGGGTCTCACCGTCCCGGCCGGCAGCGACGGCCGGATCATCAACGTAGTGAAATTCCGACTCATTCATCCGCCACGGACCGCGCTCCGCGTCACCCTCGGCGACCTTTACCGGCGAGCGCCAGATCACCGGCTCATCATCCGACTCCGAACGCTTCTCCTCAACCTCACCCCCACAGGCGCTCAGCGCGACCAACAACGGAAAAGCCATGAACCAGGTAAAAGCTTTCATTCCTGCAGTGTAGCAACGCCGTGACTGAAGCTGACTCATTCCCCCACCGAAAAGCAGCGTGCCACCGGCGGCCAGCCTTCCTCGCGAATTTGAACAAACTCGCTCCAGAACGATTCGTCAATGGCGCGCAGGCTAGCCGGGGTGTCGTCACGACGATGACGGCTCAAGTGACGGGGACCGCCGTTGTAGGCCGCATAGGTCGCCCGGACCAGGTTGTCAGCGCCACCCGGATGCTGGTGTTCACCGCGTCGAATGGCGTAGTCAACCAGATAGTGTTCGAGGATTTCGATGCCGGCGGCGATGTTGTATTCGATTTCCGCTTCCAGGCGCTTTACATCGTAAACGCCGCGCCAGACTCGGCCCATGATCTGCATCATGCCAACCGCGCCCACCGATGAGCGAATGACACGTGGCTGATCGGCGGGCCCCAGGTAATGTCGCCAGCAGGACTCGCGCCAGGCCGTGGCCTGGACCAATGGCCGGAACAGTTCGCGATGCTCTGCCGGTATGCGGCTGCCGTTTTCCATGTGCTCGGCATAGACCGCGTCCAGCAACCGGGCCACCAGTCTCAAGTATTCGTCCAGCGTGGTCGGGCTGGCGACAACGCCGCGCAGCGATTCGGCCAGTGGCACCGGACTGGCTTGGGCCAGCGGCAGTAGGCGCTGCCACCAAGGGATCGACGGCATGGCCGGGCCTATTGTTATTGTTGGGCCGTCGGGATCAAGCCCGAACAGCTGACGCAGCGCCGGGTCTTCGCTCAGGGGAAGCGGGGTGAAGCTGACCGGCGCGTCGCCGACCAGCAACAGACGGGCCAGCCGGCGCAAGCCGTCGCGGCTGATTTCCAGGCCGAACTCCGGGCCCAGCGCATCCAGTACGGTCAGGGCATCGCCGGCGGCGATGAATCCGGCCAGGCGCAGATCGCGATCATCGAGCACATCCATGGGTTCCAGGCGTGAGAGCAATGGCTTGAGACTGCTCCAGGCATCCAGAAACAGTGCTCTTACCGGGTCCTTGGCCGGGTCGTCCACCAGCAGCGCCTCGGCGATGCGCTGGCGGGTTTCCAGTAACAGCGCCAGAAAGTCAAGCTGCAGATCGCGATTGTCCACCTGAGCGGCAAGGCGCGCGATCAACACCGTCAAAAACCCGTCCAGTTCATCTTCAACCCGCTGCCATTCAACCAGCTCGGCGGCGCCCAGGGCCGGTTCCGGTGCCGGCTCGATTGCCGGCGGCGGCCTTACCGAGATCCCGATTTCAGCGCGCAAGCCCTCTGGTTCGGCGGTTACCTGGCGCAAGCGCACGCGCTCGCTTAGCAGCGCCTCGGCGCTTCCCGCGCCCGGCTTGAATTCTTCGATCAGGTCGTCAATAGCCATCAACACGCTACTTACATCGACGATCGTGCGCTCTATTCGCCGAATCACCAAGCTATCGGCCAGAATCCTCGACGGCCGGCTGAGCAGACCGGGGCTACCGTCTGGCCGGCGCAGTTCCGCGCCCTCGGCCCGAAAGACGACAGCTAGCCCCTGGGCATCAATGCCCGGCTTCAGCTCCAGATGAAGGCGGCTGCCAACTGGCCCTGGGCCGCGGCAGTGATTCATTACCATCACGCCGCTGTGGGCTACCAGGGCCAGGTCCAGCGCCAAGCGTTGATCAGTGACTTCCAGCCGCAAATCGCTGAGATCGGCAAAATTGCAGCCATCCGCCTGCAACCGACCGCCCCCGGTTTCGTCCAGGCCCAGCGCCCCACCCAGCAGCCGTTCAAGGTGGGGCTGGTCAACCACCAGCGGCACCTTAATTTCAGTGTCTGCCTTCAAAACGGGGCTGATCAGCAGTGCTGACAGGCCGATCGACAACAACGGGCCAAAACGCATTGGGGCAAGCCTTGAGATTTGCGGGTTCAGGGCCGGTTTGACGGCAATTGCGCCAGGAGGTTCGACGCCAGCGCGCTGCAGCGGTCGCAGCGTATCGCTATACTGCGGGCTGATTTTTCGACTGCCTGTCGCCGCTTCAGACGTCCAAAGCCCTACAGATCAGGGGCCGGATTGGTCCTGCGTCTTCTGCTAATATTTTGCCATGCGTTACCTTGTAACAATTCTGGTGTTGCTGAGCCTGGTGCTTGCGTTGAGCGCTTGTGGAGATCGTTCCGAGCTGGAATCAGACGCTTCGGTTCCGAGGTGGAATCTGCCGGAAGTCATCTTCACAGAAGATGGTCGACCTGATCCGTCAATCCTGGCCCCGGTTCAGATTCTTCACCGCGGCAACGGCACCCAGCCGCAAGGACTCGATCCTCATGTCACCGAGGGCGTGCCCAGCAGCAACATCCAGCGTGATCTGTTCGAGGGCCTGCTGACCCGAGCTGCCGACAGTTCCATCATTCCCGGCGTGGCCGAGCGCTGGGAAGTCAGCGAAGACGGTTTTACCTGGACCTTTTTCCTGCGCGAGAACGCACGCTGGTCGAATGGTGACTTGATGACCGCCGATGACTGGCTGTTCAGCTTCCGCCGCATCGTCAACCCGGCCACCGGCTCGCGCTTCGCCATCCTGCTCAACCCCATCCTCCACGCCGAGGACATCATTGCCGGTCGTCGCGCGGCCGAGGACCTGGGCGTTAGGGTCATTGACGATTTCATTCTGGAAATCGACCTCGAAGCGCCCAACCCGCTGCTGGCCGAGGTGCTGACCCACAGCCTCGCCTCGCCCGTGCACCGACCCAGCGTCGAGGCTCACGGAGATCGCTGGGCCCGGCCCGGTACGATGGTCACCAACGGTGCGTACATGCTCGAAGAGTTGGCCATGCAGTCGCACATTCGTCTGGTCCGCAACCCCTACTACTGGGACAACGACAACACCATCATCGACGAGGTCTTCTTTTATCCAACCGAAGACCTGTCTGCCGAGCTGATGCGCTACCGTGCCGGCGAGCTGTCCTGGACCTACGAAGTACCCAACACCCAGTTCAACTGGATCCAGGCCAATTTGGCCGATGAGCTGGTTGTTGACGACTGGCTCGGTATTTACTTCTTCGGCTTCAATACCACGCGCGAGCCGTTGAACGATCCGCGCGTGACCCGGGCCCTGTCGATGGCCATTGACCGGGAAATCATTACCGAAAAGCTGACTCGCTTCGGCCAGCGCCCAGCCTTTGCCTTCGTTCCGCCGGGCATACCAGGTTATGAACCACCGGAGCCTGAGTGGGCCTTCTGGACACAGGAGCAGCGCGAGGAGCGTGCCCGCGCACTGCTGGCCGAGGCCGGTTTCGGTCCGGACAATCCGCTGCGCCTGGAAATTCGCTACAACACGCACGAAGACCACCGCCGTATATCGTTGGCTATTGCCGCCATGTGGCAGCAGTCGCTGGGTATCTACGCCTCGCTGATCAACGAGGAGTTTCGGGTGTTTCTGAATACCCGCCGGCAGCGCGCAGTCACCGAAGTGTTCCGCGCCGGCTGGATCGGCAACTACCTGGATCCGATGT
>SKKV01000136.1 GCA_007123575.1 Wenzhouxiangella sp.
AGCGCCTCGGATTCGCGTTGGGCGGTGATGTCCTCCTTGATCGCGACGTAGTGGGTGATCTTGCCGTTCGGCTGGCGGATGGGTGCAACAACGGCGGCCTCGATGTAGGTGCTGCCATCCTTGCGCGTGTTGACAAACTCCCCGCGCCAGGTTTTACCGTGTTCGAGGGACTCCCATAGTGAGCGATAGGTGGATTCGGGGGTGTTGCCCGTGTTCAGGATCGAGGGGTTCTGGCCGATGATTTCATCGCGCTCGTAGCCGCTGCTCTGGATGAACGCATCGTTGACATACTCAATCGTGGGGCGGGTATCGGTAATGACGATGCTGGCCGGGCTTTGCTCGACCACCATGGCCAGTTTTCGCAGCTGCTGCTCGGCGGCGAGCCGACCAGAACGCTCCGTGCTTTCACGCTGGGCGCGCTCGATGGCGTTGGGCAGGCGAAGCAGGTTGTCTTTAAGTACAAAGTCATCAAGCCCCTGGTGCAGCAGACCAGCGGCCATGCGCTCGTTGACCGTGCCCGAAACCAGGATGATGGGGGTTCCTTCGGCTCGGGCCTTGATCAGAGTCAGGGCCCGGCTGTAATACAGGCCTGGAATTTCGTAGTCGTAAAGAATGACGTCCCATGGATACGCGAGCGCTTCCTCCAGGGCTTCCAGATGATCAACTCTTCGGCACCTGAAGTGAATGCCATTCAACTTTAGCTGACGCTGAATCAGCAGGTAGTCGGCTTCGCTGTCTTCGACGACCAGCAAGCGGGTTACTTGGTTTTGGTCAGCACTCATCCGGCGGCTCGTTGGTGGCAACCCAGTACAGGCCCAGGCGGGCGACGGTATCAACACGGGCGTGAAAATCAACGGGCTTTCGAACGAAGCTGTTGACGCCTGCTTCATAGGCCCGTTGACGGTCGGTCTTTTCGTCCGAAGACGTCAGAATGACGACAGGAATACGACGAGTTCGGGAATCAGCGCGCAATTTTTGCAGGACCTCAAGGCCTGACAGCCGTGGCAGACCGATATCCAGCAACACAACCATGGGCAGATCAGCGCCAGCCTGATCTGCGAATTCGCCCTGCCTGAACAGGTAATCAAGCGCCTGCTGCCCATCGCGGGCCACGTCGATGGGGTTGGCCAGCCCGGCTTTGCGCAATGCCCGCAGAGTCAGCATTTCATCCTGAGGGTTGTCTTCAACCAGCAGGATCGTCTGCTGGCTCATCGATCAGTACCTCGCGCGGTTTTCCCGGGCAGCATGAACTTGAAGCGGGCACCTTTGCCGGGGCAACCGCTGGCTTCAATATACCCGCCGTGACGCTGAATGATGCGCTGAACCGTGGCCAGGCCAATGCCGGTGCCAGGAAATTCGTCCTGGCGATGCAGGCGTTGAAAGGCCTTGAACAGCTTGTCGGCATGGGCCATGTCGAAGCCCGCGCCATTGTCCTCGATGCAGATCGCCGGTTCGCCTTCGATTTCGTCAGCGTGAATGCGGATTTCAGCCTTGTCCGCATGGCTGGTGTATTTCCAGGCGTTCTCCACCAGGTTGCTCATTGCCGCCTCCATGGTTGGCGGATCGGCGCAGACAATAAGATCAGGTTCGATTTCGACGCTAACCTGGCGTTCGGGGTCGGCCTGACGCAGACGCTCGATCTGTTGCCTGGCCATGTCGCTCAGATTAACCGGTTCGCGCGCCAGGACGCCGCGATTGCTGCGTGACAACACCAGGATGCCGTCGATCAGCTCGTTCATCTTGCCACTGGCCAGCACGATTTGCTCAAGATACTGGCGGGCTTGGTCATCAAGCTGGTCGCTGCAATCCTCAACCAGCGCCTCGGAGAAGCCAGACAGGGCGCGCAATGGGGCGCGCAGGTCGTGGGAGACGGCATAGGCGAAGGCATCCAGCGCGCGATTGGCACTTTCCAGCTCTGTCGTGCGCTCGGCCACGCGTACTTCGAGCTGCGCATGCACCTGCTCGCTGTGGGCACGGAACTCCGCAGCTTTTTGCTGGCGGGCGCGGCGATCCATTTCGGCGGCCAGTTTGATCCGGTAAATGAGTCTGGCCACCAAAAAATACAGCAGGCCGGCAGTAATCAACACAAAGGCCCAGCCCTTGACAATGCTGGCTTGGACCAGACGATCGGGGTCATGGATGATCAGAAACAGGGCCCTGTCGGAAAAAACGATCCACAGGGAGGCAAACCCGGCATAGGCCAGTACGATCCGCACGGCCGCCTGGCTGGCGGCCTGCCGAACGGAGTGCTTCCTGTCGTTGCCGCCCATAGCTTCGGTCCCCGATGGACTGGTGGGATTACAATGCTTTTGGGAGATTAGGTCAACGTGGACCGACTTTGCAAGCCTGCGTCGGCGGTCCAGGTCTCGCGAGCATTGCGGCCAGGCGTTGGCGGCGGACATCGACCACAGTGACGAGCCGCCGCCATCGTGGTAGCGTGAGTTATCCCCGTCCAACCGAAATATCCATGAACGACAACAACTCCGGTCTTCCCAACCCTCTCGCTGAAACCCATCGGGTCGAAAACCAGCCGCCGCCGTTGATTGATTACAACGCCTATGCTGCCGATCCTGCGCTGAAAGCGGCCGTCGAGCGTGCTGGGCTGGACGAAAAAACAGCAGACCTGCACGGTTTCGGTGCGCGCGCCGGCAGTGCTGAGATGATCGAGTTGGGGGCGGCAGCCAATGCCAACCCGCCGGAACTGTGGACCCATGATCGTTACGGCCACCGTATTGACGAGGTGCGGTTTCATCCAGCCTATCACCAGCTGATGCGCTATGCCGTCGAGCAAGGCCTGCATGCCAGTCCCTGGACTGATCAAGGTCCGGGCGCGCAAACGGTTCGGGCCGCACGCTACTACCTGCATACCCAGGTGGAAGCGGCCCACGGTTGTCCGATCACCATGACCTATGCCGCCATACCGGCATTGCGCCACCAGCCGGATCTGCTTGAACGCTTCGGCGGTCGGATCACGGCGCGCGTTTACGATTCGCGCAATGTACCGGAAAGAGACAAGGCCGGGCTGACGGTGGGCATGGCCATGACCGAAAAGCAGGGCGGGTCGGATGTCCGGCGTAACAGCACCCGGGCGTACCCGGTGGGCCAGCCCGGTCCGGGCCAGGCTTATGAACTGGTCGGTCACAAGTGGTTCGTGTCGGCCCCGATGTGTGATCTCTTCCTGGTCCTGGCCCAGTCCGAGGGCGGCCTGTCGTGTTTCCTGCTGCCGCGCTGGCGGCCCGATGGCAGCAAGAACCCACTGCAGATTCAGCAGCTCAAACGCAAGATGGGCAACGTCGCCAATGCTTCCTGCGAGACCGAGCTGCGCGGCGCGCTGGCCTGGAGGGTGGGCGAGGAGGGCCGGGGCGTTCGCACCATCATCGAGATGGTGGCCGCAACTCGCTACGACTGCATGATTGGCTCGGCCGCCGGCATGCGCCAGGCCCTGGTCCAGGCCATTCATCACTGCCGCCATCGCCAGGCCTTTGGTGCCCGGCTGGTCGAGCAGCCGCTGATGCAGAACCTGCTGGCTGACCTGGCCCTGGAAAGTGAGGCCGCGATGACCCTGGCGCTTCGCGTCGCCCAGGCACTGGATAAGCCCGACCAGGAGCACGAGCGCCTGCTGGCCCGTCTGGCCACGCCGGTGGGCAAATACTGGATTTGCAAGCGAACGCCCAACCATGCTTACGAGGCGATGGAGGTGATCGGCGGTACCGGGGTGATGGAAAGCCATGTCATGGCCAGATTGTTCCGCGAATCTCCGGTTAATGCGATCTGGGAGGGCAGCGGCAATGTCCAGTGCCTGGATATGCTGCGCGCCATGGCCCGCGAGCCCGAGGTTACCGAAGCCTGGTTTGCCGAGCTGGACCGGGCTGCTGGCGGCAATCGCCTGCTTGATGATCATGTCAAAGCCCTGAAACGCGATCTGGCCAACACCGAAGCGATGGACTACCGCGCTCGCGACCTGGCCGACCGGATGGCGCTTTCGATGCAGGCTGCCCTGCTGATCCAGCATGCCCCCGCAACCGTGGCAGATGCCTTCTGCGCCAGCCGCCTGGCCAGCACCCCCACCCACAACTACGGCACCCTTCCACGCCAGCTCGACTGCAAAGCCATCATCACCCGCGCTTTTGCCAGTTGATCTTTTCAGTTAACGGCGAAAAGAGGTTGGAACCACCGTAAACACCGAAGACACCAAAAAAGCAAACCTCAATTCGGTGCTTTCGGTGTCTTCGGTGGTTTAAAGATTTTTTGTTCGAGAACTAACGCGGTGTGCTTTTCGAGCAGGGATCGCCGGGTTTGCGGCCGCAGGGGCAGCCGGCTTTGCTACCCAGGCCGCCGCAGGAGCCGGAAATGGGCTTGCGCCCCATGATCACCCCAATGGCCATGGCCGTGACCACGAGCAGCATCAGGATGGCGGCAAGGATAATGGTGGTAAGCATGTCAGTCTGATTCCATTTCCAGGTACGGGGCGAATCGATCAGTGTAGCGTTCAACCAGCTCGCCGTCGATTTCGAGAATCCAGAGGACGGCCAGTTCTTGTTCGACCGCAATGCGGTAGGCGTGTTCCGGCTCGGGCACGCCCAGCGCCGTGGCCCAGGCATCGGCCCAAGTGGCATTGTCGGCGATGACCGTGATTGAGACGGCATGGTGGTCGACCGGATAGCCGCTGCGAGGATCGATGGTGTGGGAAAAACGCTGGCCGTCGGACTCGAAAAACTGGCGGTAGGTGCCCGAGGTGACGATCGCCGCGGTGCCGGGCTCGATGATCTGGTGGATCTCCCGGGTGCCGGGCACGGGCCGCTCGATCGCGATCCGCCAGGGGCCATCCAGGCGCTGGCCATGGCTGCGGATATCGCCGCCGATGTCGACCAGGAAATTATCGATGCCGTGGCCCAGCAGCAGCTCGGCGACCACGTCCACGCCCCAGCCCTTGGCAATCGAAGAAAAATCCAGGTAGAGCCCGCCGGGCTGGACCAGTCGGCGGCGCTGGCCATCGAAATCCAGGCGCTGGTAGCCAACTTGCGCCAGGGCTTGTCCAATATCTTCGTCACTGGGCACGGCATCGCGCCGGTGGGGTGGGCCGAAGCCCCAGAGGTTGACCAGTGGGCCAACCGTGGGGTCAAAGGCACCGTCGGTCAGCTCGGCCACTTCCAGCGCCATCTCGAGCACGATGGCAAAGCTTTCCGACACTGTCATCTCGCCGCCGGCCCGCAGACGGTTGAAGCGGCTGATGTCGGAATCTTCCTGCCAGGTGCTCATTTCGTCGTTGACCTGCTGGAGCACCGCCTCGATCTCGCTTCGAAGCTGGGCTACGGACGGGTCTGACGGTGGCGCGGCCAGGCGCACCGTCCAGGTGGTGCCCATGGTGTGGCCGCTGAGTACGATCGGGTCCTGCGGCACCCTGCTGCAGGCCGTGACCAGCAGCAGGATGAGCACCGGCAGGGCGGTGCGGGCGAGCATGATCAGCCGCCGAAGTCGTCGAGCAGGATATTCTCCGGTTCCACGCCCAAATCGTCGAGCATCTTGAGCACGGCCGAGTTCATCATCGGCGGACCGCACAGGTAGTACTCGCAGTCTTCAGGCGCCGGGTGATCCTTGAGGTAGTTGTCCAGCGCGACCTGGTGGATGAAGCCGGTATAGCCTTCCCAGTTGTCTTCCGGCAGCGGGTCGGACAGGGCCAGGTGCCAGGTGAAGTTGTCGAACTTCTCCTGCAGTTCGTTGAATTCCTCGACGTAGAAGGCCTCGCGCAAAGACCGGGCGCCGTACCAGAAGGTGATCTTGCGCTTGGAGTTCAGGCGCAGCAGCTGGTCGAAAATATGCGAGCGCAGCGGGGCCATGCCGGCGCCGCCACCGATGAATACCATCTCGTTGTCGGTTTCCTTGGCGAAAAATTCGCCAAACGGACCAAACACGGTGACTTTGTCGCCCGGCTTGAGGTTGAACAAGAAGGTAGAGGCAATACCCGGCGGCAGATCGGACTTGCCCGGCGGCGGCGTGGCAATGCGGATATTGAACTTCAATACGCCCTTTTCTTCCGGGTAGTTGGCCATGGAGTAGGCGCGTACCGTTTCTTCTGCCGTGTTTTTGAGCTTCAAATCGAACAGGTTGAAATGGTCCCAGTCTCCCCGGTACTCTTCTTCGATATGGAAGTTTGAGAAGTCTGCCTCGAAGCCGGGAATGGCAAACTGCATGAAGCCGCCGGCGCGGAACTCGACATCCAGATCTTCAGGCAGGCGCAAGACCAACTCCTTGATGAAGGTGGCGACGTTGTCGTTGGAAATGACCTCGCACTCGATTTTCTTGACGCCGAAAAATTCCTCCGGCACCTCGATCTTCATGTCCTGCTTGACCGCCACCTGGCAGGACAGGCGCAGGCCCTCGCGGATTTCGCCGCGGGTCAGCTTCTCGCGCTCGGTCGGCAGGGCTTCGCCGCCGCCTTCGATGACCTTGCAGATGCACTGGCCGCAGGTGCCGCCGCCGCCGCAGGCAGACGACAGGAAGATGCCGCCGTCGGCCAGGGTGCCGAGCAACTTGCTGCCGGCCGGCGTTTTGATGGCTTTTTCCGGATCGTCGTTGATGTCGATCGTGACCTCTCCGGTACTGACCAGGCGGGAACGTGCGACCAGGATGAGGGCGACCATGACCAGCACGGCGCCGACGAACATGATGACCCCGGCGGTAATTTCTACAATCATTACAGTTGTACCCCGGCAAATGACATGAAACCCAGTGACATGAGTCCGGTAATCAGAAAGACGATCCCGAGGCCGCGCAGGCCGTGAGGAACATCACTGTATTTGAGCTTCTCGCGAATGGCGGCCAGCAGCACGATGGCCAGCGCCCAGCCAACACCGCCGCCAAAGCCGAAAACAACGGACTCGCCAAAATCGTAGTTACGCTCGACCATGAACAGGCTGCCGCCCAGGATGGCGCAGTTGACCGTGATCAGGGGCAGAAACACGCCCAGCGCGTTGTACAGGGCCGGCACGTACTTGTCCAACACCATTTCCAGAATCTGCACGGAGGCCGCGATCAGGCCGATGTAGCACATCAGGCCGAGAAAGCGCAGGTCAACCGTTTCCAACGCGGCAATGCCGGTCCAGGCCAGCGCGCCTTCATCCAGAAAGTTGTGCAGCACCAGGTTGTTGATCGGCACCGTCAGGCTCAAGATGACGACCACGGCAATGCCCAGGCCTAGCGCGGTTTCGACCTTCTTGGAGATCGCCAGGAAGGTGCACATGCCCAAGAAAAAGGCCAGGGCCAGGTTTTCGACGAAGACCGCCCGGAGAAACAGGCTCAGATATTCTTCAAACATGATCTACTCCGTCCTCAGAATGCCGGGCTGACGCGGGTGTTGGGACCGATTTCGAATTCTTCGGTCTCAACCTGCTCGACGCGGAAGGTACGCAGCACCCAGATGAAGCCGGCAATCAGGAAGAATGCGCTCGGCGGCAGCAACATAAGGCCATTGGCCACATACCAGCCGCCTTCGGTGCTCAGCGGCATGATCTGGTAGCCGAACACGCTGCCCGAGCCGAACAGCTCGCGGCAGAAGCCGACAATGAGCAGCACCACGGAATATCCCAGGGCGTTACCAAAGCCGTCCACGGCCGAGATCAGCGGCGGATTCTGCATGGCGAAGGCCTCGGCCCGGCCCATGACGATGCAGTTGGTGATGATCAGACCGACGAACACGCTCAGCTCGCGCGAGAGCTGGAAAGCAAAGGCCTGTAGCACCTGGTCGACTAGAATGACCAGCGCCGTGATGATGGTCATCTGCACGATGATGCGGATGTTCGACGGAATGATGTTGCGAATCAGCGAGACGAAAAAGTTGGAGAACGTCATCACGAAGATCACCGCGATGCACATCGTCACCGTCGTGCTCATCTTGGTGGTGATCGCCAGCGCCGAGCAGATACCCAGGATCTGCAGGGCAATCGGGTTGTTGGCGAAAATGGGTGCCAGCAGCACCTCGCGTGGCTTTTGCTCGGACATCAGTTCAACACCTCTCCATTGTTCATTTGCTGGCTCAAGCGGCGTTTGTAGGGCTCGTAGCCCTGATCGCCGAACCAGAAGCGGACCATGGCCTGGACTCCGTTGGCGGTAATGGTGGCGCCGGACAGCCCGTCGATGCGGTAGTCGGCATCGGGCACGCCGTCGGGCGTGCGGCCGCGGTCGACGCGAAACACCAGGTCGCCGGCCTCGTTACGCAGCCGTGTGCCAATCCAGTTGTTCTGCCAGCTCGGGTTTTCGATTTCGCCGCCCAGGCCGGGCGTTTCGCCATGCTCGAAAAAGCTGATGCCGGAGATCGTGTTCAGATCCGGCTCGAGGGCAATAAAGCCGTACATGGTCGACCACAGGCCGTAGCCATGCACCGGAAAAATAACCCGGGTCAGATTGCCGTCTTCGTCGCGGGCCAGAAACACTTCGCCATAGTTGGCCTGGCGACCGATGCCGGCAGGGTCATCTCTCAGGCTGCGGCTGCGGGCCGGATCGCGCGCGGCGCGGATCGGGTCGAAGCTTGCGTCCAATTCCGCATATTCGCCGGTTTCGAATTCGATGAAACGGCGCTCGATGCGCTCGAATGCGGCGGCGACGTCCATGCCGCGCTCGTACATGCCGGCGGCCTGCAGCACGTTGAGCTGGCGAAACAGGTTGCGGTTGTCTTCCTGGTGTGGGCGCAGGGTGACCGCCGCAGTCGACACGATGATGGCCGCCACCAGGCAAACGCCAGTGGCGACCTTGATCGTGTTGGCAATACTGTTCTTATCCTTCACTGACAGCCTCCTGCAGGCGGTTGCGTCGGCGGGCGACATTGGCCTTGATGACCATGTAGTCGATCAGCGGGGCGCACAGGTTGGCAAACAGAATCGCCAGCATCATGCCTTCCGGGAAGGCCGGGTTGACCACCCGAATGAGCACGGCCATGACCCCAATCAGGGTGCCAAAGATGTATTTGCCCATTTCGGTCATCGAGGCCGAGACCGGGTCGGTGGCCATATAGACCAGGCCGAAGGCAAAGCCGCCCACGGTCAGGTGCCAGTACCAGGGCATAGCGAACATTGGATTGGTGTCGCTGCCGGCCAGGTTCAGGACCAGGCTCATGAAGACCATGCCCAACAGCACGCTGAGCATGATTCGCCAGGAAGCGATGCGCGTGGTCAGCAGAATCAGTGCGCCGAGCGCGATTAGCAAGGTCGATGTCTCGCCAATGGAGCCCTGGATGCCGCCCAGGGCGGTCTGCATCCAGGTCAGGTCAACTTCGGGGACGGTAGCCGCATTTTCAGTCAGGCCAACGCTGTAGTCTAAGTCGCCGGTGGCGGCCAGGGCCAGCGGCGTGGCGCCGGAAAAGCCGTCCACGGCCGTCCAGATCGAGTCGCCGGACATGTAGGCGGGGTAGGCAAAGAACAGAAACGCGCGACCGGTCAGCGCCGGGTTGAGGAAGTTCTTGCCAGTGCCACCGAATACTTCCTTGCCCAACACCACGCCGAAACTGATGCCGAGAAACACCATCCACAGCGGAATGGTGGGTGGCAGGATCAGGGTAAACAGAATGCCGGTAACAAAAAAGCCTTCGTTCACTTCATGGCCGCGCTTCCAGGCAAACAGGCCTTCCCAGATGAAACCGCCCAGGTAGGTGACGATGAAAATCGGCACGTAGTAAGCCGCACCGTGAACAAAGTTGTGCAACCAGTTGGTGTGGTCGAAGCCGGCCAGCATGGCGACCAAGTCGGTCCGCCAGCCTTCGATTGGCGCGTACCCGAATTCAGTAATCTGCAGGTTGGCCTGGTAACCAACGTTGAACATACCGAAAAATAGTGCCGGCAGGGCTGCAAACCACACCGTCATCATGACCCGTTTCAGGTCCAGCCCGTCGCGAACGTGTGCGGTGGCGCGAGTAGTGCTCGACGGGCTGTAGAGCATGGTGTCGAACATTTCGTAGAACACGTAAAAGCGTTCGTACTTGCCACCTTTTTCAAAGTGCGGCGCAATGCGCCGGTCGATATGAGCGCGAAGTCCCACGTTAGCCTTCCTTCTGAATGCGTTCCAGGTTGTCACGGAGAATCGGGCCGTACTCGTACTTGCCTATGCAGCAGTAGGTGCACAGGGCCAGGTCTTCCTCGACCAGTTCCAGTGCGCCAAGTGACTCGGCCATTTCAATGTCGCCAACGATCAAAGAGCGCAGCAGCTGGGTCGGCAGAATGTCGAGCGGCATGACCGTCTCGTACTGGCCCAGCGGCACCATCGCGCGTTCGCTGCCGTTGGTGCTGGTATCAAGCTCCAGCGGCTTTTTCGGCCACAATTTTGACAGATAGATGTTCATCACCGAGTGACGCTTCAGGCCCGGCGACAGGTAACCGAACATGCGCCGGTCGTTACCTTCGCGCAGGATCGTGACCTGGGTGGCCAGGCGGCTCAGGAAACCCAGTGGGCCGCGCGCATGGTGGCCATTGAAGACAGAGCCCGAAACCACGCGGTTATCCGCGGCCTCGCCGATTATCTCGTCGCGGCAGATGTCTTCGACGGCAGCACCCAACCGGGTTCTCACCAGCCGTGGAGTCTTGGCGCGCGGGCCGCCGATCGCGACCACGCGGTCGGTGTAGAGCTTGCCGGTTGCCAGCAGCTTGCCGATTGCAATCACGTCCTGGTAGCCAACCACCCAGACCTCGCGATGACGACCGACCGGGTGGAGGAAATGAATATGTGTGCTCGGATTACCGGCCGGGTGGGGGCCTGAAAAGCGCTCTTCACGGATATTGCCCTCGGCAAAGCTGTCGAGGCTGGATTCGTCCGCGCGGCAGACCCAGACCGGGCCTTCGGTGAGGCAGGACAAGGCGCGCAGCCCGTCGCGGAAGGCATCCCGCTGCTCCTCGATGACGACATCCGGGTCTGCAGCGAGCGGGTTGGTATCCATGGCGGGCACGAAAATGGCGCTCGGTTTGCTGTCGACGGCCGGTACCTGCCCGAAAGGACGGGTGCGAATGCCCGTCCACTGGCCGGACTCGATCAGCAGCTTGCGAATGGCCTCACCGTCGGTGCTGGCAATCAGGCCCTCGCGCCAGGCCTCAAAGGGCTGGTCGCCGTCGCCGTCGGTGATGTCGATGACCACCGACTGCATAAAGCGCTTGGCGCCGCGATTGATGGCGATGACCCGGCCGGCGGCTGGTGCGGTGTAGAGCACGCCCTCGCTTTTCTTGTCATCGAACAGCACCTGGCCGCGCTTGACCCGGTCGCCCTCGGCGACGTGCAGGGTTGGGCGCATGCCCGGATAGTCGCCGCCCAGAACGGCTACTCGACGAACCGGGTTGCCGCTGGAAATCTTCTGCTCAGGCGCGCCTGCCAGCGGCAGGTTCATGCCCTTCCGAATGCGAATCATGGTGTCTAATCAACCAGAAAGCGAATACTTGACCCCCTATTTTCCCAAAAATCGCCCGCCAAAGCCAGCGAAATTCATCGATTTCTGCCAAATAGGGCCGCTTCGCGGGGCTGGTCGGCCGACCCGCGTGCGGCTGTTTTCAGCCGCGAACGTAGGCCTCAAGCTGTTCGATCAGCAGACGCTGATCGTCGATGACGGCGTTAACCAGGTCGCCAATTGAAACCAGTCCGATTAGCGTGCCCTCATCAATGACTGGCAGGTGGCGAATGCGCTTGCGAGTCATCGTCTCCAGGCCTTCAGCTGCGGTGGCCAGCGGGGAAATGGTGATCACCGGCGAGGTCATCACCTCTTCTACCCAGGTCTCGCGCGAGGCGCGCCCGGCCAGAATCACCTTGCGCGCGTAGTCGCGTTCGGAAAACATGCCCTTGAGCTCGTCTTCTTCCATGACCAGGACCGCGCCAACCCCTTTTTCGGCCATGCGTTTGACCGCGTCGATGACCAGTTCGGTGGGGCTGACGGAGAAAATCTCGTGGCCCTTGTCATCCAGAATATGAGCAATGTTGTGCATGCGAAAAACCCCGGTCTGGTTGATGTCGTTTCATTCGAGTATATCGCGAGGACCAACACCGGCGGAACCCGCTTCGATTACCATGTTGGCTGGCTGAAGCACGGCTTGAAAAATGAATGCACCAACGACCAACAAGGCGGCGATCGTGCTGCTCTCGGGCGGGCTGGATTCAGCCACCGTGCTGGCGGCCGCAGTCGAGGCGGGGTTCGAGTGCCACAGCCTGGCGGTAGACTACGGCCAGCGGCACCGTGCCGAGCTGGCGGCTGCCGAGCGGATCAGCGCGGCCCTGGGCGCCCGCTCGCATCGCGTGGTCAAGGTCGACTTGCGCGCCATTGGCGGTTCCGCGCTGACCGATGATATCGACGTGCCCACCGAGCCTGGCGAGGGTATTCCCGTGACCTACGTGCCAGCGCGCAACACGCTGATGCTCAGCCTGGCGCTGGGCTATGCCGAAGTGCTGGATGCGCTGGATCTGTGGATCGGGGTCAATGCCGTGGATTATTCCGGCTATCCCGATTGCCGGCCCCAGTTCATTGCCGCCTTCGAGGCGCTGTGCCAGGTGGCCACCAAACGTGGTGCCGAGGGCGGGCGCTTTGCCCTGCATACGCCGCTGATTCACTTGAGCAAGGCCGACATCATCCGGCGCGGGCTTGAGCTGGGGGTGGATTACGGGTTGACCGTGTCCTGTTACCAGGCCGACGAGCAGGGGCGCGCCTGTGGCCGCTGCGATTCGTGCCGCCTCCGCCGTCAGGGGTTTATTGACGCCGGCGTGCCTGATCCGACTCGATATTTGCCAGGGGTGGAGTTCAGCGGTCCCGGTTGAGCAGCCGGTCAGTCAGCCACAGCAGGCCGTCGGCATTGCCTTCCAGCCTGGCCAGACAGGACAGGGCGTCAGCGGACAATTCTGCAATCCGGCGCCGTGCGGCATCTATGCCGAACAGGCCCGGCCAGGTCGCCTTGTCGTGGGCCACATCGGAGCCTACGGTCTTGCCAATCACGGCGGTTTCGCCCTCGATGTCGAGCAGGTCGTCGCAAATCTGAAAAGCCAGGCCAACCTGCTCGGCGAACCTTGCCAGTGCCTGGCGCGAAGCCTGGTCCAGGTGTCCGGCCAGGGCCGCCGGCATCATCACCGAGGCCCTGATCAAGGCCCCGGTCTTGAGCCGAAACATGGTCTCGAGCGCATCCTGGCTGGGGCGATGACCTTCCAACTGCAAATCCAGGGCCTGACCGCCGGCCATGCCGCTGGCACCGCAGGCGCGGGTCAGGGTCGCAATCATTGCCATGCCGGCGGATGGATGTTGATGAAGGCCGGGGTCCGACGACAAGACTTCAAAGGCCAGCGCCTGCAGCGCGTCGCCCGCCAGGATGGCTGTTGCCTCGTCGAATTGCAGGTGCGTGGTTGGCCGCCCGCGGCGTAGCGCGTCATCGTCCATGGCCGGCAGATCGTCGTGGACCAGCGAGTAGCAGTGAATGAATTCCACAGCGCAGGCGGCAGAGTCGAGCAGATCCGGCTTGATGTTCAAAAGCTCTCCACTGGCGTAGACCAGCAGGGGACGCAGACGCTTGCCACCGTTGACTACACTGTAGCGCATGGCCTGGCAGAGGCGGTCATTGCCACCCAGCGTCTCGGCCAGTATGTGCTCGATGCGCTGGGTCAGCTCGGCGCTACGCTGGCCAAACGAACGATTGGCCGAGGCTGACTGAGTCACGTGCTTGCCGGCGGGGTCAGTTGAAAGGCCAGAGTCGGCGCAGCCCGCGTCGTCGGTCATCCTCGCGGTCGAGGTCGCTGAAGTTGAGCTCCAGCACGGCCCGGGTATCGGCGCTGAGTTCATCGAGCTCAAGCCGGCCAAAAGCGCGCTCCATCAAGGCCAGCGCGTCAACGGTAGCCGGGGCGCCCGGAAAGTTCTCGATCACGTACTTCGACCGATTGACCGCAGCAATGTAGGCGCCGCGCCGGAAATAGTATTCACCGATCTTGATTTCAGCTTCAGCCATGACATTACGCAGGAACACCATGCGCTGCCTGGCATCGGCCACGTAGCGGCTTTCCGGAAAGCGCTGGGTCAGTTCCTGGAAGTCCATGAAAGCGCGGCGGGCGCTCTCCTGGTCGCGGTCGACAATCTGGCCGGGAAACAGTCGCCTGAGCATGCCCATGGCCTGGTCATAGTGAACCAGACCCTTCAAATACCAAGCGTAGTCCACGTTCGGATGAGTCGGGTAGGTGCGAATGAAGCGATCCAGCGTAGTGATGGCGGCCTCGGGCTGCCGGGCCCGATGCATGGCATAGGCCATGTCAAGCTGGGCCTGTTCGGCGTGGCGCCCAAATGGGTAACGCGTGGTCAGGCGCCGATACAGAGTGATGGCGCGATCGTACTGGCGATTGTTCAGCGCTTGCTGAGCTTCCGCGTACAGCGCTTCCGGGCCATCGTCTTCATCGCTACGGTCGCGGGCACAGCCGCTGGCCAGGGCCAGCATCAGCACGGCGAGCATCATCAGGATCAATCGCGGCACAGGGCCACGGGCATCTTGCATAATCAGGGTCATGGTTTGGGATATTCACGAGCTCAAGCGCGCCATAATGCCAGAAGCGCAGGTAAAAGTCCGTTAACTGGAGTGCAATGCCTTTCAATGAACAACGCTGTCCACGAAACGCTGGAAATCGAGGTGGCCGACGCCGGCCGGCGGCTGGACCAGGTGCTGGCTGAGCGCTGGCCGGATTTTTCGCGCTCACGGCTGTCCACCTGGATTCGAGACGGTCAGATTCTGGTCGATGGCAGCAGCGTGAAGTCGCGCCATGCTGTTAGCCCCGGCGAAACGGTGGTGCTCGATGCCGTGCTCGAAGCCCATCCTGACAACCCCCGGCCGGAGCCGATCGCGCTGGACTTTTTGTACCAGGACGACCAGCTCCTGATCATCAACAAGCCGCCGGGCCTGGTCGTGCACCCGGGCTCGGGCAATCCGGATGGCACCCTCGTCAATGCCTTGCTGCACTTCGATGCGGCACTGGCGCCGCTGCCGCGCGCCGGCCTGGTTCACCGCCTGGACAAGGACACCAGCGGCTGTCTGGTGGTGGCGCGCACCACCGGCGCCCATCGTTTCCTTGTCACGGCGATGAAGCGGCGCGAAATCAAGCGTCATTACCAGGCGCTGGTTTGGGGCGAAGTGATTGCCGGCGGCACGGTCGATGCGCCGCTGGGCCGGCATCCGGTTGATCGTCGCCGCCAAGTGGTTCGAAACGACGGCCGCCAGGCGGTTACCCATTACCGCGTCGCCCGGCGTCTGGCTGGCAGTACCTTGCTGGATGTGCGCCTGGAAACCGGTCGTACGCATCAAATCCGGGTACACATGGCCCACCTCCAGTTTCCGATCGTTGGTGACCCGGTTTACGGCCGCCGCGGCGCCCCCGGTGGCCTGGATGAGGCCCAACGCGCGGCCTGGCTGTCATTCCCGCGCCAAGCCCTGCACGCGGCCCATATCGAGGTGCCGCATCCGAGTGGAGCAGCCCCGGTCAGCGTCAGTGCGCTGCTGCCACCAGACATGAAGCAGCTAATTGATACACTGGCCGAAGATGATGACGATGAAGCAGAAGCATGATTCGGCCTGACTGGCCAGGTCTTGATACGGTGCGCGTGCTGGCGACCACCCGCGCCGGCGGCGTCAGCCGTGGCCCTTGGGCCAGTTTCAACCTGGGTTTTCACTGCGGCGATGACGTGCAGGCCGTGGCCGAAAACCAGCGTCGACTGGCCACGCTGTTGCCGGCCGCACCACGCTGGCTGCGCCAGGTCCACGGCACTCGCGCGGTTGGACCGGAAGACTGGCGGCCAGGCGTCGAGGCCGATGCGGCCTGGACCGATCGGCCCGGCCAGGTACTCGCCATTCTGACGGCCGACTGTCTGCCGGTGTTGCTGGCCAGCACGGACGGTGAGGTGGTGGCGGCCATTCATGCCGGCTGGCGTGGTCTGGCCGGCGGTATTCTGGCGGCGACCGTGGCTGAGCTGCCAGTCGCCCGGAGCAGTTTGCGCGCCTGGATCGGTGCAAGCATCAGCCAGGCCGCCTACGAGGTCGACGATGTCGTCAAGGCGGCCCTGGTCGATGCCGCTCCCCGAGCCGCGCCCTGCTTCCAGGCCACGCGCCCCGGTCACTGGCTGGCCGATCTTAAAGGCGTGGCGACATCTGCCCTGAATGCCGCCGGGGTGGCCGATGTCACCGACGCCGGTTTGTGCACGGCAAGCCAGCCCGATCGCTTCTACTCCCATCGCCGCGACCAGGGTCACACCGGCCGCCAGGCCACCCTGATCTGGTTGGACACCTGATTCCGGGGGGGCTAAGAAGCGGGTTTTCGGTTAGAATATCCTCCCGGACTTATTCCATCATGGACATCCGGGCATGACCTCTCTGATCTTCGTTACCGGCGGCGTGGTTTCGTCGCTGGGCAAAGGCATCGCAGCCGCTTCGCTGGGCTCCATTCTGGAGTCCCGCGGTTTGCGCGTGACCCTGCTCAAACTCGACCCCTACATCAACGTCGACCCGGGCACCATGAGTCCGTTTCAGCACGGCGAGGTATTTGTCACCGAAGACGGTGCCGAAACCGATCTGGACCTGGGGCACTACGAGCGCTTCGTGCGCACGCGCATGACCCAGCGCAACAATTTCACCACCGGCCGGATTTACGCCAACGTCATTGCCAAGGAGCGTCGTGGTGATTACCTCGGCTCCACCGTCCAGGTCATCCCGCACATCACCGACGAGATCAAGGATTCGGTCAACCAGGCCGTTGAGGGCTACGACGTTGCCCTGATCGAAATTGGCGGTACTGTCGGCGACATTGAATCGCTGCCGTTTCTCGAAGCGATTCGTCAGCTCGGCTACGAGTACGGTCGCCAGGCGCTGTTCATGCACCTGACCCTGGTGCCCTACCTGCGCGCGGCCAACGAGATCAAGACCAAGCCAACCCAGCATTCGGTCAAGGAACTGCGCTCGATCGGGATTCAGCCCGACGTGCTGCTGTGCCGCTGCGAACGCATGCTGTCGGACGATGAGCGCAAGAAGATTGCGCTGTTTACCAACGTTGCCTCCGAAGCCGTGGTGTCGGCGGTGGACGTGGACAACATTTACAAGATTCCCCTGTTCTACCACCGCCAGGGCCTGGACCGGATCGTGCTCGACCGTCTGAATCTGAAGGCCAACGCGCCCGACCTGTCGGACTGGGAGGAAGTGGTTGAACGCCGCGCCCGGCCCAAGCACGAAGTGACCGTGGCCATGGTCGGCAAGTACGTTGAACATGCCGATGCCTACAAATCGCTCAACGAAGCCTTGTCCTCCGGCGGCCTGGCGGACCAGGTTGCGGTCAAGATTCGGCCGGTGGAATCGGAAGAGATCGAGCAGAGTGGTACCGGCGTGCTGGACGGTGTCGATGCCGTGCTGGTGCCCGGCGGGTTCGGTGAGCGCGGCTTCGAGGGCAAGCTCAGAGCCATCCGGCATGCGCGTGAACAGGGCATCCCCTACCTGGGCATTTGTTTGGGGCTGCAGTGCGCGGTGGTCGAGTTTGCCCGCAACGTGTGCGGTCTCAATAAGGCCAATTCCACCGAAATGGACCCTGATACACCGCACCCCGTGATCGGCCTGATCACCGAGTGGCTGGACGAAAAAGGCCAGCGCGAGCTGCGCAAGGAAGGTGATGATCTGGGTGGCACCATGCGACTGGGTGCCCAACGCTGCCGCCTCGAGCCCAACAGCCTGGCCCGCAAGCTCTATGCCAAGGATGAAGTGCTGGAGCGTCACCGGCATCGTTACGAGTTCAACAACGGCTACCGCGAGGTGCTGACCGAGCACGGCATGCGCCTGTCTGGTTTTTCCGTCGACGGTACCCTGGTCGAGATGATCGAACTGCCGGACCACCCCTGGTTCCTGGCCTGCCAGTTCCACCCGGAGTTCACCTCCACCCCGCGTGATGCCCATCCGCTGTTCACAGGCTTCGTGCGCGCCGCCTTGAAGCGTCGCCAGTCCGACGCACCTGCATCGGCTGCAAGGGCGGCCGAGGCATGAGGCTGGGCGGACGCGAGGTTGGGCTAGACCAGCCGTTTTTTTTGATTGCCGGGCCCGATACGCTGGAGTCTGAAGATTTGTGCCTGGAGGTAGCTGCCCATCTCAAGGCAATCACCGACCGGCTGGGCCTGCTCTATATTTTCAAAGGCTCGTTTGACAAGGCCAACCGGACCTCGGTCAAGAGCTATCGCGGGCCAGGCCTTGACGAAGGCCTGGCCATGCTGGCCCGGGTCCGCGACGAAGTTGGCGTGCCAGTGCTGACCGATGTCCACGAAGACACGCCGCTGGAGGCGGTGGCCGAGGTGGTTGATGTGATCCAGACCCCGGCTTTTCTGTGCCGACAGACCAATTTCATCCAGAACGTCGCCCGCCTGGGCAAGCCGGTCAATATCAAGAAGGGCCAGTTCCTGTCGCCCTGGGAAATGGCCCGGGTGGTTGAGAAGGCACAAGCGGTTGGCAACGAACAGATCATGGTCTGCGAGCGCGGCTACATGTTCGGCTACAACAACCTGGTTGCCGATATGCGGTCGCTGGCGATCATGCGTGAGACCGGCTGCCCGGTGGTGTTCGACGCCACCCACTCAGTGCAGCTGCCCGGCGGCCAGGGCGAGTCATCGGGCGGCGCGCGGGAATTCATTCCGGTCCTGGCCCGGGCCGCGGTCGGCGTCGGCGTGGCCGGCGTGTTCTGCGAAACCCACCCCGAGCCGGAAAAAGCCCTGTGCGACGGCCCCAACTCGATGCGCCTGTCCGACATGGAAGCGCTGCTCGAAACCCTGGTCGCCATCGACCAAGCCGTCAAGCAGAAAAACTGAACCCTGAAACCTGAACCCAGAACCCTGTCCTTATCCGATGTCAAAAATCACCCACATCCAGGCCCTTGAAATTCTCGACTCGCGCGGCAACCCGACCGTCGAGGTGGAAATCCGAACCGAAAGCGGACATCTGGGCCGTGCCGCCGTGCCCTCCGGTGCCTCGACGGGCACGCGCGAGGCCGTTGAACTGCGCGATGGCGACGACCGCTACCTGGGCAAAGGCGTTGCCAAGGCCGTCGCCAATGTCAATGGCACCATTGCCAAGGCGCTCAACGGTATGGACGTGGCTGACCAGGCGGCGCTGGACAAGCGCTTGATCGAACTCGACGGCAGCGACAACAAGGCAAATCTGGGCGCCAACGCGCTGTTGGGGGTTTCACTGGCCGCGGCCCACGCCGCCGCCGGAACTCGCGGCCTGGCCCTGTGGCAGCACCTGGCCGAGACCGGCGGCCAGCAGCCCAGCCTGCCGGTGCCGATGATGAATATCCTCAACGGTGGTGCCCATGCCGACAATCGGGTCGACATCCAGGAATTCATGGTCATGCCGGTAGGCCTGCCCGACTTCCCCGAAGCACTGCGCGCCGGCACCGAGATTTTCCACGCCCTGAAAAGCATCCTGCGCCAGCGCGGGCTGAGCACCGCTGTGGGCGACGAGGGCGGCTTTGCCCCCGACCTGGGCTCGAACGAAGAAGCCCTGGAGCTGCTGATGACGGCGATAGCCGAGGCCGGTTACCAGGCCGGCGAACAGGTGGCCCTGGCCCTGGATGTGGCATCGAGCGAGTTTTTCCAGAACGGCAGCTACGTGCTCGACTCCGAAGGCCGGTCATTTGACGCCGCCGGCTTCGTCGACTACCTGGCCGACCTGGTCGAACGCTACCCGATCATTTCGGTCGAAGACGGCATGGACGAAAGCGATTGGGACGGCTGGCGCTTGCTCACCGAACGCTTGGGTGCGCGCGTGCAACTGGTCGGCGATGACCTGTTCGTGACCAACACAGGCATTCTCCAGCGCGGCATCAGCGAGCAGATTGGCAACGCCATCCTGATCAAGCCGAACCAGATCGGCACCCTGACCGAAACCCTGCAGGCCATCGACATGGCCCGCGATGCCGGATTTGGTACGGTGATTTCGCATCGCTCGGGCGAAACCGAAGACGTGACCATTGCCGACCTGGCCGTGGCCACCGGCGCCGGCCAGATCAAGACCGGCTCCCTGTGCCGCTCTGACCGGGTTGCCAAGTACAACCAACTGCTGCGCATCCAGCAACAGCTGGGCGCGGAAGCACGCTATGCCGGGCGTGCGGCCATCCGTGCGGCCTGAGCGCTGGCGCTACAATGAACTCGTGACATTCAACTGACTAACCGGAGCCTGAATCATGCCTATCAAAGTTGCCATTAATGGTTATGGCCGCATCGGTCGCAACGTCCTGCGCGCCGTCTACGAATCACAGCGCAACGACGAGATCCAGATCGTTGCCCTCAATGACCTCGGTGACACCGAAACCAACGCTCACCTGACCCGTTTCGATACCGCCCACGGCAAGTTCAACGGCGATGTCCAGGTTGACGGCGATCACCTGGTGGTCAATGGCGACCGCATTCGCGTGCTGGCCCAGCGCGATCCCGCGCAGCTGCCCTGGGGCGAGATGGGCGTGGACATCGTGATGGAGTGCACCGGCTTCTTCAACTCCAAGGAAAAGGCCTCGGCCCACCTCAAAGCCGGCGCTCGCAAGGTGCTGATCTCGGCCCCGGCCGGCAAGGATCTGCCCACCGTGGTCTATGGCGTCAACCATGACGTGATCGGGCCCGATGACAACGTCGTCTCGAACGCCTCCTGCACCACTAACTGCCTGGCACCGTTGGTCAAGCCGTTGCACCAGTCCATTGGTCTGGAATCAGGCCTGATGACGACCATCCACGCCTACACCAATGACCAGGTCCTGACCGACGTCTTCCACAAGGACCTGCGCCGAGCCCGCTCGGCCACCATGAGCCAGATTCCGACCAAAACCGGCGCGGCAGCCGCTGTTGGTCTGGTCCTGCCGGAGCTGGACGGCAAGCTTGATGGCTTCGCCATGCGCGTGCCGACGATCAACGTATCCGTAGTGGATCTGAGCTTCATCGCCAGCCGTGACACCACCGTTGAAGAGGTCAATCGCGTGGTCAAGGCGGCCAGTGAAGGCGAGCTCAAGGGCATCCTCGGCTATAACGATCAGCCGCTGGTGTCGATTGACTTCAACCACGACCCGCGTTCGTCGGTGTTCGATGCATCGCTGACCAAGGTATCCGGCGGTCGCCTGGTCAAGGTTTTGAGCTGGTACGACAACGAGTGGGGCTTCTCCAACCGCATGCTCGACACTGCCACCGTATTGGCAAAAGCCTAGCTGGTGAAAAAAGCGATGTTCTCGCCAAGACGCGAAGGCGCCAAGGAAAACATGAGTTTTTGGTTTTCTTTGCGCCTTTGCGCCTTGGCGAGAAAACTAAAGTGTTTTAGAACTGAGTGCTATTGATGAAAACGCTGGACCAGTTTGATCTCAAGGGCAAGCGGGTCTTGATCCGCTCCGATCTCAACGTGCCGATTCGCGACGGCCAGGTGACCAGTGATGCGCGCATCCAGGCTTCGCTGCCGACCATGCGCCAGGCCCTGGATGCCGGGGCTGCGGTGATGGTGATGTCGCACCTTGGCCGTCCGACCGAAGGTGAGCCGGCGGCTGAGTTTTCGCTCAAGCCCGTGGCCGAGAAGCTCACCGAGCTGCTCGGTCAACCCGTTGCCCTGGTTGATGACTGGATTGACGGCGTCGATGTGCAGCCGGGACAGCTTGCCCTGCTGGAGAACGTGCGGTTCCTGAAAGGCGAAAAGGCCAATGACGAGGGCCTGGCGAAGAAAATGGCGGCGCTGTGCGATCTGTTCGTGATGGATGCCTTCGCCACCGCCCACCGCGCCCAGGCTTCGACCGAGGGCGTGATTCGCTTTGCCCCAAGCGCCTGCGCTGGACCCCTGCTGGCCGCCGAAGTCGGTGCACTGGACAAGGCCCTGGCCGATCCGGCCCGACCGCTGGTGGCGATCGTCGGTGGGGCCAAGGTGTCCGGCAAGCTGCAGGTGCTCGAGGCCTTGATTGATAAGGTCGATCAGTTGATCGTCGGCGGTGGCATCGCCAATACCTTTCTGGCCGCCGCTGGACACCGGATCGGCAATTCCCTGCACGAGCCCGACCTGGTCGATACCGCCGCCGCGCTGATGAAAAAAGCCGAGGCCAAGGGAGCCAGCATTCCGCTGCCCAGCGATGTGCTGGTCGCCGAGCGCTTTCACCAGGAAGCGCACGCCTCGCTGCGCGATGTCAAGCGTATTCACGCAGACGAAATGATCCTGGATATCGGGCCTGAAAGCGCAGGTCGCCTGGCTGGCATTATCCGCAGCGCCGGCACGGTGATCTGGAACGGGCCGGTCGGTGTGTTCGAATTCGACGCCTTCCATTCGGGCACCCACGCCATCGCCCATGCCGTGGCCGCCTGCGAAGGCTTTACCCTGGCCGGCGGCGGCGACACCATCGCCGCGATCGAGAAGTTCAAGGTTGCCGAGCGCATTGACTACATCTCAACCGCTGGCGGCGCTTTCCTTGAGTATGTCGAAGGCAAGGAGTTGCCCGCAATCAAGGCGCTTCGGCAAGGCTGACCGGCGCTTGCCTTGATGTCTTTGCTTATCGACAACGTCGATCATCTGAGGTGACTACGCCACGGCTACCGCTGTGGCTGAAGATCGCGTTTACCGCCTGGACGGTGTTCTGGGCGGTTTCCTATGCCCGCATTCTTGGCCCGCAGAACTTTTTCTGGCTGTGTAACCTGGCCAATTTCCTGATTCTGATCGGTTTGTGGCTGGACCATCGCCTGCTGCTTTCCATGCAGTGGCTGGCCGTGGCCCTGGTTGGCCTGCTGTGGGGGCTGGATCTCGGCGTGGCCGCGGCCACCGGCTGGCATCCGTTTGGCGGAACCGCCTACATGTTCGACCCCGAATTTCCAGACCTGGCCCGCTGGCTGTCGTTCTATCACCTGCTGCTGCCCCTGGTTTCCGGTTTCGCCGTCTGGCGCTTGCGCTATGACGCACGTGCCATGGGCTTCCAGAGCGGCTTGACGGTGCTGGTCGTGGGCCTGTCGTTCTGGCTGACTGACCCCGAGCGCAATATCAACTGGGTCCAGGCGCCCTTGGGCATGGACCAGGCGCCTTTTCCAATTGCGCTGTACCTCCCGGTGCTGGCATTGGGCTGGATTGTTCTGGTGCTTTGGCCAGTGCACTGGCTCAGCAAGCGGCTGCTGGACTAGCTCCCAAGCACCGCATCGATATCGGCGGCGCTGTGGCGCTCGGCCAGCTGTCGTTTTTCCTCGCCCCAGACCTTGTTAACCAGCAGCCCGCGCTTGACTGCCGGGCGATGCTTGATGGCCTCGGCCCAGCGCTGAACATGGCGGTAATCCTGAACTTGCAGGAATTCACCGGCCTCGTACAAGCGGCCGAGAGCAAGCTGGCCGTACCAGGACCAAACAGCGATATCGGCAATCGTAAAGCTGTCACCGACCAGGTAGGGCTTGTTGCCCAGCTCACGGTCGAGCACGTCAAGCTGGCGCTTGGTTTCCATCGCAAAGCGATCGATCGCATACTTGATCTTGACCGGCGCGTAGGCGTAGAAATGACCGAAACCGCCGCCCAGGTAGGGGGCAGCCCCCATTTGCCAGAACAGCCAGTTCATGCATTCGGTACGCTTGGCCCAGTCACTGGGTACGAAGGCGTCGAATTTTTCGGCCAGGTAGAGCAGAATGGCCCCGGACTCGAACACTCTCAGCGGCGGGTCCATGCTGTAATCCACCAGAGCCGGAATCTTGGAGTTCGGGTTGGCGGCCACGAAGTCCGAGCCGAACTGGTCGCCTTCGCCAATGTCGATCAGCCATGCGTCGTACTCGGCATCTTTACAGCCCTTTGCCAACAGCTCTTCCAGCAGGATCGTGACCTTGACCCCGTTCGGTGTGGCCAGCGAGTAGAGCTGATGCGGGTGCTTGCCGCGCGGCAGAGATTGATCATGGGTGGGCCCGGCGGTCGGGCGGTTGATGTTGGCAAATTTGCCGCCGTTGCCCTTTTCCCACTGCCAGATTTCAGGTGGCTGGTAATCGCTTTCCGTGCTCATGCCGGACAGGCACCTGATGTTGGTCATGCACCCAGTATAGAGGGCTGCCGCCAAGGTTGAGGCTTGTCTGGATTTCGGGTAGCGTCAGGAATTGGCTTGTTGAAGATACTGCAGCCCCCAGGCCAGGGCTCGCTCGCTGTCCAGCGGCCGCGACAGATGATAGCCCTGGGCCATGTCGCAGCCAGTTTCGCGCAGAAAGTCCAGGGTTGCCTGGTCTTCAACACCTTCGGCCGTGGCTTGTAGCCCCAGGCTGTGGCCCAGCTCGACGATGGAGCGGATGACCGTGCGCGATTCCTCCGAGCGCGCGGCCGACATCACGAATGACTTGTCAACCTTGATTTCTGAAAACGGCAGCCGAACCAGTTGCAGCATCGACGAGTAGCCGGTACCGAAATCGTCAATCGACAGCTTGAAGCCCTTCATGCGCAGGCGGGTCAACAAGTCCAGGGAGGCGACCGGGTCTTCCATGGCGCTGGTCTCGGTCAGCTCGAACACCACGCTGGATGTGGCCACGCCGGCCTGCGTGCACTGGGCGAGGATGAACTCGATGAACTCGCCATCGTCCAGTGACCGGGCCGACAGGTTGATCGATATGGTCAGTTTTTCCAGCATGGCCCGGCGCTCGGCATCGGTATTGTCGTCTGGCTGAAAGCCCGCGCCGAACCAGTGCAGGGCCATGCTGACCACCTGCCGGGTCATCTTGCCAATCAGCCCGTTCGCCTCGGCCAGCGGTATGAAGGCCGCCGGCGCCAGCAGCCCTCGCTTTGGACTGTTCCAGCGCACCAGTGCTTCGAATCCGGCCAGGTTACCCCCGCGGCAGTGCATCTTGGGTTGATAGACCAGCTCGAGTTCATGGCGGTCCATCGCCGCTTCAAGCTCTTCGACCGTAATGTCTTCGACGTCGCTACCAGGCCGGGTTGGCGCGCTGTCCTGTTGATGGCCGTGAGTGGGTCCGGATGTCGCTTCAGCCAGGAGGTCACGCAGGTTCTTTGGGGAAAACGGCTTCGACAGCACGCTGGCGATTGGCAGCCCGTGCTCACTGGCCGAGCGAGCGGCGGCATCCAGCACGCGGGCGCCGACCCCGCTGCTGATGATGATGCGAGCAGCGCACTCGCGCCTGGCCAGCTCCACCAGCACTTCAACGCCGTCCATGTCCGGCATCACCAGGTCCAGAGCGATATGGGTCGGTTGCCACTGGTCCAGTTGGGCGAAGAACTCGGCCGCATTCATGGTGACCTGAACCTCAAAGTCTACCGAGCGGGCGATGGCACCAATGGTCCTGCCGATCAACGGGTCATCGTCAAGAATCAGCAGTTTTTTGTCAGTCATGGTTGTCCCCCTGGTCGCCTATGGCCTCGCGGATGGCTCGCGCCAGTTCGGCCTTGCGATACGGTTTACTCAACAGCATCACCCCGGGGTCAAGTCGGCCGTGGTGTACGATGGAATTCTCGGTGTAGCCGGAAGTGAACAACACCCTCAGGTCGGGCCGTCGATCGAGCGCATGATCGGCCAGCTCCTTGCCGCCCATGCCGCCGGGCATGACGACATCGGTAAACAGCAGAGCCACCTCCGGGTGGCTGTCCAGCAGTCCGAGTGCGGAATGTCCGTCCGATGCGACCAGCACCCGGTAGCCCAGGGATTTGAGCAGGCCGTTGACGTGCCGGCGGACAAGCTCGTCGTCCTCGACTAGCAGAATGGTTTCGCTACCGCTGCTGTCGACAGTATGGGCCGGGCTTCGCTCCTCCGGTTCTATCGCATCCAGGGATCTGGGCAGGTACATTTTGATCGTGGTGCCCTGATCCACTTCGGAATAGACCTTGACGTGCCCGCCGGACTGCTTGACAAAGCCGTAGACCATGGATAGGCCCAGGCCGGTACCCCGGTTCTCCCGCTTGGTGGTGAAAAACGGCTCGAAGACGCGGTCGAGGTGATCTTCGGGAATGCCTTCGCCGGTATCGGAAACAGCCACCATCACGTACTGGCCGGGGCTGATGCCGTGCATGTCGGCGTAGTCGTGATCAATGCGGGTATTGGCCGTCTCGATGGTCAGGCGCCCGCCATTTGGCATGGCGTCACGGGCGTTGATGCAGAGGTTGAGCAATGCATCTTCCAGTTGACCGGGATCGATCAGTGCCTGCCAGAGACCTGCCCCGCGGGCCAGTTCGATTTCAATGTCATCGCCCAGGGTGCGGCGCAGCAAGTCGTCCATGCCGGCAATCAGCAGGTTGGCGTCCACCGGGTGCGGGTCAAGCGCCTGGCGCCGGGCAAAGGCCAGCAGTCGATGGGTCAGCTTGGCACCGCGCTGGGCGGCCGTAGCAATGATTTTCGCGAGCTGCTGCTGGTCAGTGTCGTCGCCTGTGCTCTCGGCCAGTAGCTCGGCGTTGCCAATGATGACGGTTAGCAGGTTGTTGAAATCATGCGCGATACCGCCGGTCAGATGGCCCACGGATTCAAGTCGCTGCGCCTGGCGCAACTGCTCTTCCATCTCCAGACGTAGGGTGATGTCCCGCTCGACTGCGACGTAGTGGGTCGTGGTTCCGCTGCCATCGATCAGCGGTGCGATACCGATTTCCAGCCAGTAGCTTTGGCCGTTCTTGCGATAGTTCTTCAGCTTGGCCTGAACCGGTTGCCCGGTGGCAAGCGCACGGCGAATGCGATCCAGCTCTGCGCTTTCGGTCTCTGGGCCCTGGAGCATGCGTGGGGTGCCGCCAATTGCCTCGTCGCGATGAAATCCAGTCAGGCGTTCGAAGGCGTGGTTGACGTAGACGATCCGCGGCCCCGGTTCGTCCAGCGGCTCGGCTTCTGTTATCAGGACGACATCGTCAATATGTTCGATGGCGCTTTGCAGCAGCCGCAACTGCTGATCTACCCGGCGCCGTTGGGTTGTGTCCTGGTAGTGCACGGCCAGGCCACCGGCGACCCGGTAGGCACGGACTTCAAACCAGGTTGACAGTGGTTCGTACCAGGTGGCAAAAGCCACCGCTTCGCCCGTCTCCATCGCGTGGCGGTAGTTCTCCTCGAATATCGTGCCCGCCGCTTCCGGAAACTCCGTCCAGACGTTGCGTCCGATCAGGTCTTCGCGGTCCCGCTTGAGCAATCTTTC
>SKKV01000082.1 GCA_007123575.1 Wenzhouxiangella sp.
CCGCGAGCTTTACCCGCACCCTGGCCATTCTCACCGCCAGCGCCGTGCCGCTGGTCGAGGCCTTGCGGGTGGCCGGCAGCGTGGTGCAGAACACGGTGGTGCGCCGGGATATCGAGCGTGCTGCCGCGCAGGTGCGCGAAGGGGTTTCGCTGACCCGCGCTTTGGAACATTCCTCCTGGCTGCCGCCGATGGCGCGACGTTTGATTGCCGGCGGGGAAAGAAGTGGCGAACTGGCGCCGATGCTGGAACACGCCGCCGCCATCCAGGAACGCGACCTGCAGTCGGCCACCACGGTGTTGCTGGCCGTGTTGCAGCCGGCGTTGATTCTGATGGTGGGGTTGATGGTTTTGTATATCGTGTTGGCGATCATGCTGCCGATTTTGAGCATGAGCCAGCTGTTGGCTTGAAGTTTGTTATTTTCTCGCCAAGACGCAAAGGCGCAAAGGAGAGAATAAAACAAAAATTATTGAGCTCTCGCCAAGACGCGAAGACGCAAAGAAGAAATTAAACCAATAGTTTTTTAGGGTTTTCCTTTGCGCCTTTGCGCCTTGGCGAGAAAATATTAAGCTTAACCATTGTTTTTTTTGGTTTTCCTTTGCGCCTTTGCGCCTTGGCGAGAACAAAAAATACTCAGATTGATTTCCGGAAGAATGTTACCCAAGAGCGTATGGCCAAACTGGGGCAGCAAACAGTGACAGAAAACGAGATTGGCAAGATTGTGGTCGATAGCGCGATCAAGGTGCATCGTGAACTTGGACCAGGCCTGCTGGAATCGGTTTATGAAGCTGTAATGGCCCATGAGCTGCAGGACGCTGGGCTTGAAGTGCAGCGTCAGGAAGCCATCCCCATTCGCTATCGCGATTTGGTTTTTGAAGAAGGCTTTCGTGCGGATATGATTGTGGCATCGAAAGTTATTCTTGAATTGAAAAGTGTCGAGAGCTTGAACAACTCTCACAAAAAGCAGCTACTGACATACCTTAAGCTGACCCGGCTCAAGCTCGGTTTTCTCCTAAACTTTAGCGAATCACTCATGAAAAACGGCATTATCAGAATCGTCAATGGTCTGTAGCTTTGCTTTTCCTTTGCGCCTCCGCGCCTTTGCGAGAACATTTTATGTTCTGGCTCGGACAGCCATTTTTGAGCGTGCCCAATGATCAGCTTTGAGCATGTGGCCAAGCGCTATCCGGGGGGGATTCAGGCGCTGAGTGATGTCAATTTCAGCCTGGGGCGGGGGGAGCTGGCGTTTTTGACCGGGCATTCCGGCGCTGGCAAGTCGACGCTGCTTCGGCTGATTGCCTTGCTGGAGCGGCCCAGTCGCGGGCAGGTGGTTTTCGAGGGGCGCAATGTGGGCAAGCTGGCGCGGCGGCATATTCCCTATCTGCGCCGGCGCATCGGGGTGATCTTTCAGGACCATCGCCTGCTGTCGGACAAGCGCGTATTTGACAACGTCGCCCTGCCCTTGATGATTGCCGGGCTGTCCTACGGTGAGATTCGGCGCCGGGTGCGCGCGGCGCTGGACAAGGTCGGGCTGCTGGACAAGGAGAAGATGTTTCCGCCAATGCTTTCCGGCGGCGAGCAGCAGCGCGTCGGTATTGCCCGGGCCATCATCACCAAGCCGCCGCTGATTCTGGCCGATGAGCCGACCGGCAATCTCGACCCGGACATGTCGGCCGATCTGATGCGCTATTTCCTGCAGTTGAACGAGCTGGGCGTGACCGTACTGATCGCCAGCCACGACCTGGAGCTGATCCGCCAGCTCGGCCAGCGCGTGCTGGTGCTGAAAGGCGGAGAAATGGTCGACGATCTGCCGGCCCGAGCCCGGCTGGCCGGAGAAGCCGATGGCGCGTAGCGCACGACGTAGCGGTTACGAGTCCTTGCCTGGTGCCGCCGGCCTGCGTGCCTGGGCGCGGCGGCATGCCTTCAGCCTGCTATCGTCGCTGGGCTCTCTGACCCGGCAGCCAATCGCCTCGAGCATGACCGTGATCGTGCTGGCCGTGGCCCTGACCCTGCCCACGGCCCTGCATGTGACCATCGACAACGTCGAGCGCATCGGCCAGGGCTGGGAGCGGCTGGATACGCTGTCGGTTTTTCTGGAACCTGAGATCAGCAGCGACCAGGCCCAGCGCATGACCAGCCGCTTGACCGCCTGGCCAGAAATCGCGGCCGTGGACCCGATCAGCCCGGAAGCCGGCCTGGTCGAGCTTTCCGGTCAGCTGAACCTGGGTGATCTGGGCGAGCAGATCACCGACAACCCACTGCCCTGGGTGCTGGAAATCACGCCTGAAAGCGAGGTGGTGGTTGCCACGCTGGCCAGCCGGCTGGAGCGTGAAGCAGGCATAGACCTGGTGATTGTTGACCTGCAGTGGCTGGAGCGGCTGGATGCCATCCTGGCTGTGATCCAGCAGTTGATCAGCCTGCTGGCGGTGCTGTTCGCGATTGGCGTGGCCTTCATCATCGCCAACACCATCCGGATGGATATTCAGAACCGGCGCGAAGAGATCGAGGTAATGGCCCTGGTTGGGGCAACAGCGGCATTTATCCGCCGGCCGTTTTTGTATTCGGGCCTTTGGTACGGGCTGCTGGGCGGTTTCCTGGCCTGGCTGTTCATTCGCATCGGCCTGATCGTGCTGTCAGCGCCGGTGGCGCGCTTGAGCGGCAGCTACCATACGGACTTTCAGCTTTTTCCACCGGCCCCGGAAGTCACCGCCTTGCTGATTGTCGGCAGCGGCCTGTTCGGCATTCTCGGATCCTGGCTGGTAGTCGGACAGCACCTTCGCAAAATCAACCCCTAAGCCCGGTCAGGAGTCCTGCAAGTCCCACTCGGACGGGACGTTCCCGGCACCGGCATGAAGGCGAATGTTCAGGCCCAGGTCGTTGCGCGAGTCGGCGTGTTCCAGTGCCTGCTCGGGGCTGATCTTGCCGGCTTTGTACAGCTCGAACAGCGACTGATCAAAGGTTTGCATGCCGTGCTGGCTACCCTCTTTCATCGCATCTTTCAAGCCGCTGATCTCGGACTTGAGAATCAGGTCGGCCACGAACGGAGTGCGAATCAGCAGCTCGACGGCGGGCACGCGCAAGCCGTCAACGCTGGGCACCAGGCGCTGGCTGATGATCGATTGCAGGTGCAGCGACAGATCGACGAAAAGCTGCTGGTGCGCCGATTCCGGGAAGAAGTTGATGATCCGGTCCAGGGCCTGGTTGGCGTTGTTGGCGTGCAGCGTCGACAGGCACAGATGACCGGTTTCGGCGTAGGCAATGGCGTGCTGCATGGTATCCCGGTCGCGGATTTCGCCAATCAGGATCACATCCGGTGCCTCGCGCATGGCGTTTTTCAGGGCGCTGGCATAGCTGTGCGTATCCAGCCCGACCTCGCGTTGGTCGACGATGCATTTTTTGTGGGTATGCAAGAACTCGATCGGGTCTTCGATGGTCAGGATGTGGCCGGTGCGGTTTTCGTTCCTGTAGTCGATCATTGATGCCAGCGTGGTTGACTTGCCCGAACCGGTGGAGCCGACCACCAGCACCAGCCCGCGCGGCGCCATCACCAGTTCCTTGAGTTGAACCGGCAGGTTCAGTTCTTCAATCGAGGGAATCTCGGCCTTGATGTGGCGCACCACCATGGCCACTGACCCGCGCTGACGAAACACATTGACCCGAAAACGGCCAATGCCGTCCAGGGCCAGGGCCAGGTTCAGCTCCATTTCGCGCTCGAACTCGGCGCTTTGCTTGTCAGTCAGGATCGAAAACGCGAGCTGCCGGGATTCGGCAGAGCTTAGCCGGTGCTCACCGAGAAATCGCGTTTTGCCGTGAATCTTGATGCCGACCGGTGCACCGGCGCTGAAAAACAGGTCAGAGGCTTCGTGCTTGACCATGGCCTGAAGATACTTGTGGAGATCCATCGTGTCGGTTGCCGCCCTTGCTGATTCAACTCGCCTCCAGTCTATCCGATCACGGCAGCCAGACCGCACTCGGCTTGGCACGCTGCCCGCCGTTCACTCGTCGAGCCAAATTCATCCGGCTGATTTGGAACTGAAAAAATCTTTGGCTCGCAAAGACGCGAAGACGCCAAGAAAAAGAATGAACAATTCTTTGCGCCTTGGCGTCTTTGCGTGAACCCATGTTTTTGACCTACGTGCTCGGCAAGGGATGTCTATGCCCGGCTACAGAGAACCAAGCCACTCTCAACGCGGCTGTCCCTGGCGCAGGTAAACGCAAAGACGGCGGAAGTCGTCCGGGGCCATTTGTTCTCGGAACAAGCCCAGGCCGGATCGCCAGCTGCCTACGCCAACGTACCAAGGGCTGACAAAGCAGCGTGCAACCGGCACCCGGTCCCGGCCGGACCCGCGCTTGCCAACCACGCCCAGCCCGTCAGCATGTAACACCACGGCCCTCAGACGCGGCCGCAGCAAGCGGTAGGCAGTGGTAACACCATAGGTAAGCACCAGCGCGGCGAGAAGCAGGCGGATAAACAGTGGGAACTGGTTGAAAGACGCGGCCAGAACGGCCAGTAGCGTCAGGACCAGAACAACCCCGGCCGTACGCGGGGCCGGCCCCACTGGTAAAGGTCTAGCCTGATTGGCTGGTTTCACCGAGCCGCTGAATCCCTGTTACCAGGGCCTGGAGATTAGCCGGCGGTTCGGCGCGGCCCAGCAGCCAGTCCCAGAGCTGATCATCTTCGCAGGCCAGTAGATCGATAAAGGCCTGCTGCATTGCCGGGCCGGCCTCGGCATGGCGCTGGTCCAACCAGCGGGTGAGCAGCACATCAAGCTCGCGCATGCCGCGCCGGCAGCGCCAGCGCAGGGCCGAGGGTGAATGCGGGTCGTTCACCGGATTAAAAGGACTACAGGCCGCGGCGGGCCAGCATCATCTTCTTGATTTCCGCGATGGCCTTGGCCGGGTTCAAGCCCTTGGGGCAAGTCCGGGTGCAGTTCATGATGGTATGGCAGCGATACAGGCGGAACGGGTCCTCCAGATCATCCAGCCGCTCGCCGGTAGCCTCGTCGCGCGAGTCGACCAGCCAGCGGTAGGCCTGCAGCAAAATGGCCGGGCCCAGGTAGCGGTCGCCGTTCCACCAGTAGCTGGGGCAGGAGGTCGAGCAGCAGGCACACAGGATGCACTCGTACAAGCCGTCCATCTGCTTGCGATCTTGTGGCGACTGCAGGCGCTCCTTGTCCGGCGGCGCCGGGCTCTGGGTGCGAATCCAGGGCTTGATCGACGCGTACTGGGCATAGAAGTGAGTCAGGTCCGGCACCAGGTCCTTGATCACCGGCATGTGCGGCAGCGGGTAGATCTTGACATCGCCCTTGATGTCGTCGATGGCCATGGTGCATGCGAGAGTATTGGTGCCATCGATGTTGAATGCGCAGGAACCGCAGATACCCTCTCGGCAGGAACGGCGGAAGGTCAGTGTCGGGTCAAGCTCGTTCTTGATCTTGACCACGGCATCCAGGACCATCGGGCCGCACTGGTCGAGATCAATATCGTAGGAGTCGACGCGCGGGTTTTCGCCGCTGTCGGGGTCATAGCGATAGATGCGAAAGGTCTTGGTCCGCTTCGCCCCTTCCGGCGCTGGAAAATGCTGACCCTTGCCAATTCTCGAATTCTTCGGGAGTCTGAAGTGTGCCATGGTTAGTCGTAATGCTGTCCTGGTCTTTTTGGTTTCCGACGGTTCAGTAAGTCCGCGCTTTCAGCGCAACGACCTCGACGTCGTCACTCAAGGTGTACATGTGAACCGGGCGGTAGTCGAGCTTTGTTTTGCCGGACTCGTCCATCCAGATCAAGCTGTGCTTGTGCCAGTTGTCGTCATCTCGATCCGGATAGTCTTCATGAGCGTGGGCGCCGCGGCTTTCCTTGCGATTTTCGGCAGACACCATGGTGGTCACGGCGTTGCCGAGCAGGTTGCGCAGCTCCAGGGTTTCGACCAGGTCCGAGTTCCAGACCATGGAACGGTCGCTGACCTTGACGCTTTCAAACTCGGCGTTGACCTTGGCAATCCGCTCGCAGCCGTTTTTCAGCGACTCGGAGGTACGGAACACGGCCGCGTCTTCCTGCATCACCTGCTGCATCTGGTCGCGAATCGTCGCCGTGGGCGTGTCGCCCGAGGCATGGCGAACGCGATCAAATTCGCCAACCAGGCTGTCGACGATGTCCTTGCTCAAGGTCTTGTGCGACTGGCCCGGCTTGATCGTTGCACCGCAGCGTTTTGCCACGGCCCGACCAAACACGATCAGGTCAAGCAGCGAGTTCGAGCCGAGGCGGTTGGCGCCATGCACGGAAACGCAGGCCGCCTCGCCAATGGCATACAGGCCGGGCACGACCGCGTCGGGGTCGCCGTCTTTCAGGGTGACGACTTCGCCGTGGTAGTTGGTCGGTATACCGCCCATGTTGTAATGCACGGTAGGCAGTACCGGAATCGGCTCCTTGGTGACGTCGACGCCGGCGAAAATCTTCGCGGTTTCGGCAATGCCGGGCAGGCGCTCGTGAATCACATCACCGCCGAGGTGCTGCAGGTTCAGGTGAATATGGTCGTTCTTGCCGCCGACACCGCGTCCTTCGCGAATCTCGATAGTCATGGAGCGGGACACCACGTCGCGCGAGGCCAGATCCTTGGCGTTGGGTGCGTAGCGTTCCATGAAGCGCTCGCCTTCGGAGTTGGTCAGATAACCGCCCTCCCCGCGCACGCCTTCGGTAATCAGGCAGCCCGCGCCGTAGACGCCGGTGGGGTGAAACTGGACAAACTCCATATCCTGCAGCGGCAAACCGGCGCGCAGGACCATGCCGTTGCCGTCGCCGGTACAGGTATGGGCCGAGGTGCAGGAGAAATAGGCGCGACCGTAACCGCCGGTGGCCAGAATAACGGCATGGGCGCGGAATTCGTGCAGGGTGCCCGTGGCCAGATCCCAGGCCAGGACGCCGCGGCAGACGCCGTCGTCCATGATCAAGTCAAGGGCGAAGTACTCGATGAAAAACTGCGCGTCGTGCTTCAGCGACTGCTGGTAGAGCGTGTGCAGGATGGCATGTCCGGTGCGGTCGGCGGCAGCGCAGGTGCGCTGGGCCGTACCTTCGCCAAAGCGGGTCGTCATGCCACCGAAGGGACGCTGGTAAATCTTGCCGTCTTCGGTACGCGAGAAAGGCACGCCGAAGTGCTCCAGCTCGATCACCGATGGGATGGCCTCGCGGCACATGTACTCGATTGCATCCTGGTCGCCGAGCCAGTCGGAGCCCTTGACCGTGTCATACATGTGCCAGCGCCAGTCATCCTCGCCCATGTTGCCGAGCGCGGCACTCATCCCGCCCTGGGCGGCCACCGTGTGCGAGCGGGTCGGAAACACCTTGGTAATGCAGGCGGTGGTCAGGCCGGTCGCAGCCAGGCCCATGGTGGCGCGCAATCCGGCGCCGCCGGCGCCGATCACCAGAACGTCGTACTCGTGCTTGGTAATGTCGTAGGACTTGCTCAAAATCAATCTCCAAAAGCCACTTTCAGAATGGCGATAACGGCAAGCAGGCCGCCGATGATGGTCGCCAGTTTGACCAGCACCTGCAGGGAGACCTCCGCAAACCGCTGGTGAATGTAGTCTTCAATCACCACCTGCAGGCCGAGCTTGCCGTGGTAGAGCGAGGTCACAACGAACAGAATCGCCATGGCCGCGTTGAACGGCGAAGACAACCACTGACTGGCCGCCGCATGGTCTGCGCCAACCAGCGAGGCCAGGGCGTAGACCAGCCAAACGGTCAACAGGGCCAGCAAGATGGCGGTAAAGCGCTGTGACCACCAATGGCTGACGCCATCGCCGGCAGCGCCGTGGTTGTGGGCATTGGCCAGGGGGTTACGCAGGTTCATAGCAATCCTCCCCAGATGGCGGCGGTCAGGATGACGGACAAAATGACCACCGCCCAGCCCGAAGCGTAGGCACCGCGCAGGTCGAGCAGCCAGCCGGCGTCCCAGAACAGATGCCGGATGCCGTTCAATAGATGGAAAAACAGGCAAAAACTCCAGACCGCCAGTCCAAGCAGCGCCACCGGGTGGGCCAGTGCACTGGTCAGCTGGTCGAATCGTTCCGGCCCGCTAGCCAGGGCCAGCAACCAAAACACCACCACGACCGAGCCTGCGCTGAGCACGATGCCGGTGATTCGATGAGAAATGGACAGCACCGAGGTCAATTGCGGCCGATAGACCTGTAGATGCGGAGAGAGCGGTCGGTTATCCGTCGCCATTTTTTGTCTCGCTTGTGTGTACTTTGATGATTTCGTCAAAAATCGATACAGCGACCGTTCTTCTCCCAGTCACCGTATCGGGTAGGCTCCAGGCCGTCCTTACGACCCCCGACTTCTCGAGGCCCCTTGGAACTTTCTCGAGTGGGCTGGTTCTGTGTGTTAACGGTCGAGCCGGATTGTTGCTTGCTTTTTGGTTCCGACATAATGGAATTGTACCTCTTGATTGGTGACTGTCCCAGTTCAAATGACAAATACTTTCGATATTCCTTATCTATCCGGATTTCATCTGGAAGGCCCGGACGCGATGGCGTTTTGCCAAAACCAGTTCACCTTCGACGCACGCCTGATCGAACCGCAAGCTTGGCGTCCAGGTGCCTGGTGCGATATCAAGGGCCGATGCTTGATAGTTATTCTCGCAAAAGGCGATGAAGACCGGGTAGAGCTGGTCATCCCCACCAGCCAAAGTCAGTTGGTGGACCGTCTGCGGATGTTTTCAATCGGCCACAAGGTGCAATTCGGACCCGTCATTGGTGCGCGCGGCAGCTTTTCCGAATTCGAAGGGGCTTCGATCATGCCTGGCCCCGAGAAGCGCTTTCTGGCGCTGGATAATGATCAGGCCCCAGATCAACCGGGGCTGGTCCAGCGCTGGCGCCGCGCCGATATCAAAACGCCGATTACCTGGCTCCAACCAGCCTCATCGGGACAACATCTCCCCCAGTTTCTCGGCCTGGAGGACAATGGGGGGCTGAGTTTCACCAAGGGTTGCTTTCCCGGCCAGGAGGTCGTCGCGAGAGTGCACTACCTGGGCAAGGTCAAGCGCCATCTGCTGGGATTCACGCTTGACGATCACGCCATCCAGCCACCTGCCCCCGGCGCCCGACTTATCGATCAGGCAGGCAACGAAGGGGGAGCGGTGGTCGACAGCATGGCCACGGCTGACGGCGCGATCATCGGTCTGGCCGTCTGTCCAGTGGCCGTTCAGCCCGGCTCGACCTTGCAAACAGCGAGCGAGACCCAGGCCCAGATCCTCAAGATGGCGCTACCAACAAGTCTATGATAGTATCCAGCAAACAAGTGCGTCTCTAAAACATCCCATAATCATTGAGTTAAAGGGGTAAGTTGAATGAAAATCTCGATGAAGGTGCTAACTTGCCTTGCTTTTTTGTTCGGGGCGACCCTGGTCTGGGCGCAAGCGGTCGAGCCAGAGATCGAATCAGAGATCGAATCAGAGATCGAATCAGAGATCGAATCAGAGATCGAA
>SKKV01000027.1 GCA_007123575.1 Wenzhouxiangella sp.
CCTTGCCCGACCACATCAACGCGCCCGCCCTGCCTGACCGAGAAGCGCTATGGGCCGAGATTGACGCTGAGCTGGCCAGGTGGAACGGCCCTGTTCAAACGATAAAAATTCCACCCTCCGGGCCTGGCTGGCAGCGAATCGTCATGGCCACCGAGGCCGGCGAGCTTGCCTGCTGGATGCACCAGCCAGTAGCGCAACCGAAGTGCTGCAGGCTGGTGGTCCATGGTCTGGGCCAGGCACCGCTGCCCAGGGTGACGACGGACCGGAACACGCTGATGCTACAGCCCGACCTGCCCGGCCACGGCGCTTCTGCCGAATGGCCCTCTCGGGCACTTTCACAAAAATACCTGCTGGCGGCTTTAACCCACCTGGTCGACGAGCTGGCCCCCCGGTTGCCCCTGGTGATCGAAAGCCACGCCGGCAGCAGCAGTCTAGCCGTGTCGCTGGCCGGTCAACTGGCAGGGCGGGTCAGCCAGCTGGTCCTGGTTAAGCCGTGGCTGATAAACCGTGAACAACGCGACAGGCTGCTCGCCCATCTGCCCGATATGACGCCAAGGCCGGCCGGCGGCCATCTGCTCGAAGCCTGGCAGTGGGAACGCGAGTGTCACTTGTTTCCACCCTGGCAAGCGGCCACCGCCGAAAACCGTCGGCCAGGTGATGCGCCGGCGGTGGACCAGATCCATGCCAATGCCGTCACCCTGATTGGCCTGGGCCGCGCGTTCAACTCACTGCTGGCCGATTGCCTGGCGCCGATTGACCAAAATCGGCTACAGGCCTTGAATCTTCCCGTCGAAATCCTTGGCACCTCACCCAACGCGGAGACCATCCATTCATGAACGATCTGGCCCCCTTACTCAGCGAAGTTCGCATGGCAACGCTCGGCGTCAGCCAGCTTGACCGCTCCGTGGAATTCTATGAGCAGGCCCTGGGCTATCGCTGCGAAGAACGCGGTCAGGTCGACCCGGGCCTGGCACCGCTGTGGCAGTTCCATCCCGATCTGGCGCTGGAATACGCCATCCTCGCCGCCGACGATTCCGGCCGTGGTCGCATTCGACTGGTGGCCGCAAGAACGCCCGGCAAACCGATCTGGTCCAAGGCTGATCGGCTGACGGCAACCGGCGCCTACGCCCTGAATTTTCGCTGCCAGGATATCCATCAGCAGCTGCAACTGATCCGCAACCACGGCGGTGAAGCGGGTGAGCAGCCGCATTTCTGGGAAGTGAGCGACCAAGTCCATGTCTATGACTCGATGAGCGCCGACCCCGACGGCACTCAGCTTGATCTGTTCAGCTACGCCCGCGGCGGGGAGCTGCGCGGTCCTTTGTCGACGCCGGTCAGCGTGATCCAGACCGTTGCCCTGGCCGTGGCCGATGTGGCCAAAAGTCGCCGTTTCTATCAGGCCATGGGCTTTCGCGAGCTGTTCGACCGGGTGCTGGATTTCGAGGGTTTGAGCGATATGCTGGGCGTGGAGCGGCCGGTCAGGATCCACAACGTCAACCTGATGAAGGATGCCGAGATAGTGCCCGGGCGGGTCGAGATGTTTGCCTACCTGGACACCGGCCTGCCGGCACCTAAGCCCGTTATCGAGCGGGCGATTCCGCCCAATCATGGCCCGCTGTCGTTTTCATTGCTGACCACTGATGCTTCCATCGTTCTCGAGGCGTTGAAGCCGCTGGGCGCACACGGCACCAGGCGAATTCCATCGATCTCGGTACCTGGTTTCGGTCGCTGTCCGCTCACCGTGCTGCTGGGTCCGGACGGCGAGCGCATTGAACTGGTAGAAGTTGGAGCGCTAGAACGATGAGTTACGAACTCTGGGCGCTGGCCCATATCCTGGTGATCGCCTACTGGCTGGGTACGGATCTGGCTGTGTACTACATCAGCGGTGCAATCGTCGATGATACCAAGCCGACATCGGTTCGGGTGTACGCGGCCAGAGCGATGCTGCTATTGGACATGGTGCCGCGAACGGCCCTGATTCTGACCTTGCTGACCGGCTTGGGGCTAGCCACCAGCGTGTGGCTGCCGCAACCGACCGTGGGCTGGTGGTGGCTGTGGCCGGCGCTGCTGGCCTGGCTGGCTCTGACGTGGGCCGTGTTTCACCTGGAGGATTCGCCTCTGGGCATTTGGTTGGGCAAGATCGACTTTGGCCTGCGCATCCTGGTCCTCCTGGTCCTGCTGATCTCGGCCTTGGCGCTGTGGTCTGGATGGGAACCGTTTGCGGCTGTTCCCTGGCTGGCGGCCAAGCTGGGGATCATGGCCCTGATCATGTTTCTGGGCCTGGTCATTCGCGTTCAGCTAAGGCCTTTCGGTCCGCTGTTTGCCAAGGTGGCGCAAGGTCATGCCGACCCTACCGCCGAGCGCAAGCTGCGGCAACTCATTGCACGGGTGAAGGTGCCGGTCTGGGTGATCTGGATCAGTCTTGTGATTGCTGCGACATTGGGGAAACTTCAGCCAGCATGATTAGCCGGCCAGTAAGAAGAACGGCCCGCTTTCTGAGCGGGCCGTGTTCTGGAATTTGGGTCGCTACCAATACCCGCTCAAGTCACTAGAACTTAATTGCCTTGCGTTGGCGGAACCTCCGCCGCCTCTTCAAGCACTTCCCGGCACTCGGCAGACAGATCGCGGCCGGCGATCTGAAGGGCGCGGCAGGATTGCAGGAAACGCTCGGCTGCCGCCGCTTCTAGGCGTTCACTCTGCTCCTGCTCAAGCAGGGCCTGACGGGTTTCGGTTTCGTTGATGGCCCGGATATAGGTTCTCCAGTCCCGTGCCTGGCTGCGCGTTCTCGGGAAACGTTCAGCCTCGGCAAAGGCACGATCCGCCTCGCGACGCAGGGCACGGTCACCCGGACCAGATTGGTTGAAACGGGCGGTTCCCAGCAGGATCCAGATGTCCGCCAGAGTTGCATCGTCCATGCCGCCAGTTTCAATAGCGTTTTCGAAAGCCACCTGCGCGTCTTCATTGCGCTCATCGGCAAGCAGCGCCTGCCCCAGTCGGTAAAACAAATCACCCGTTTCCGACATGCGTGCGGCCTCGCGGAGGACAGGTATCGCTCGGCGGTGCTCTCGGGCCTGGCTCCAAAGCTGCGACAACAACCGGAGGTTATCAACATTTCGCTCCACTCGATCGCGCTCCAGCTCTGCTTCGATCAGTTTCGCGCCGCGATGTGGATTGTTGAAGGTCGAATAGAACTGGGCCAGCATCGTGATATCCCCCTCGTCCTCGATCAGGCCTGACAGGTAGGCCGATTCGAGTATGGCGAAAGCCTCGAGCTCCATGTCCTGGTCAAGATACAGGGCGGTCAACTGTCTCCAGAATGAAAGCTCATCTGGCCAGTAGACAATCATTTGCTTCATCAACTCAATTCGTTGGACGTCTCGATTCAGCTGATTCAGAATGACATTTTTCAGCTCGAAGTAGCGACGTGTTGGTTCCTCGCTCAACTCGATTGCTCTGTTTATCGGCGGCAGTGCTTCTTCGAGTTGTTCAAGGTTGTAATGCGAAGCACTAAGCATGAAGAAGGTGTTGGCCGATGGCTGAACGTCGCCCTCCAGCCAGCGGTTGAAGAAGCGAATTGCTTCCTCATAGCGCTCGGTAGCGAAATACAGCTGGGCCAGATTGAAACGCAGGCGTTCGTTCTGCTCACTGGGCAATGCGCCGGTTTCGAGCGCGGCTGCGAAATCGTCCAGGCCTTCGCTCAGCATATCTTCCTGGACATGTGCCGAACCGCGAATTTGTAAAACCGAGGCCCGCTCGAAGCCCGTCATGTTGTCGCCCCGGTTCGCCATCAGCTCATTGAGCTTGACCAACGCCTCGGGAATTTTCTCCTCTTCCAACAGCTCATAGGCAGCCAGCAGGTCGCGGGCCACTGGCGGGCTCAAGGACTGGCTTGCGCTGGCCGAAGTGATCAACAGGCCAAGTCCTGCCAATAGCAGGCCGATCGCTGATAAAAGTTTTTTTGACTGCATGCTCACAGGCATCACTCCAATGCAAAGTCAATGGCTGTTCTTACTCCGAACCGCGGCTGCGCGACTTCGTTGACGATGCGCGGCTGGTAGCGCCAGCGCTCAACGGCGCGCATGGCGGCACGGTTGAAACAGGAGCTGGTCGTTTCAACCACGCGTGGATTGACGACCGTGCCCTCAGGTGTCACGTCGAATTCAACGACCACCGTTTCCAGAGGGCGCGCGCCGCTGAAGCAGCGGCCGGGATATTCGGGCGGTATTCGAACGAGTGGCTGGGCGTCACGGTCTGGATTGAAGCCGGTTCCGATGTCGAGATCTCCTGCACCCATATCCGGCATCGCTCCCATCGTGGCCGTTATGGATGGCCGGAATGACGGGTCGCTAACTACCGGCGGTGGCGGCGGTGGCTGGTCAAGTACGGGTCGTTGGAAATCTTCCATTCGTTGGGTCGTGCGGTCTTCCAACTGCCTCAAAACATTGATCTGAACCGAAATATCGTCGGTCAGCTCGACATCCTGATGGCGCGCAATGACCGAAGCCAACAACAGGAAAATAATCGTAGTGATGATGATCGCGCCCGGCAGTCCGGTTGCGATGCGCAAGAAGTCGTTCATGATCGCCTCGTCGACACAGCAATGGTTTCGTCAACACCGGCGTTGCGGATCTGCTGCAACACCTCGATGAGGTATTCGCTGTCGGCGTCGCCGTCGGCCTGAATGACGGCGCTGCCGCGTGGATTTTCGCGGCGCAGGCGCTCCACAGCCACTCTAACCCCTTCCAGTGGTGTTTCATCGCGGTTAATCCAGATTCGATTGTCGGAATCAATGGCAACCAGCACCGATACTAGCCGCTGCTCCTCCGCACTATCGGCAGGGGGCCGCTGAACCGTCACTCCGGGTTCCTTGATGAAGGTTGCCGTGACGATGAAGAAAATCAGCATGATGAAAACGATGTCAAGCAAAGGCGTAACGTTAACGTCGCCTTCGTCTTCCTGAGTTGTCCTTCGTTGTCTAAGCATGTTTTCTCGTCCTCGACGGCATCGTCATCTAGCCTGCAGGGTAACCGCTGGTTCAACGCCGGCTATACGTGTTTGATCCAAAACCAGCACAGTAGTTTCAACTCTCGCGTCGCGCGCTGCACTGAGCAGAACGACACCGTTCGGATTTTCAGCCCGGAATGCCTCAACAATGGGCGTCACCGAACGCGGGTCGGCCAGACGCACATCATCGACCATCACAAAACCATCGTTACGGACGTTAAGGATCATGGTGGGCGGCGGCCGCTGAAGTTCTTCTGGTGGCGTTTCGTCCGGCGTGTTGACACCGATGCCAATTTCGTCGAGGAAGGTCGCGGTAACGATGAAGAAAATCAGGAGAATGAATACGATATCCAGCAGCGGGGTGATGTCGACTTCTCCGGCCTCTAGCGATGACCCCGACAAGCGCCGACGGACCCCGTGGCCCAGGCCAGCCTCCACCTTGAGACCCTGTGAGAGTCTGGCAATCGAACGCACATGCTTCCGTTCCAGGTAATTGATCGCAAGGACGCCGGTCAGGGCAACGGCCAGTCCGGTCATGGTCGGAATCGTGGCCCGAGAAATTCCGGAGGCCATCAGGCGAGCATTCGAGGCTCCTGTATCGACGATGACCTGGAACACTTCAAGCATGCCCGTGACCGTGCCCAATAGTCCGAGCAAGGGCGTAATCAAGATCAATGCCCTGATCACATTCAGGTGCTTCTGGTTCTCGATTCTCACCTGGGAGATGAGTCGCTCGCGGTAGGCATAGGCCTCCCAACTGCTGCGTTCATCTCGGTTATTCCAGGACTCCTCAGTCTGCCCCATCAGACGCCGATGGGCGAACAGAAAGTAAAGCCCTCGCTCGGTAATCAGGAGCCACATCAGGAAGGTGCTGGCAAGCAAGGCCACCACCACCGGGCCACCGGCGTTTAGAAAACCGCCGATGACATCGATGACGTTGGCTGGTATCAGAAAATCTAACACTGGTTGGTCACCTCAGTGGTGGTGCAGCACATCAGCGCTGATCTGTGTCCGGCTCGGCCACCAGACTAATCGACTGCTGCTCAAGCACCTGACCCAGGCGCCGCGCCGTTCCTGAAGCAAAGGCATGCAGCAGCAACAGCGGAATAGCGGCAATCAGGCCGAGCACGGTGGTCACCAATGCCTGCGAAATACCGCCGGCCATGAGCTTCGGATCACCGGTCCCGAACAGAGTGATTGCCTGGAAGGTAACGATCATGCCGATAACGGTTCCAAGCAGGCCCATGAGCGGAGCCACAGCCGCCAGGACCTTGACGATGTTCAGTCCGCTTTCCAGTTTCGGGAGCTCTCTCAGAACAGCGTCGTCCAGGCGCATCTGCAGGGTTTCGAGGTCTTCGGTTCGGTTTTCCTCGTAAGCCTGCATAATCCGACCCAATGGATTGCCTTTCGATGGCGTCGAAGACTTCATCTGGGCACGGACGCGCATGGCTGTAATGGATAGCATCAACCAGCGGAACAGGGCCAGCAGAATACCGAAAGCCGCAACAATGATGATTGCATAACCAATGCCGCGACCCTGGGCAATACGCTCTTGCAGGTTCGGGGTTTCGACGACCATTCCAAGCAGCTGGCCGAGAGAGGGGTCAATCAAACCTCGGACGACACCTGAACCGGAGTGGCTGTACACATCACGGGCCGCACGCACCGCACCGCCGCCGGGCTGGCGAACCAGGTAACGCAGCGTGCCGTCACGGGGAATCAGGAAACCGCGCTCGGTAAAGGCGGTAAACGGGCCGATGCGAACGACCGTTTCGTTGACTGACTGGTTGTCGCCGCGGATGACGGGCGCTTCGTAGCGAACCACCTTGGCCTGTTCGCTCGCCTCTTGAAGCATTGTAAACCAGAGGTACTCGAGTTCCTCGATCGTAGGCAGCGAACCGGACTGGGCCATTCTTGACAAGGCGTCACCGCGATCGGGTAACTGGGTTGAGATCAGTGAGTCAGACAGGTTTTCGTTGAGGTCGGCAGCGGCGGCTCGAGCCACACCGAACAGCTCGCCAAATTCGCCCTGGCGCTCGGACAGGGTGGCGCGTAGTTCTTCGAGTTCCCGATCTAGCTGGTCGCGCAGGTTTTCCAGGCGCGAGGCTTCTTGCTCGGCGGCGGTGACTTCGCGCCGCAGTCGGTTCAGCTCTGCTTCCTGAGTGGCCTGCTCACGACGGAAGCGTTCTTCGCGCTCCTGGTTTTCGCGAGTCACCGCGCGCCTTTCACCTTGCATGGCACGCAGCACGTCTTCGATTGATTCCGGTTGACTCGCAGCAGCGGCGTTGGGCACTACACCAGCGATAACCAGCGCTGCTGCAAATACGGCAACCGCGACACCTCGCAACGGCTTTTTATTTAGTGACATGCCAAGGATCCCCTGGGAACGTTGATTGTCAATGGATTGTTTGTGCATGATGAAAGCCACCTCAATTAGCCGGTTGCGGTGCAGTGACCGGAATAAACATCAGGTCAGGCGGAATCTGCTCCCGCGCGATTCGGGAAGCCATCTTCACGTCCGGCAGAAGTGACCTGTCGAGGTCAACCCAGCGCCGGCTTTCTACGTCATAGCGCTTCAGTACCTGGTCATCGTCGGTGCGGAAAATCAGCGCCAGACGACCGATTCGCAGGAAATCAACATTTTCATACAGCCTGCCGTCGACTTCTATGCTGTCGCGGTAGGCCTCAATCGTGCGACCGTACTCATTTTCAATCTGGTAGGCCTCGATCACCAAGCGGTAGCGCTGGGCCGGCGATCGACTGGGGTCATCCATCAGGGCTCGCAAACGCTCGACACGTTCACGACGCTCGCTAAGCAGCAGCGGCACATCGGCTTCAATCAACTCAGCCAGCGCTTCGACCATATCTTCCATCAGCGGTTGAACGGCGCGCTGCAGGCTGGCGATGTTGTTGATGTCGCGCTCCAATGAAGCAATTTCCCGTCGCTGGGCGTCAACCTGGCGCTGCTGAGAAGCGTTGTATCGATTGAGCTGTTCGAGCTGCTTCAGGTTGGCGCGATAATCGCTGAGCAAAGTCTGGGTTCGCGAATCAAGATCATCGATACGGCCTTGGGAGCGGCTGGTGTCCTGCACCACCGACCTGCTGGTATCAATGACGGGTTCTACCTGCTGAGCATGACCGTGCATGCCGAGTGCCAAAATCCCGAGGCCAGCGATCAAGCAGGCGCCCAAACCGAGTGTCTGTCGTTTCATATAAGGATTCCCGAAAGAATGTGTCGAACGTTTGGAAAAGAGCATCCTATTGGAACAAGGCGTTTGACTCAAGTGTTGAATGCTAACAATTAACGTACGCGAGCGTATGGAAGAGATAAAGAAATCTGGCTCGCGAAGCGTGGAAAAGGCTTGTCTTGTGACCACAAAACCTTTTGTCCGAAAAAAATTTGATCCAGATCATTTGCTCGCGGTAAAGTCGGTTACAGAATATGTCCGTACATTTTATACGGTTTTTCGGAGAGAGTCAGGCTTATGGGATTTTCAGAACTGGCCGTCCTGCGCTGGCTGCACATTCTGGCCATGGTTTACTGGCTGGGCGGCGAGTGGGGCGTTTTTCAAACCAGCTACAACGTCATTAACCGCAAACTGCCGCTGGACGAACGCCGGCGCCACATGGAAACCGCTTATCGGATTGATATCCTGGCTCGCACCGGGATCATCCTGCTGCTGCCGCTAGGGCTGCATCTTGGACATTTCTGGGGAGTCCAGCCATTTGCCGGTGGCTGGCTGATCTTGTTCTGGGTGCTGGGCCTGGGCTGGTTGGCCTTGTGCTGGGCAGCCTTCGTTGCCCGCGAGACCGACCTGGGCCTGCGCCTGACCCGCCTTGATGAGCGGGTTCGCTACCTGCTGATTCCAACCCTGATCATCAGCGCGTTGTGGTCGATACTCGGCGACGGGCCGTTTGTCGCCGGCCACGGCCAGTACTGGTTCGCGGTCAAGATCCTGCTCTATGCCGGCCTGCTGGTGATCGGTCTGAAACTGCGTTTCATCATGCGTGAGTGGACCGAGTTGTTCAGGATCCTTGACCGCGATGGTTCAACCGAGCCGGTGGAAAACCAGCTCGAGCGCTCAATTCGGGTCGGCCGCGGGCTGGCCTATATCTACTGGATCGGCATTGCCTTCACCGGCTTGGTCGGTGCGGCCAAGCCGTTTTAGCGGGGGAAAATCTGAATCATGGCCCGACCGCATATCGAGTTTATTCAGGCCCAGTGCTTAGAATGGCAGCCAGAGGAGGACTTGCCCGGCGCCTCGCGCAAGGTGCTCAGCTGCGACGATGAGTCCGGTGCCATGACCTTGCTGCAAAAAATCGACGCCGACTTCCATTTCGGCGACGCCCGCCCCCTGGCCGCCGGCGAAGAGTTTTACGTGCTCGGCGGCAGCTACTATCTCAACGGC
>SKKV01000234.1 GCA_007123575.1 Wenzhouxiangella sp.
CGGTTTGCGCTGATTAGACGCAACAGGTTTTACGGAGAACATACATGGCTCGTATTGCAGGCGTCAACCTGCCCGTGCAAAAGCACACTTGGGTAGCTCTGACCCACATTTACGGTATCGGTCGAACCCGTGCCTATGAGATCTGCGCTGCCACGGGCGTGGCGCCTGAGACAAAGGTGCGTGATCTGACCGAGGGGGAGCAGGAAAAGCTTCGCCAGGAAATTGGCAAGTACGCAGTCGAAGGTGACCTTCGCCGGGAAGTGGCGATGAATATCAAGCGCCTGATGGATCTCGGCTGCTACCGTGGTTTGCGCCATCGTCGCGGCCTGCCGGTCCGTGGTCAGCGCACTCGTACCAACGCACGTACCCGTAAGGGTCCGCGTCGTCCGATTCGTTAAGGTTGAGAAGAGATGGCCAAGCAGACAGCCAAAGGCAAGAAAAAGGTCAAGAAGGTCGTTGTTGACGGCATTGCGCACGTGCATGCCTCATTCAATAACACCATCATCACGATTACTGATCGGCAGGGCAATGCCCTGGCCTGGGCTACCAGCGGTGGCTCCGGTTTCCGCGGGTCACGGAAGTCGACGCCGTTTGCCGCCCAGGTCGCCGCCGAAAACGCTGGCCGGACCGCACAGGAATACGGGATGAAGAATCTTGAGGTGCGGGTCAATGGTCCGGGGCCGGGCCGCGAATCTTCAGTGCGTTCACTGAACGCATCAGGATTCAAGATCACCAACATCATCGACGTCACGCCCATCCCGCACAACGGCTGTCGTCCTCCCAAGAAACGTCGCGTCTAACGTGCTGTATCGCTGGATTGAATAAAGATTATGGCTAGATATACCGGACCCACATGCAAGCTCGCTCGTCGCGAGGGCATGGACCTGAACTTGAAGAGCCCGGCTCGTGGGCTAGACTCGAAGTGCAAGCTGAACCAGCCGCCCGGGCAGCATGGCGACAGTCGTCGTCAGCGCCTGTCTGACTATGCCTTGCAGCTGCGCGAAAAACAGAAAGTGCGTCGCATGTACGGCGTGCTGGAGCGCCAGTTCCGCAACTACTACAAGGAAGCCGCCCGTCAGAAAGGCGCTACCGGCGAAAACCTGTTGCAGCTTCTGGAATGCCGCCTCGACAATGTCGTCTACCGCATGGGGTTTGCAGTGACCCGCGCCCAGGCGCGCCAGCTGGTCAGCCACAAATCGATCGAGGTCAACGGCAAGGTGGTCAATATCCCGTCCTTCCAGATCAGGCCGGGGGATGTGGTTGCGGTGCGTGAGAAGTCGCGCAAGCAGCTTAGAATCCAGGAAGCGATCAATGTGTCCCGCGAACTCGATCTGATCCCCGCATGGGTCACTGTCGATTTCGACAAGATGACAGGGGAGTTCAAGGGCAGGCCTGATCGCGATGACCTGCCGCCCGACATCAACGAAAGCTTGATCGTCGAGCTTTACTCGAAGTAATTCACGGATGCCGGCAGTCAGCCGGCATCTCCGGTCCAAGCAGAATTTTTAGAGAGGCATTCAATGTCAGGCCAGATAAGCACACTTGTCGGCAAGATGCTCAAGCCGAAAGGGCTGATCGTCGACGAGATTTCTCCTCGTCGGGCCCGCATCACGCTGGAACCGCTGGAACGCGGTTTCGGGCACACCCTGGGTAACGCGCTGCGCCGCGTCCTGCTGTCCTCGATTCCGGGCAGCGCCATCACCGAGGTGGAAATTGACGGCGTGTTGCACGAGTACACCGCCGTGGAAGGCTTGCAGGAGGACATCGTTGAAGTCCTGCTCAACCTGAAGGATGTTGCCGTCCGCATGCATTCGCGCGAAGAGGCCGTGCTGACTTTGTCCAAGGACAAGTCTGGTCCGGTGACGGCAGGTGACATTCAGCTCGACCATGATGTCGAGGTGGTCAATCCGGATCATGTGATCTGTAATCTGACCAAAGACATGAAGCTGAGCATGAAGCTGAAAGTCACTCGCGGTGTAGGCTATCAACCCGCCGCCGCGCTGAAGTTCAGCGAAGAAGAGTCGCGTCCGATTGGTCGCCTGCAGCTGGACGCGTCCTATTGTCCAGTTCACCGCGTGGCCTACAGTGTCGAAAGCGCGCGTGTTGCCCAACGCACAGACCTTGACAAGCTGGTGCTGGACATTGATACCAACGGCACCATGTCCTGCGAGGATGCAGTTAAGTTGGCAGCCGGCATCCTGGTTGATCAGATGTCGGTATTTGTAGATTTCGTAGCTCGTGAGAAAGATCAGACCGAAACCAGCACGGAGACTTTCGATCCCGTGTTACTGCGCCCGATCGATGATCTGGAGCTGACGGTTAGGTCGGCCAACTGTCTGAAAGCCGAGCATATCCAGTACGTCGGCGACCTGGTTCAGCGCACTGAAACGGAACTGTTGAAGACACCGAACCTGGGCAAAAAGTCCCTGACCGAGATCAAGACCGTGCTGGCATCGCATGATCTCAACCTGGGGACGCGCCTGGAGAACTGGCCGCCGGCTAACCTGGCCCGGGCCGAGCGTTAAGGAGAACTTGAAATGCGTCATCGCAAAGCAGGGCGTAAGCTCAACCGCAACTCGTCGCATCGCCGTGCGATGTTTCGGAACATGACCGCCAGCCTGATTCATCACGAGCTTATCAAGACCACCTTGCCGAAGGCCAAGGAACTGCGTCGCGTCGCCGAGCCGCTGATTACCCTGGCCAAGGAAGACACCGTAGCCAAGCGTCGTCTGGCCTTCGACCGACTCCGTGACAAGGAAGCGGTCGGCAAGCTGTTCACGGAAATTGCTCCGCGCTACGCGCAACGGCCTGGCGGCTATCTTCGAATTCTGAAATGCGGTTTTCGTGCCGGCGACAACGCGCCCATGGCCTATGTCGAACTGGTCGACCGGCCCGACGCACCGGGTGCCGAAGCCGCCGAGTAAGCGAGAATCCGTTCGACCTGAAAAAGCCCGGCCATCGCGTCGGGCTTTTCTTCTTTACGGCCTGACTCCGGTACACTGGGGTTCTTGAGCCGATACGGTATTTTTGATGCGCAACGCCGTTGTCATTTTCGCTGCTGCCACAATCATGGTGCTTGGTGTCATTGGCAGCGGGATCATCTTTCTTGACGAACAGCGGTTGAAGTCGCTGGTTGCCCAGCATGTCGAAAATCACACCGGCCGGCGGATCGAGATTCGCGGGCCGCTCAGGGTGCGTCTGTTTCCCGGGCTGAGCCTGAGGGCAGAGCAGGTCATCATGCTGCCACCAGACGGATTTGAAGGACCTGAATTGTTTCGCGCGGAGCAGGTTGATATGCGTGTCAGACTGCTGGCCCTGGTGCGGGGCAGAGTGGATGCCAGCGATGTGCGCTTGTCTGGTGCGCGGATCAATCTGCACACCGATCCGAGCGGGCGGAGCAGCCTGGAAGGTCTGGGGCTGGCCCGCGCGCCGGGGCTGTCAGACTGGACCAGCGGTCCGATTTCGCTCGAACATGCCGTGATCAGCTTCAGCGATGCCGGCCGGGCTGGCAGCGAGGTGCTGGAAATGGAACGAATTGACTTGGCCGGGGTCAGGCCGGGAAGTCCGGTCGAGTTCCGCTTTCGTGGAAACATGGAGGAGCCAGCCGCTTTCGATAGCCTGGAGGTGGATGGATTGCTGGTGCCGGCTGCCAATGGTGTGGCCAGGCTCAGCAATATGCGGCTTCTTGCCGTGCTGGATGGGGGTCGCTATCAGCTCGAGTTACGTGGTAACGTCAACTATTCCGGGCAGCCTCCGATGCGGCTTGATCTGGACGGCGGGTTGCTGATGATTAATGAGCACCGTTTCCTGATCGAAGGCAGCTACCTGGCTGGAGACCGTCCCTACCTGTCAGCATTTCTTGCCAGTGACTTTTTTGATGTCGATGTGCTGGCATTGGTCGCGAAGCTGGCCGACCTTAGTCAACTGCCCCCAGAGTCCGGGGTGATGACGGCGCTGCGCGGTTTTGATTTTGACGTTGTTGCTGAGGTGGCCCAGGTGGCCGAACTTGGGCTGGTGCTGGAAAATCCTCGCTTGAGTATTGAAGGTCGCGCCGGCCTTGTTGCCATGGAACTGGCGCCGACCCGTGTGCCAGGAGCCGAACTGGCTGCGTCCGCAACCGTGGATCTTCGCCAGCAGCCGGCTCAGGTCGATAGCTTGCTGACGGCGGATTTGACCAGCGCCAGCGACCTGCTTCGGTCGCTGCGCTTGCCACGCTTTCTAGACGGCGAGGGCAGCTTGGTGCTTGAACTTGTGGCGGTTCCTGAATCAGGCGATGTAGCGGCCGCAAGCTGGGCCGGTCAGGGTACGGTCGAGTTGTGGAGCGGTCAGTGGCCACTGTTGGCGGAGTTGACTGATGGCCGGGAATACCGCGGCGAAGATCAGCAGTTTGATCTGCTGCGCGCCGAACTGGTGCTATCTACACGGTCGCTGGAAGCGCGATCGCTCAGCCTGGTGGGCTCAGATAAGGTGATCAGTGGGAGCAGCGGTTTTCGCATTGACGATCAGATGCTGTTCGGTCGCCTGCACTTGCATTCGGTTGACGGGCTGGAGCAGATCGAGCTGGCTGGCAGCCTGGCCGAGCCCCAGGTCAGGCGCGCACCGCTGGTGTTGCCTCCCGCCCAATGAAGTATTCCGAGCACTCGGTTGGGCTGGCGGCAGCCCTTGGCGCGTTCGTGGCCTGGGGTCTGGCACCGGTCTACTTCAAACTGCTTGGCCATGTGGGCGCCGCCGAAATCATCGCTCATCGCGTGGTTTGGTCGGTGGTTTTTCTGGGCCTTGTGCTCGTTATTCGACATGGACATGCGTTGTCGTCAAAACTGGCCCTGGCGCCGCGCACTTTGAAGGCCCTGCTGCTCAGCGGCAGCCTGATCGTGGTCAATTGGCTGATTTTCATCTATGCAGTCAACACCGACCGCGTGCTTTCGACCAGCCTGGGCTATTTCATCAACCCGCTGGTTACCGTGCTGTTTGGTGTGCTGTTCTTTCGCGAAAGGCTGGCGTTGCTGCAGGTCGTTGGCGTGGCGATTGCCGCCCTGGGTACGCTCTACATGACCCTTCGGGTAGGCCAGTTTCCGTGGATTGCACTGGGCCTGGCTCTAACCTTTGCGCTTTACTCGGTGGTTCGCAAGCTGCTTGACGTTGGCCCGATGGTTGGCCTGTTCTGGGAGACGGTACTCATGGCGCCCTTGGCCCTCGCGTGGCTAATCTGGTTGGCCGGGCAAACCGGACTGGCTTTTAACCCGGCAGAACTGAACGTGGCCATGCTGCTGGCCGGCACGGGTCTGGTTACCGTGGTGCCGCTGTTGCTGTTTGCCGCCGGCGTCAGGCGCTTGCCTTTGAGTACCATTGGCATCATGCAGTATCTTGCACCAACCATCACCTTCGTCCTGGCCGTGTTTGTGTACGCCGAACCTTTCTCGCTAGATCACGCAGTGACTTTTGCTTGCATCTGGTCCGGCCTGGTGCTGTTCTCTTGGTCTGGCTGGGTTAAGGTGCGGCGCGCGAGGATTCCAGTCTGATGTCGATGACAGAAACCATTGAACAGCGCCCCACCAGTGGCCGCCTGCAGTCACTGGCTTCTCTGCGCCCGTTTGTTGGACGCTATCGCCTGCAAATTGGCCTGGCGGCGGCGTTTTTGCTGCTGTCGGCGGCCGGTGCACTGTCCATCCCATTGGCCGTGGGTCAAGTGATTGATCGTGGTTTCATGGCTGATGATCTGGCCAGAATTGATCGCTGGTTTTGGCTGTTGTTCGCCGCTGCCACGGTCATGGCCGTGGGCGGGGGCTTGCGGTTTTTCTGGGTCAGCTGGCTCGGTCAGCGGGTGGTGGCCGATATTCGCAGCGCAGTGTTCGAGCGGGTGCTGGTCATGAGCCCCGAGTTCTTCGCCCGGACGCGCACCGGCGAGGTCTTGTCGCGGCTGAATACCGACACCACACTGATCGAGACTCTGGTCGGGTCGACCGTCTCTTTCGGTATTCGCAACCTGCTGATGCTCACTGCCAGCGCCATTGCACTGGCCCTGACGGCACCGCACCTGGCGGCAGTGATTGGTGGCCTGATCGTGCTGATTATCTTCCCGGTGATTCTCCTGGGGCGCTGGGTGCGGCTTTTGTCCAGGGGGGCACAGGACAGAGTTGCCGATATCAGCGCACGCGGAGATGAGGCCATCAACGCGGTTCAGACTGTCCAGGCCTTTGCCCAGGAAGGGCGCGAAATCGGGCGCTTTCGCGATAGCGTGGAAGCGGCGGTAAAAGCCAACGTTCATCGGATTGCGGCCAGCACGGTCTTGATCGTATTGGTGATCATGCTTACCTTTGGTGCTGTCACTTTTGTGCTCTGGTTGGGCGCGCGTGCGGTGTTGGAAGGAACCATGAGCCCTGGCCAGCTCAGTCAGTTTGTTTTGTACGCGGTAATCGCGGCCGGGTCGACGGCCAGCCTGAGCGAAATCTGGAGCCAGCTCCAGCGCGCCGCCGGGGCGATGGACCGGCTTGCCGAACTGCTCGAGCTGGAGTCGGACATAAGTCAAACCGATCAGCCCGTCGCTCTGCCGGGCGGGCCGCTGTCGGTCAGGTTCGAGTCGGTCAGCTTTACCTACCCGTCGCGGCCCTACCAGTCCGTGCTCTGTGATTTGAGCTTCGATATCGCAGCCGGCCAAACGGTCGCTCTGGTTGGCCCATCGGGCGCCGGCAAGTCGACCTTATTCATGCTGTTGCTGCGCTTCTACGATCCCGACCAGGGTCGGATCTGCTTTGGCGATGTCGATCTGCGCAAGCTGAACCTGGCCGAGCTGCGTCGGCAGGTTGGGCTGGTGCCGCAGGATGTGGTGATGTTTTCCGGCTCGGCTGCCGACAACATTGCCTATGGCGTTGAACATGCCGATAAGGAGCGCCTGCAGCAAGCCGCACGGGCAGCTCATGCCGATGAATTCATTAGCGCCTGGTCCGAGGGCTATCAGACCTCACTGGGCGAGCGCGGTCAGCGCCTGTCCGGTGGTCAGCGGCAGCGCTTGGCGATCGCCCGGGCGCTGATCAAGAATCCTTCTCTGCTGCTGCTTGATGAGGCAACGGCCAGCCTGGATGCCGAAAGCGAGCGCCTCGTCCAGGAGGCTCTGGACACCCTGAGTCGCGATCGCACGGTGCTGGTCATTGCCCATCGCCTGGCCACTGTTCGCCGGGCCGATCGCATCCTGGTCATGGACCAGGGTCGCCTGGTGGCTGACGGTCGCCACGACGAACTTGTCCGCAGCAACCCGCTCTACCGCAGGTTGGCCAAGCTCCAGTTTCTCGAAGGTTAGGGAGCCTCTGACCAATTATGCTCGCGCCCGAGCATAGTTGGCTCCTTAGAGCGGGGTGTAGCGGAAACGCTGGCCGCCGACGCTGACTTCTGCCATCAGGCCGCCGCGGGCCATGATGAACACGGCCACGCCGCGCTCGTAGCTGGTCGTCGCAGCCGCACCCGCGGTGGCAGCTACAGCCGTCGCCCGGGCCGAAAACTCCAGGTTTTCGCGCTGGAAAACGCGCAAGGCGGCCTCGTCCTGGAAAAAGATCACCTGGCTGTAGGATTGGGCACCAATCTGGGCGCCAATGGTGGCTTCAGATACCGTGCTGCGGCCAATCGGGCGCCCATCCTGAAACACGATGCCACGGCCAAATCCACCACCCACACCCAATCCCCCTTTGGCAATTTCGGGAAAGACAACATAGGCATGGGCGTGGTCAACCCAGCCTTGCAAACCCGGATCCCGATCGACGAAACGTTCCAGGGCAGCGCGTGATTCCCGGATCAGGCTGTCGTCGGAAGGCGTGGCAGCGCAGCCTGCAAGCAGCAGGGCAGTAGAGATGAGTATCGCGCTGGCGCGCAGACGATTAAGCAGATTCATGATGAGGTCCACCGAGGAATAGAAAGACTGCCCTTAAGACTGCTTTGGATGAGAAAAGGTTGCAGCGACGACTGGTTCAGCGTCCAATCGCCAACATCTGGGCAGTCACTGCGGTGAAATGGCAAATGCTGCCGCCGAGCACGAACAGGTGCCAGATCGCGTGACTGTAGGGCACACGATCAAAGTGATAAAAAATCGTGCCTGCCGTATACACCACCCCGCCGGTCACCAGCCAGAACAGGGCGGTTGGCGTCAGTGCTTGGCTCAACGGGGTAAAGCCCACCACGACCAGCCAGCCCATGCCGATGTAGGTCGCCGTAGACAGCACCCGATACCGGCCGGTAAAAAACAGCTTCAACAGAATGCCAAACACGGCCAGGGTCCAGATAACGCCGAACAGCGCCCAGCCCCAACCGCCGCGAATGGCAGCAATGGTAAACGGTGTGTATGTCGCTGCGATCAGCAGAAAGATCGCGCAGTGATCAAGGACTTTCAGACGCTGCTTGAGCTGCGGCTGGCGGGCGGCATGGTAAAGCGTCGAGGCGGAGTACAAAAGCACCAGCGCGGCGACGAATACGGACACGCTGATCACCTCGCGCGCCCCTGTAAACACCGCCGCAAGCGTGATGAGAACCGCCCCCCCGCCAATGGCCAATATCACCCCCAGCCCGTGGGTGATGGCGTTGACAATCTCTTCGCGATGCGACTCAAGATTGGCATTCATCGCCGAAATATATCACCAAGCGATGGCAGGCGCGTTCAAAAGCAGTCTTTATGGCGTTAAAACTTCCATGTTCATGCCGCGTTGTTAGTCGGCATTGCCGTCGTAAAGGTAGGGGGATTCTCGAAAGACTTGAATTCTCTGCCTGGCCGCTTCCTCAAACCATCCGGCCATTGCCGGCCCGGTGATAATCCGGATATCGACGATCAGCCAACCAGACGGCGCCACCAGCTTCGGCGTTGCCGGGGCAGGGTATCGCCCAGCAGATCCAGATCGGGTTCCTGGCCATTGGCCAGAGCCAGCGGGAAGGTTCTGGCCAAGAGTTCGGCGGTGCGCTCGTTTGTCCAGCGCGCGACCTGGGCCTCTCCCTGGGAGATCTCGGGGATGCGCCGACGGTCGCGGTGCGCGTCGGAGGCAATGATTTGGATCAGGCCACGGCTGACCATGTCGCGAGCACTAGCCTGAACCTGGGGGCCGAACTGGCCGGTACAGGACTGGGCCGTGACTTGGCCGAGACAGCCCATTGCTATCCATTCGGCCAGCATCTCTGGAGTCTGGCGAAGCTGACTGTTGCGCTCCGGGTGGGCAATGATGGGGGTCAACCCCTGGCACTGAATCTGCTCGAGAATGTGTTCGGCGCCCATTGGTACGGTATGGACGGGGAGTTCAACCAGCACCGCCTTGTCAAGATTGCCTAAGGTCATGGCTTCTCCGCTGGCGATCTGATCGGGGAGTTCAGGTACCAAGTGCAGTTCACAGCCCGGCAGCAGCTTCAGCGGAATGCCTTCAGCGATCAGTGATTCGCGCAGGCTGGCCAGCGCGCTTAGAATGTCGGCGGCGCGATTGACGTAAACCCCGTTGAGGTGATGGGGGGTCACCACGGTGGTCTTGATGCCATCCTTTACGGCCAGACGAGCCATGGCCAACGACTGAGGGAGGTCTTTGGCACCATCGTCGATGCCTGGCAGAATATGGCAGTGGAGATCAGCGTACACGCGGCAATCCGTCAAGAACTACGCTACAGGTTAGCAGATCAGTCTCGGCGCCATGTCCGATAACTTATAGTCGGGCATCGACCAGGCTTCGATCCAGCGCGGCGCGAACATCGTAAAGCACTCCACCTTCGGACAGATGGGTACGCAGCGAATGCTGGTTGTCGATGAACTCGCCATGGGCCACGGCGTGAATGACGGCAGCATAGCAGGCTTTGGCAGGCTGCCCCGTCATCCTTATGCCGTATTCGGCTTCGGCCTCGGCAGGGTCAACCCAAGGATCATGCACATCGACGGCAAGGTTATAGTTTTCAAGCTCGGCAATCAAGTCAACGACCCGGGTGTTACGCAGGTCCGGGCAGTTTTCCTTGAAGGTCAGGCCCAGAATCAGGACCCGCGCACCAGGCCGGTAAACGCCGGCCCTGGCCATCAGACGCAGCACCTCACCGGCCACGAACTGGCCCATGCCATCGTTGACCCGGCGGCCGGACAGGATGACGGCCGGGTGATGGCCGATGGATTGGGCCTTGTGAGTCAGGTAGTAGGGGTCGACGCCAATGCAGTGACCACCGACCAGGCCGGGCTTGAACGGCAGGAAGTTCCACTTGGTGCCGGCTGCGGCCAGGACGCTGGCGGTATCCAGGCCCATGCGCGCAAACAGCACGGCCAGCTCGTTGACCAGGGCGATGTTGAGATCGCGCTGGGTGTTTTCAATCACCTTGGCGGCTTCGGCCACGCGGATTGATTCGGCCTGGAAGGTGCCGGCACGAATGATGCTGCGATAGACGGCATCCACCGCATCGGCCGCGGCCGGGGTCGAGCCGGAAGTGACCTTGACGATGTCCGGCAGGCGATGCTGCCGGTCACCCGGGTTGATTCGTTCAGGGCTGTAGCCGCAGTAGAAGCCCTGGCCGCTGCTGTCGCCGTTTAAGTATGTCAGCCCCGACTCGCGCTCCAGGATCGGCACGCAGTCTTCCTCGGTGGCGCCGGGGTAAACGGTGGATTCGTAAATCACCAGGTCGCCAGGCTTGAGCAGACCGCCGACCAGCGCCGAGGCCGAGCGCAGCGGGCCCAGGTCAGGCCGTTTCGCCCCATCGATGGGCGTAGGCACGGTGATGATGAAAACGCGGCAGGCAGCCAAGTCCTCGGGCTGGTCAGAAAAATGCAGGCGCTTGGCCCCGGCCAGCTCATCGCTGTCGACTTCGCGGGTGGCGTCGCGGCCGGCGCGCAGCTCATTGATGCGGTCAGACTTGATATCAAAACCGACCGTCTCGAAGCGCTGGCCGAAAGCCACGGACAGCGGCAGACCGACATAGCCAAGACCAATCACGCCAATGCTGGCCTGGCCCGATTCAAGTTTATCAATCAGCGCTCTGGCATCCATGTCGTTTCAGGTCCCCTGGCTCACACCTTGTAGTAATCGCGGTACCAGTCAACAAAGCGGGCAACCCCGTCTTCGACTGACACCACGGGTTGGTAGCCGACGTTGTTTTTCAGCTCGGTGACGTCGGCCTCGGTATCCGGCACGTCACCGGGCTGCAGCGGCAGCATCTCCATGCGCGCCTTGCGCCCCAGGCACTGCTCCAGCACCTCGATATAGCGCAACAGCTCCACCGGCTGCTCGTTGCCGATATTGAACAGCCGATGCGGCCCGCTGCTGGTGGCCGGGTCGGGTGCCGCTCCGGACCAGGCAGGATCGGCCGTGGCCGGTTTGTCCAGGGTCCTGATCACGCCTTCGACGATATCGTCAACGTAGGTGAAGCTGCGCTTGTGATGACCGTGGTTGAACACCTTGATCGGCTCATCGGCCAGGATGGCGCGGGTGAACAGGAACAAGGCCATATCAGGTCTGCCCCAGGGGCCGTAAACGGTAAAAAACCGCAGACCCGTGGCCGGTATGGCATACAGATGGCTGTAGCTGTGGGCCATCATTTCGTTGGCTTTTTTGGTCGCTGCGTACAAGGTCAGCGGGTGTTCGGTGGAGTGATGCTCGGAAAACGGCATCTGTGTATTGGCCCCATACACCGAGCTGGTCGAGGCATAGACCAGGTGCTCGACCGGGTGCTGTCGACAGCCCTCCAGAATGTGCAGGAAACCGGTGACGTTGCTGCGCGTGTAGGCATGCGGGTTGGTGGCCGCATAGCGCACACCTGCCTGGGCGGCCAAGTGCACCACGCGCGACGGGCCGTGCTGGTCGAAAACTGCTTCAATCGCTTCACGGTCGGCCAGGTCGGCGTGGATGTGACGATAGCCAGCTTGCTGAGTCAGCCGCGCCAGGCGCGCTTGCTTCAGGCTGACGTCGTAATAATCGTTCAGATTATCCAGGCCAATCACCTGGTCGCCGCGGGCCAGCAGTTGTTGAGCGACGTGCGAGCCGATGAATCCGGCCGTGCCGGTGATCAGGATGGGGCCGCTGACCTGGGTGGCACTGCTCATGCCGCGGTACTCGCCTGGCTGGCGCGCCCGAACGGAAAGTACTCAAAGCCCATGGCCTGGACTTCTTCAGGTTCGAACAGGTTGCGGCCATCAAAAATCAACGGTGCCATGAGTTTGTCTCGGATCTGGTCGAAGTCAGGGCTGCGGAACTCGTTCCACTCGGTCACGATCACCAGCGCATCGGCCTGGTCCAGGCAGGCGCTGGCGCTATCGGCGAAGTGAATCCCGTCGCGTCCCTCCAGCAATTGTTCAGCCACGGTCATCGCCGCAGGGTCGTAGGCGGTCACGGTGGCGCCGGCAGCCAACAGTTCGTCGATCAGCACCAGGCTGGAGGCTTCGCGCATATCGTCGGTGCGCGGTTTGAAAGCCAGGCCCCAGAGGGCAAAGTGGCGACCGTTCAGGTCATCACCCAGGCGCTGGCGAATCTTCGCTGCCAGGCGGGTCTTCTGAACCTGGTTGACCTCTTCGACCGCCTCCAGGATGTGCAAGCCGCCTTGAGGCGTGCCGCGCGCGGTGTGAATCAGGGCCTTGACGTCCTTGGGAAAGCAGGAGCCGCCGTAGCCACAGCCGGGGTAGAGGAAGTCGAAACCGATGCGTGGGTCCGAGCCGATGCCCTGGCGGACGTGCTCGATGTCTGCGCCTAAGTACTCGGCCAGGTTGGCCAGTTCGTTCATGAAGCTGATCCGCGTGGCCAGCATGGCGTTGGCGGCGTACTTGGTCAGTTCGGCCGAGCGTGCGTCCATGGTGATCAGACGATCGTGGTTGCGGTTGAAAGGCGCATAGATGCGCCGCATGATCTCCAGCGCGCGCTCATCTTCGCCGCCGATGATGATTCGGTCGGGTTTCTGGAAGTCGGCGATTGCCGCGCCTTCTTTCAGGAATTCCGGGTTGGAGACCACGGCAAAGGGAATATCCTCGCCGCGCTTGCTCAACTCGTCGGCCACCGCCGCACCAACCCGGTCAGCCGTGCCCACGGGCACCGTCGACTTGTCGACGATTACCTTGTACTCGGTCATGTGACGACCGATGTTGCGGGCTGCGGCAATGGCGTAGCTCAAGTCGGCCGAACCGTCTTCGCCGGGTGGCGTGCCAACGGCAATGAACTGGACCTGGCCATGGGCCGTGGCCTGCTCAATGTCGGTGGTGAAACGGATGCGCCCGGCGCGCCGGTTCTCGGCGATCAGCTTGTCCAGGCCCGGCTCGTGGATGGGGATGCCGCCGCTTTCCAGGATGGCGATTTTGGCCGGATCAGTGTCCAGGCACAGCACATCGTTGCCCACCTGGGCCAGGCAGGCACCAGTCACCAGGCCAACATAGCCGCTGCCGATAATCGTGATTCTCATGTCGCGCTAGATTCCCTTATCTCACGTTCTTTGAAAGATGATCAGAAGTCATTTCGGGCCGATTGTGTCCCCAGGCCGCTGATTTCCGCATGACCGTTGGATGACGGCAGGATTACTGACCGTGGCGTTCGATCAGCTCCCCAAGTAAGCCGGTCTTGTCGGCCAGCAGCTGGGCATTGGCGCGGGTTTCCACGTTCAGCCGAATGACTGGTTCGGTGTTCGAGGCGCGCAGGTTGAAGCGCCACTCGGCGAAGTCCAGACTGATTCCATCGGTCCGATCAACGACCGCTCCCTGGCCGTCGAAGGCCGCCAGCACGGCCTCGATCACTTCATCGGTGTCGCGCACCGAATAATTGATCTCGCCGCTGCACGGGTAGGCCCGAATGCGCTCGTCGACCAGTTCGGCCAGGCTGCGACCGGTGTCGGAAACGGCTTCGGCCAGCAGCAGCCAGGGGATCATGCCGCTGTCGCAGAAGGAGAAATCTCGGAAGTAGTGATGGGCCGACATTTCGCCACCGTAGAGCGCGTTTTCGGCGCGCATGCGCTCCTTGATGAAGGCATGGCCGCTTTTGTTGATCAGCGGCACGCCGCCGGCGCGCTTGACCATGTCAAGCGTGTTCCAGGTCAATCTCGGGTCGAGCACGATTCGCTCACCGGGATTGCGCTCGAGCAGGCGCTCGGCGAACAGGCCGACCAGGTAGTAGCCTTCGATGAACCGGCCGTCCTCGTCAAAAAAGAAGCAGCGGTCGTAGTCGCCGTCCCAGGCAATGCCGAAATCAGCGCCGTGTTCGCGCACCGCGGCTGCGGTTTCGGCGCGGTTTTCAGGCAGCAGGGGGTTGGGTACGCCGTTCGGGAAGCTGCCGTCGGGTTCGTGGTGTAGCCGGATCACTTCGATCGGCAGGCCCCGGGCAATGTCGTCAAAGGCCGGGCCGGCGCAGCCGTTGCCGGCGTTGACCACCAGCTTCAGCGGCTTGATCGTGTCAACATCGACAAACTGGCGAATCCGGGCCACGTAGCCTTCGCTTACATCTTCTCTGCCGGCCTGGCCGGGCCGCCCATCAGCGGCCTGTGTTTTTTCTTCGGCGAGCAGGCGCTCAATGTCCTTCAAGCCCGTGTCGGCGCTGATTGGAATGGCTTGTTCGCGGACCATCTTCATGCCGTTGTAGTCGGCTGGATTGTGGCTGGCCGTAACCATGATGCCGCCGCCCATGCCGCTGCGTGAAGCTGCGTGATAGACCATTTCGGTGCCGCATAGGCCGATATCCAGCGTGTCGATCCCGGCACTGTTAAGGCCGCCGGACAGTGCTCCTGCAATGCCTGGGCTGGACAGGCGCATGTCGCGGCCAACGACGACCGGGCCACTTGGTTTGACTACGGCGGCATAGGCTTGCCCTATGGCATGCGCGCGTTGTTCGTTGAGCGAATCCGGGACACGCCCGCGCAAATCGTAGGCCTTGAAAGGACTGTGGGGCAGAATCGGGTCAGTCATTGTCCGTTGAGGGTGCGCTGTGAGCAGAAATTGATCGTTGAAGGAATGGGGGGTTGGCTAATCTGTCGATGATCAGGCGCGTCGGATGCTGGTGTCGGGCAATTCGATCTTGCGTTCGTGTTTAAGCAGCTGAAGCAGCACGACCACGCGCTCTTCGCCAGTCCGTGCCTTGAACAAGGCCCGATAGCCTCTGAGCGGTCCATCGATAATATCGACCAGGTCATCGGGCTGGTAGTCGATGGCACCCGCCAGGTTGATGACGCCGTCATCGTTGCAGCGCCGGCGCAGCGATTCAATCACCGAATCAGGTACGACCGGTGATTCTATGCCCAATCGAACAAGTCCGATTGCGCCGCGGGTGGATCGAATGGGCGTCCAGTCTTCGCCATGCGAGCATAGCCGTACAAACAAGTAGCGCGGGAACATGGACTCCAGAGCAACCCGCCGCTGGCCCCGGCGAACTCTGGCGACCGGGGTTTTCGGCCGAAAGATTTCGAAACCCTGGTGCAACAAGTTGGTTTCGGCGACCGCATCCTGGCGGGGCTTGCAGAAAACTGCATGCCAATTCCGGCCCGTTCCATTGTAGTGCGGGTCGATCATAGCCCCCTTCGGAGAAGCCTTCACTGTTCACCGGTTGAACATTGTTGCCGCAAGCGAATGTGATTGCAAGCCCCAACCGGGACAGGCTTGGGGGCCAAGTCCGTTATTCAACCCCGGCGCAAGGCCCCGGGACTGGTTCTTGTCCAGCGCCTAAAGGCGCGGCCGAAGTTGGCCGGATCACGATAACCGAGCAGCTCGGCAATGCGACTGATTGGCATATCGGTGTTCTTGAGCCAGTCGCGTGCCAACGTTTGTCGAACGCGGTCGACCAGTTCGCGGTAACTGCAGTCTTCCGCAGCCAGGCGACGCATCAGTGTACGTGAGGAGAGGCCTAGTCGGGTAGCCATGGCGACCGCGCCTGGGTTTTGCCCGTGGAGCGCCATCAACTGTTGCTGAACCAGGGCCGAAGTGGGGCCGCTTTCCGAGGCCTCGATCAATAGTTCTTCACAGCGCCGCACTGCGCCGGCATGCAGTCCGGGATCAGCCAACAGGCAGGGCAGGGCCAGCAACGGTTCAGGAATCCAGACCTGGTGGTGGCGCTGGTCCAGGGCAACCTGGCCGGGCAGGCTGCCCCGGAGCTGCCTCGCCCAGGGACGATAGCGCGCTGGCAGTTCGGTCTTCAGCTGCTCGCGTCGACGACCGCTGAGTTCGGCCAAGAGGCTGACCAGCGCAATCAGGTTCATCTCCATCAGCAGTTCGCCCGGAGATGGAAGAGTCAGCACGGGCAGAATGCGGATGCGCAGTCCGTCAGGATTGCTTGTTGCACTGGCCTGCAGCACCGTCCAGGGTGAACGCAGGCTTTCGAATCGCACCAGACAATCGACGGCTGTATTGAGACTGGAAGCGGTCACGGCAGCCATGCCCAGCGGCCCGTGGTGGGCGGCTTCCAGTTCCAGCGTGGGCTGGATATGCCAACCTGGGGCGCTGACTTCGTCGATCAATCCCAGCATGGTCAGCAGATCGCCCAGGGCGATACGCGCCTGCTCTCCACCCAGTTTCTCGATGTCTAACGGTGCTCGGCTGCAAATCGCCGCCAGCTGCTCTGGTCTCAGCATGGGGCCATCCAGAAAACTGGCCAGATAGGTCGCCGGCACCCCGATCGAATTCAGCTCGCTCAATACATCTGCTCCATGGACCGCAACGTGGCAAAAAATGACCACCGCATGTCATTTTCTACACTTTTCGACGATGGCATGCAAGTCGACAATGAAGACCTGCCAATACATGCAAAAACCAAGTCATGTCTCATGTCGAGTCCTCGCTGGAGCTGAAAGACTATGTGGATCGCAAACGGCATGCCTGGCTACTGTCGGTCTTCTATCCACTGTTCCCCGTTTATGCCATTGGTCTTCACGCCTGGATCGGCAATGAATGGCTGTTGCTGGTCCCCGTCCTGTTTGCCTATACCGTCGTTCCATTGTTGGACTGGCTGTTGGGGGAAGATCAGAGCAACCCGCCTGAAGACATCGTTCCTGCCCTGGAGGCCGACCGCTACTATCGCATTCTGACCTGGATCACGGTGCCGCTGCATGTCCTGGCCCTTGTTGTCGCGGTCTGGTACGCCGTTACCGCCGAGCTCGGCTGGGTGGGCTGGTTTTCCCTGGTTTACGTCACTGGTCTGGCCTCGGGAATTGCCGTTAACACAGCCCACGAGATGGGCCACAAACGGCATTGGATTGACCAACTCCTGTCCCGCGTTGCCCTGGCTGTTCCCTTTTATGGGCACTTCACGACCGAGCACAATTTCGGTCACCACAGTCAGGTGGCCACGCCTGAAGACTGTGCCAGCGCGCGGATGGGAGAGTCGATTTACCGCTTTGCCCTGCGGGAAATGCCGGGAGGCTTGAAGCGGGCCTGGCGGATCGAGCGCGAGCGACTTCGTCGTCGCCAACTGCCCGTCTGGCATTGGCGCAATAGCATTCTCCAGTCCCATGTTTTCTCTATCGTGCTGCATGGTGGGCTTGTGCTGGCACTGGGCTGGCTGGTTTTGCCCTTCTTGCTGGTTCACAACCTGCTGGCCTGGTTTCAGCTCACCAGCGCAAATTATGTCGAGCACTATGGCTTGCTCAGGCGGCGTCAGGCCGATGGCCGTTATGAGCGCTGCCAGCCTCATCATTCATGGAACAGCAATCACCTCTGTTCCAATCTGCTGCTGTTTCATCTTGAACGCCACTCCGATCATCATGCCAATCCAGGGCGTCGTTACCAGTCCTTGCGTCACTTTGACGACGTGCCGCGCCTGCCCAGCGGGTATTTCGGCATGTTTCTGCTGGCTTACCTGCCACCGTTATGGTTCAAGGTCATGGATCCCAGGCTGATGGCATTGCCCCACGTCAATGGCGACCCGCAACGCCTCAATCATGGTCCCTTGATTGCGCTATAGTCCGTAGCTTTACAAGCAGCGGAGAGCAGCGATGGGCCAGTGGTTCTTCGAAAGCGTCAACCTCCTGGTACATGTGCTCGAGGCCGTCGGTATCGTGGTCATCCTTGGTGGATTTGTCTATGCCACCATCATTTATCTCTTGCACCTGGGACGCTGGACAACTCACCAGCTCTACCTGGACTATCGTCGGCGCAGCGTGCGTGGTCTGATTCTCGGCCTGGAATTTCTGGTTGCTGCCGACATTATCAAGACCGTGGCGGTCGAGTACACGATGGACAGTGTGATCATGCTGGCGATCATCATCGTTATTCGCACCTTCCTGGTTTTCGCCTTGCACCTCGAAATCGAAGGTCGTTTCCCCTGGGTAAACGAGGAGAAAAGCCGAGGCGACTGAACTGCTGGTCGTTGCCGTGTTGCTCTGGGCATGATGGTAAAATCCTCGCTTTACAAGTCCTGAGAATTCCATGTTTGATCGCAGCGAACAGATCGCCGGGTTTGATGACGAACTTGCCCATGCCATTGCCGCCGAGGAGCAGCGTCAGGAAGACCATATCGAGCTGATTGCCTCGGAAAACTATGCCAGCCCGCGCGTGCTTGAAGCGCAGGGCTCGGTGCTGACCAACAAGTATGCCGAAGGCTACCCCGGCCGACGCTACTACGGTGGCTGCGAACATGTCGATGTGGCCGAGGAGTTGGCCATTGCCCGTGTTCGCGAACTGTTTGGCGCAGACTATGCCAATGTCCAGCCGCACTCCGGCTCGCAGGCCAACCAGGCGGTGTTTCTGGCCCTGCTCAAGCCGGGCGATACCATTTTGGGCATGGATCTGTCCGAAGGTGGCCACCTGACTCACGGTGCCAAGGTCAATTTCTCCGGCAAGATCTTCAACGCTCTCCACTACGGGCTCAACCGCGAGACCGGGGAAATCGACTACGATCGCATGGCCGAACTGGCCCTTGAGCACCAGCCGAAACTGCTGATTGGCGGCTTTTCGGCCTATTCGCGGGTGGTTGACTGGGCTCGTATGCGCGAAATCGCCGATTCCGTGGGTGCTTATTTCATCGTCGACATGGCCCATGTCGCCGGGCTCATTGCCGCTGGCGTCTACCCGAATCCGGTGCCGCACGCGCACGCGGTCACGTCGACCACCCACAAGACCCTGCGTGGCCCGCGCGGCGGCATCATCCTGGCCTCGGGCGAGGATGAGGGCCTGACCAAGAAATTCAACTCGCTGGTCTTCCCGGGTTGCCAGGGCGGGCCGCTGATGCACGTGATCGCGGCCAAGGCCGTGGCTTTCCTCGAAGCCCTGCAGCCGGACTTCAAGGCCTACCAGCAGCAGGTCATCGATAATGCCCGGGCGATGGCAGAAACCGTTATCGCACGCGGCTACAAGGTCGTTTCCGGCGGCACCGACAACCACCTGTTCCTGATTGATCTGATCGACAAGGACATCACCGGCAAGGATGCCGAGGAAGCCCTGGGCCGGGCCAATATCACGGTCAACAAGAACACCGTGCCGGGCGAACCGCGTTCCCCCTTTGTTACCTCCGGCCTGCGCATCGGCACCCCGGCCGTCACCACACGAGGCTTCCTGCCCGACGACTGCGTCGAGCTGGCCAACCTGATCTGCGATGTGCTGGACAAGCTGGGCGATGAAAGCGTCGAAACGGCAACCAAGAATGCCGCGCTGGCGCTCTGTCGGAAGTACCCGGTTTACCAAGGGTAAGGAAAAGGGCAACGGGAAAAAGGGCAAGCCAATGATCCAAGTCGAGCTTTTTGTCCCTTTACCATTTACCCCTTACCCTTTACCCGCCTAGCCATGTGGTGCCCCTTTTGCAATCACACCGATACCCGGGTCGTTGATTCGCGTCTGACTTCCGACGGTTTTCAGATTCGGCGGCGGCGTGAGTGTGCCGAGTGTGGGGCGCGCTTCAACACCTATGAGACCCCGGCGCTGAAAGCGCCGAACGTGATCAAGTCGGATGGCTCGCGAGAGGCGTTCAACGAGGACAAGCTGCGCGGCGGCATTGTCAAGGCGCTGGAGAAGCGACCGGTGGAAACTCAGGAGGTGGAGCGGGCCATCCGCAAGCTGGTGCGCCAGGTGCGGACCCTGGAGGAGTCGGAGATTTCCAGCCAGCAGATCGGCGACTGGGTGGCTGGCGAGCTGTCGCGCCTGGACCAGGTCGCTTACGTGCGTTTCGCCTCCGTCTATCGCCGCTTTGAGGATGTGCAGGCTTTTCGGGAGGAAATCGAGCGTCTGGAGCGGATCAATCCCGGCGCGATTGATCGCCGCCAGATTTCTCTCCTTGATATCGATGCCGAAGAGCCCTGAGCCGGGCATCCATGTCTTTTTCTGCCGCAGATCATTGCTACATGGCCGAGGCCCTGCGCCTGGCCGAGCTGGGCCGACTGTCGGCTGACCCCAATCCGGCTGTTGGCTGCGTCATCGTCAAGGAAGACGAAGTGGTGGGCCGTGGTTGGCATCGTGCTGCCGGTGAGCCGCATGCTGAAGTGCTGGCATTGCGCGAGGCTGGCACGCGTTCGAAAGGTGCCGTGGCCTACGTCACGCTGGAGCCCTGCAGTCATCATGGTCGCACGCCGCCGTGCACTGATGCCCTGATCGAGGCAGGGGTTGCCGAGGTCGTCGTGGCCATGATCGATCCGTTTCCGGCCAACGGCGGCCACGGTCTGGAGTTGCTGGTCCGGGCTGGCATCAAGGTCCGCTCGGGGCTGATGGAAGCGGCCGCGCGAGCGCTGAACCAGGGTTTTGTCAGCCGTTTCGAGCGCGGCCGGCCCTGGTTGCGAGTCAAGCTGGCGATCAGTATCGACGGCAGGATTGCCGGGCCGGATGGCCAGTCGCAGTGGATTACCGGGCCGGCGGCGCGTGAAGATACCCAGCGCTGGCGGGCGCGCGCCTCGGCGCTGTTGACCGGCATCGGCACCGTGTTGGCCGATGATCCGCGCCTGAATCTGCGCCTGTCCGGTGTCGACCGGCAGCCGCTACGCGTGGTGGCCGATTCGCAGGGCCGCCTGCCGGCCAATGCCAGGATGCTGAATTTGCCTGGTGCGATTCTTGTTGCCAGCACGCAGCCGGCGCCGTGGGCCCGCGAGGGCGTGAGCTGGTGGCAGGGCCCGGCCAACCGGGCAGGGCGCCTTGACCTGGGGGCGCTGCTGGACATGCTCGCCGAACGACAGGTCAACGAGCTGCATGTCGAGGCCGGCGCGGTCCTTTCCGGCGCGCTGCTGGAGGCCGGCCTGGTCGATGAACTGCTGGTTTACCAGGCCCCGGTGCTGCTTGGACAGGGCCAGCCCATGCTGACGCTGCCAGGGATGGAAAAATTCGACCAGCGCCTCCACCTAGACCTGATTGACAGCCGCCGGCTTGGGCCGGACTGGCGTTTTCTCTACCGGCCGCAGGGCGGCTGACAAGCTACCGGATACCAAAACACATGTTCACTGGAATTATCCAGGCCATGGGCACCGTGGCCAGTATTCAAAGCCAGCACGACGGCGCCCGCCTGCGCATCGACTGCCCCGAGCTTGAGCCGGCCAACTGGCAGACCGGTGACAGCATTGCCGTGGCTGGCTGCTGCCTGACCGCGCTGGACATCGACGAGCGTGGTTTCAGTGCCGATCTGTCCGGCGAAACCCTGGCTAGAACCAGCCTCGGTCAGCTTGAGCAGGGCGGCCGGGTCAATCTCGAACCGGCCATGGCCGTGGGTGACCGCTTAGGCGGCCACCTGGTTAGCGGCCACGTCGATGGCCTGGCCAGGCTGGTCACGCTCACGCCCTTGGGCGACAATTGGCGGTTACGCTTTGAATTGCCTGCGGCGCTGGCGCGTTTCGTCGCCGAAAAGGGTTCGGTAACCCTGGACGGGGTCAGCCTTACGGTGAATGCCGTGGATGCTGATGCGTTCGAAGTCAATATCATCCCGCATACCCTGGCAGTGACGACCCTGGGCAGGCTTGAAGAAGGACAAACTGTCAATATCGAGGTGGACCTGGTGGCGCGCTACCTGGACCGACTCCTGGCACAACGTGATAACTGATGACATTTGATTCAATCGAAGACGTGCTGGCCGACATCAAGGCCGGCAAGATGGTGGTGATGCTTGACGATGAGGATCGCGAAAACGAAGGCGACCTGATCATGGCGGCCAGCCTGACCCGGCCGGAAGATATCAATTTCATGGCCCGCTATGGTCGCGGCCTGATCTGCCTGTCCCTGACCCGCGAACGCTGCCGCCAGCTGGGCCTGCAGCTGATGGTGCGCGATACCGATCGCTACCACCGGACCAATTTCACCGTCTCCATCGAGGCCGCCGAAGGCGTGACTACCGGCATTTCCGCCTACGACCGCGCCCACACCATACGCACCGCCGTGGCCCCGAATGCGCGCCCGGAAGACCTGAACCAGCCGGGTCACGTATTCCCGCTGATGGCCCAGCCCGGCGGTGTCCTGGCACGGGCCGGCCACACTGAGGCGAGCATGGACCTGGCGCTTTTGGCCGGACTGGAACCGGCCGGTGTACTGGTCGAGATCCTGAACGAAGACGGCACCATGGCCCGGCGCCCGGAGCTGGAGGCCTTCGTGCGCGAGCACGGCTTGAAGATGGGTACTGTCGCCGACCTGATCCGCTATCGCCTCGGCACCGAGCAGAACGTGGAATGTGTTCACGCCCAGCGCGTTGGCACGGCGCATGGCGAGTTCGATCTGAAAGTGTTTCGCGACCGGATCAACCAGAAGCTGCACTGGGCCCTGATGCGCGGCCAGGTGCAGGCCGATCAGCCGTTCCCGGTCCGGGTCCACGTGCCGGAACTACTGGGCGATGTGCTCGCCATCACCGAGCCTGGCTTCGGCATGCCCTTGGACGCGGCCCTGGCCGATATCGCCCGGCGCGGATGCGGCCTGGCCCTGGTGCTGGGCTATGATGAAGACGATGAGTCGCGCCTGAGCGGCCTGAAACGCGCGGCCAACGCCGCCAACGGTGAACACGATGCCCGCGATCGCGCGGCCGAAGAATTGCGCAGCTACGGTATCGCCGCCCAGATCATTGCCGAGCTCGGCATTCGCCGCATGGAAGTGTTCGGCGCGCCGAAGCGACTCCATGCCCTGGACGGGTTCGGACTGGAAATTACCGGGTACGTGGTGCCCGAGGGAGTGGAAAAGGCTTGAACAGCATGTCCTCCAACAATGGGGCGGATAACGCCAGTCAGCGCCGCATTGCCATCGCGGTGGCGCGCTTCAACGAACAGGTCACCGGCATGATGCTGGACGGATGCCGCCAGACGCTGCTTGACGCCGGGCTGGCCGAGCAGGACCTGGAAATCCACCAGGTGCCCGGCGCCTGGGAACTGCCGCTGGCCTGTCAGCTGCTGGCAGAAAGCGACCGCTTTCATGCCGTGATTGCCATTGGCGCGGTCATTCGTGGTGAGACCTCGCACTTCGATTTCATCAGCGCCGAATGCACGGCAGGTTTGCAGCGCGTTGGCCTCGATACCGGCGTGCCGGTGGCTTTTGGCGTGCTCACCGCTGAGAACGGCGAGCAGGCCCTGGAGCGAGCCGATCCGGCCCGCAAGAACAAGGGCCGCGAAGCGGCGCTGGCTGCGCTGGACATGATTGCGCTGAAGGCGGAGTTGGCCGGTGACTGCGGGTAAGCGCGGCAAGCGTCGCAACGAGTCGCCGTACGAGCCGCGCAAGCGGGCTCGCCGCCGGGCGCTGCAGGCCTTGTACCAGTGGCAGCTTAACGACGATTCGGCCGCCTCGATCATTGAGCAGTTCGTTGAAGAGCAGAATTTCGACGGTGTCGACCAGGCTTATTTCGAAACCCTGGTACGCGAAGTGGTCAGCCGCCGCGACGAGCTTGACGAGGCGGTTTCCCCGTTCGTGCAGCGCTCGGAGGCCGGCATCGACCAGATGGAGCGGGTGGTCCTGCGCCTGGGCGCCTGCGAGCTGATGTTTCACCCCGAAACGCCGTATCGCGTGGTCATCGACGAGGCCGTTGAACTGGCCCACCGCTTTGGCGCCGAGCAGGCCCATACCTTCATCAACGGGGTCCTCGATCGACTGGCCTCGCAGACCCGCACCCTGGAGCGTCAGGCCGAACAGCAAGGTGAGTGAATTTGCGCTGATCGAGCGCATTCGCGCCCGCGCCCGCACGGACAAGTCCGTCCTGCTGGGCATCGGTGACGATGCCGCTGTGATCCAGCCCGCGCCCGGCCTTGCCCTGGTCGCCACCACCGACTCCCTGGTCCTGGACCGCCATTTCCGCAGCGATTGGCCGGCGGCCGATATTGGCCACCTGGCTGCGGCGGTCAACTTCAGCGACCTGGCCGCCATGGCCGCCCGACCGCGCTGGGCGCTATTGGCGCTGACCCTGCCAGATGCCGACCAGGCCTGGCTGGACGGCTTTCTCGAAGGCTTCTTGAGCCTGTGTCACCAGTTCGACACCTGCCTGGTCGGAGGTAACCTGTCGTCCGGGCCGCTCAATATCGGCGTCCAGCTGCTGGGGGAAGTCGAGCCTGGGCGGATGACCCGACGCGGCAGGGCTAGTCCAGGTGATTGGTTGGCCGTCACCGGGACACTCGGCGATGCCGCCGCTGCGCTGGCCCTGGGCGAAAAGGCCTCAGTGGGCCTGCGCCAGCGGCTGCATCGGCCCACGCCACGGGTGGCTGCGGGCCAGGCGCTGGCTGAGCAGGCCAGTGCCATGATTGATGTTTCCGACGGTTTACTGGCTGACTTGGTCCACCTGCTGGCGCCGGGGCAGGGTGCCGAGCTGAAACTGGCCGACCTGCCGTGCTCGGACGTGCTGGAGCAGGCCATGCCAGATCTCGACACCCGCTGGCCCTTGCAACTGACCGGCGGCAATGACTACGAACTCTTGCTTACTCTGGCGCCGTCGCGACTCACCGAAGCCGAGGCAGCCTGCGCGGACCTGGGTTTGCCCATAACTGTTTTCGGCCGCGTCAACTCGGGCGGGGCGATAGAATGCAGACAAGCTGACGGAAGCCTGCTGGAGATGCCCCGTGGTGGATGGGACCACTTTGACCCGCGCTGAAACGCGCCGAATCGCCCTGGCCACGCCAACTGGCTTTCTCGCCTTTGGCCTAGGCAGCGGCCTCAGCCCGGTTGCCCCCGGAACCGCCGGCACCATCGCTGCCATTCCGCTGGCCGCGGTCCTGCTGCAGCTGCCGTTCTGGTGGGCGTTGGGCGCAATCGTGCTGGCCTTCGTGGTTGGCGTGTGGCTATGCGGCGTCACCGGACGTGCTCTGGGCGTGCACGATCACGGCGGCATCGTCTGGGATGAGTTCGTTGGCCTCTGGCTGGTGCTGTTGTTTGTGCCGTTCGAATGGACCTGGTGGCTGGCCAGCTTCGTCCTGTTCCGACTGTTCGATATCCTCAAACCCTGGCCGATACGCTGGCTGGACCGGCGCGTGCACGGCGGCTTCGGCGTTATGGCCGACGACGCTCTGGCCGCCGTTTATGCGTTGGTGCCGCTACTGGTCGTTCTGTATCTCGTTTAGTTCCAACTGATCCAGCGCCATCAACTGGTCGTGGATCGCCCTCAAAGGGCCTGGCAATGCGTCCGGATCATCGGTATCCAGAATGCCGAGCGCATCTTCGCGTAGCGTTGCCGCGCGCTCGGCCTGACCGACTGCGAGCAAATTGTGGTAAAGATAGTATGCGCGATTGACGCGGACATGATGGTTGGGTGGCCATTCGTCAACGCTTCTGAGAAAGATCGCTTCCATCGCAGGCAAGCTTTCCTCGGGCTGCCCTCCGAGCATCTGGTTTCTGACCTGATGGACCCTGGCAGCGTCCACGTGGCGATGGTCTGCGCCAAGTTGTTCGATGCGCTGTTCCAGGACGCGAGCAATCACCTTGTCGGCTTCATCATGTCGACCCATTCGCATCAAAATGCCGGTCAGGACCTCTTCAGCTTGCAGCGTGTCCAGGTGGTTGTGCCCCAGCAGCAAGCGCCGTTGTTCGACGACTTCTTCGAGCAGGGCCAGCGCCTCTTCATGTTGCTCCAGACGACTCAGCAGGCCGCCGAGGTTGAGCCGGGAGCGCAGGGTTTCCGGGTGCGCTGCACCCAGGGTCTCGGTGCGCAGATTGAGCGTTTGTTCCAACAGAGGCAAGGCTTCATCGGTGCGATTTAGTTGCATCAGCGTGATCGCCTTGTTGTTCATTGCCCGCAGTGAATTCGGGTGGCGAAGTCCATGCACCCGCTGCATGATGTCAACGGTCTCCTCTTGTACTCGAAGCGCTTCTTCGAACTGGTCGTTGGCGCCCAGAGATGCTGCCAGGTTGAGCAGGCTGCCGCCCAGTTGCAATTCATTGTTCAGCCTGCGCCAAGCTGCAACTTCCTCGGCGAAGTAACGCTGGGCACTACCTAAATCCCGCGCGCGAGCGTGGACATAGCCGGCATTACCAATCAGCTTGACAGTGATTTCATCGTCATGGCCAAAGCTTTTCTCAGCAAGATCAAGCGCCTTGGTTATCTGTCGGATGGCTTCTTCCGTGTTGCCAGTTTCTACCAGGGACACAGCCCAGTAGCCGCGCATCTGAACAGCCAGCCCGGCCGGGTCGTCCTCCAGCTGCTCAGCATCGGCGGTCAAGGTCTCCAAGGCAGCCAGGCTGCGCTCGCGCTCACCCACATCAAACCAGGCTGAGGCCTGCCAGTAGCGGGCCTCTATGATTCTGGCCGCATCCGACTCGCCAGCCGCCGCCAGTCGCTCCAGCAGAGTTTCAGTCAGCTCTGGCAGCACGCTGGAAATGCCCAGCGCGTTGTA
>SKKV01000298.1 GCA_007123575.1 Wenzhouxiangella sp.
ACGATATTGGCCTTTGAAAACCGAATGGATCCTTTTTGCTGGCTCATGGAATTAGAATTTTCATGGATTAGCGGCGCATCAGCTCATAGGCTTCGCGTACCGGGTCATACAAGCCTTCGGTAAGCGGCATGAAGCCGTCGATTTCGTAAAGTACCCATAGCACCTTTTCCTCGTCGGGCAGGTGGGCCTGCGACTCGGCCAGATCGATGAAGGCATCCTTGATCGCCTGGCGCAGGTCGGCCGGCAGCCCCGGACGCACCTGGACCCCGTCGTTCGGCAGCATTGGCGCGAACTCGAACACGATCACCCGTTCGCCAACATCGGCATGCCGTCCGCACACCATGTTGCGAGCATCGTCATAGCTGACACCAAAGCGGGTATCGCCAGCATACACGGCCAGCACGGCCGCATCATGGCGGCCTACAAAGATGCTGCTTAAGTCACGTTCGACGTCGATACCCATGTCCATCAGCTGAACGGCGGGAAACAGGAAGCCCGAGGTCGAGTTGGGATCGACAAAGGCAACGCTCTGGCCACGCAGGGATTCGAGATTGCCCTGGCACTGCGCGAAGCGCTGCAGCTCCGGCCGGCGGCCCTGCTGGCGCGGCTCGCACATGCGCTCGATCAGTTCGACTTCGCCCTCGCAGACAGAGGGATCGCTGGTAAACCACTGCGAGCGATAACCGGTTTCGCCGCGGCGCACGGAAATCAGAATGGTTTCAATATCGTAGCGGCGCTGGCCCAGCATGGCAGCAAACGGCGGCAGCATGCCGATATCCGCCCTGCCCGAGCCCAGCGCCTCGACCAGTCCGGTGTAGTCTTGCGGAACGAACGAACGCACCGGCATGCCCAACGCGGCCTCCAGATGTTCGGTCAAGGGATCGAGATTATCAACCAGGGCCTCTGCTTCCAGCGCCGGCACCAGGCCCAGCACCAGCTCCTTGGGCCAGCCACGCTCATCGAGCTGTTCTTCAGGGCAGCAGGCAACCAGGACAGAAAGGCCAGCAAGAGCGACCACGCAGCGCAGCATCGGGAACACGGGGAAAAGGTTAGTCAAAAAACGGATCGTAACCGAAGTTTGAGCGAAACAGGTAACACCGACATGACAGAGCCCACGAAATCGACTGTCACGGGGACAATTATCCGATCCACGGTCGAAGCTCCTGAATCAGCCGCTGTTCTATCCAGCTGTCCATGCGCCAATTCTCGATGAAACCGCAGTGCCCACCGCGCGGCAACAGCTCAAGCGCCATCGCCGGCTCGCTGGGCAGCGCACGAAAATCGCGCTCGGGAATGATCGGATCATCGGCCGCGGTCACGATCAAGGTCGGCGTTTCCAGGCCGACCAGGTAATCGTCGGCCACCGAATACCCCTCCAGGTAGCGATTCAAATCGGAAAACTCGGTGTAGTGCTCGACCAGCCATTCGGTCTGCTCGCGCAATGTCTTGATGGCAAACCAGTCATTGAGCTGGAAGTGCTCCGGAAACAAGGCCTGCTTGATACGCAGGGATCGCCGCCATTTGCGCACGAAATAGGTCTGGTAGACCGACAGCCCGCCCTCCAGCGCATCCAGCACATGGTGCGGCCGGATCACCGGGCTGACGGCAATCGCCCGGGTCAGCTCGAAGCCATGGCCGGGGGCTTGCCGGGCCACGCGCAGGGTGAAATTGCCGCCCAGGGAAAACCCAATCAAGAATACCGGTCGCGCCCCGTAGGCCTGGCGCAGGCGCCCGACCGCGTCCAGTACCTCCGGCAGGCGACAGGAGTGGAACAGATCCGTGTTCAGATGATGCGACGGTCCGTGGTCGCGCATGTTCAGGCGAAAGGTATCGAAGCCGGCCGAATCCAGAGCCAGCGCGGTCGACAGCAGATAATTGGAATCGGCACTCCCTTCCCAGCCGTGCAGCAGGATGACCAAGGCATGCATGCGCTTCTCAGCCTCGCTTTTGTTGCGAAAGCCGAGCAGTCGGGTGCCGTCGGCAGTCTCGACCAACTCGCGCTGGCTGCGGGCCAGGTAAGCCGCAGCCCGGCGCTGAACGAGTCGACGACGCCAGGGGCCGGAGGTAAGCAGCGACTGGATATGCCTATTGCCAAGCAGTCCGCGCGGCGCAAACGGTGGCAGCTTGTCGGAAGACTCAGGATCCATAAAAGCGGGTCACTACCTCTTGGGCCTGGCGCGCCAGGACACTGCGGCCAGCGGCCGGGTCTGACAGCGCCTCGCCAATCATCAGTTGGCCCTCGCAGGCCGGCTGCGACAGCAGGCGAAACATGTTGGCAAAGAAATTCTGGCCCGGGCCGAACACCATTGCCTCGTGCAAATCTCCGTCGCGATAATAGCGGATCGCGATCGGCACGATAGGGACACCGGCCCGAAGCGCCGGTGCAAACAGGCGCGCGTGAAAGCGTCCCACGCCCCGCTCCGGCCTGATGCCACCTTCGGGAAAGATGCCAACGCGCTGGCCCCTGCGCAACAGCGCGGCCATGCGTCGGTTGACGCGCGCCCGCGAGGCCTCGCTGCCGCGCTGAATGAACAGCGTACCGGCCAGCTCGGCCGAAATGCCGATCAGCGGCCAGCCGCGAATCTCGGCCTTGGCCACCAGCCACATCGGCCACAGCGCATGCAGAATGACGATATCCATCCAGCTGATATGGTTGGCAACAACCAGGGCCGGACCGTCGGGGAGACGGCCCGAGACCTGCAGCCGGATGCCAAAAATTCGCAGCATCAGGCGCGACCAGGTCAGGTGCGACACTTCGTGCAGGCGAAATTTTCCGACTGGTAGATTGCGCACGCCCGGCATGAACGTCAGCAGGGTCAGCGGCACACCGACAAGCACGTGCAAGAGCAGCAATGGTGCGCGCCACAGCAGGCGCCAGGACAGCAGCGGCGCCGGGTCATTTTGCTCAGTCATCATCAGGTCTTGGCGTATCGCAGCGCCAGCAGGCGGTGAATTGCCCTTCGAGTCGTTCACCGCAGCCCGGGCAGGTCCAGGCCGGCGCCGTCCCGCGACGATCGGACTGGGCCAGGATCTCGGCGGCGCGCTCCTGATCGCGGGCATGCACCCAGACCGAAGGCCGGGCGCCTTCGGCAAAATAAATTTCGACCGCAGCCGCCCACAGATCCATGCTGCGAGCCCGGGTCGAGATTCCCTCGGCTTCTAGCAGCCCCCGCACGTAGCCGATCTCGGTGGGGTTGTCAGCCGTGTGCAGGCAAATCCAGTCTTTCACGTAAAAGGCACTAATCTGGTCCAGTATTGTCCCCGCAAGGGGCGGCAGGTTAGCATAGCTGGCTTCTCAGCTCATCAGCCCCTATTTCGTCCGAACAACGAATAATGATTTCGCCGTGACCCAATCTCAAACTCATCGCCGTGTTCGTATTGCTTCCAGCGGTCGCGAATTCCGTGCCCGTCCGGAAGAAACGCTGCTGACTGCCGCCCTGCGCCAGGGCATTGTGCTGCCCTACAGCTGCAAGAACGGCACTTGCTCAAGCTGCAAATGCAAGCTGGTAGACGGCACGGTCATCTATCCGTTCAATCCGCCGGAAGCCCTGAGCACCGAGGACATCGCCAGCGGCCACGCCCTGGCCTGCCAGGCGGTGGCCACGGGCGATGTCACCATCGAGGCAACGGAGATCGAGCAGGTCGCCGATATTCCGGTCAGAACCTTGCCGGCGCGGGTGGAGTCGATGGACCTGTACACCCCCCAAGTGATGTGCCTGCGCCTGAAACTGCCCCGGGCCGCACGGCTGCCGTTCCTCGCCGGTCAATACGTCGATATCCTGCTGCCCGGCGGCAAGCGGCGCGCTTTCTCCATTGCCTCCCCCCCGTCACAGGAAGATTTCATCGAGCTGCATGTCAAGCATGTTGCCGGGGGCGGATTTACCGGCCACGTGTTTGACGACATGCAGCCAAAGGAGATTCTGCGCCTGCAAGGCCCGCTGGGGACTTTTTTCGTGCGCCGCAGCAGCCAGCGCCCAATGATCATGATGGGCGGCGGGACCGGCTTTGCGCCGCTGAAGGCCATGATCGAGGAGTTGATCGAGGCCGAAGACACGCGCCCCATCAAGCTGTATTGGGGGGTAAGTCAGGCATCGGACTTGTACGCGAGTGAATTGATCGATCAATGGCAGCAGGAACGGCCAAACCTGAGCTTCTGCCCGGTACTGACCGACCCTGAACCAGGCTGGGAGGGCGAGTCCGGCTTCGTCCACGAAGCTGTCATCCGCAGCCACCCCGACCTATCAGCCTTCGACATATATATGAGCGGCCCGCCGGCAATGGTGCGCAGCGCCCGCCTGGCTTTTCTGGACTCCGGCGGCAGCGAGGAGCATCTGTTTTACGACTCGTTCGATTTCGCCCCTGACTCTGCCGCCAAGGTCGGACGGTAGAAAAAACCGTCAGGCGTCGTCTGAAATCAGGCCAGCCAGGGCCTGGCCTGGATCGGGCTGGCGCATGAATGACTCACCGATCAGAAAAGCGCCGATGCCGCCCGAGCGCAGGCGATTCAGGTCGGCGGCGGTGTGAATGCCGCTTTCGGAAATCACCAGCCGGTCGGCAGGCACTTTCGGGGCCAGGCGCAGCGTGGTGTCCAGGTCGGTGACGAAGCGGTGCAGGTCGCGGTTGTTGATCCCGACCAGATTGCCGGGAACGGCCAGGGCGCGGTCCAGTTCGGCTTCGTCGTGGACTTCGACCAGGACGCTCAGGCCCAGCTCGTGGCCAAGCGCAGATAGCTCGGCAAGGCGTTTGTCGTCCAGGGCGGCGACGATCAGAAGCAGGGCATCGGCGCCCAGGGCGCGAGTTTCCCAGACCTGCCAGGCATCGATAATGAAGTCCTTGCGCAGCACCGGCAAATCGCAGGCGGCACGGGCCGCGATCAGGTAATCGTCGTGGCCCTGGAAGAACTGACGGTCGGTCAGCACCGACAGGCAGGTCGCGCCGCCTTGTTCGTATGCACGGGCGATCTCGGCCGGGTCGAATTCTTCGCGGATCAATCCGGCCGAGGGCGAGGCACGCTTGATTTCGGCAATCACCGCATCGGCCGATTGTTCAGCTCGTTCGCGCAAGGACCCGGCAAAATCACGGCAAGGCGGCAGATCGGCGACCCTGCCTTTGAGTTCGTCCAGTGATGTTTGCGCTCGGCCGGCGGCAACTTCGTCGGCCTTGACTGCCAGGATTCTGGCCAGAATGTCGGCGCTCACAGCTCCCGGCTCCGCTGCGCATAGCGCTTCAGTCGGTCCAGCCCGAAGCCGGCCTCGAGCATGTCGCGGGCCAGGGCCACACCCTGCTCCAGCGAGTCGGCCTTGCCGCCGGCGTAAATCGCCGCGCCGGCGTTCAGCGCGATCGTATCGGCGGCCGGCCCAGCCGCTCCGCCCAGGGCAGCTTCGATCAGGGCCAGGCTGGCGGCCGCATCAGTCACGCTCAATCCTTCCAGCGAGTCCAGGCGGATGCCGAAGCTGGCCGGGTCGATCTCGTATTCGTGAATCTCGCCGTTGATCAACTCGGCCACCAGGGTGCTCGCCGCCGGCGAGATTTCATCCAGGCCATCGCTGCTGTGGACAACGAGCACATGCTTCGCCCCCAGCGTCTGCATGACCTCGGCCATGGGCCGGACCAGGGCGGCGCTGAACACGCCCAATACCTGGTTCGGCGCCAGGGCCGGGTTGGTCAGGGGGCCAAGCAGGTTGAACAGGGTTCTCAAGCCCAGCGCCTTGCGCGGGCCGATGGCGTGCTTCATCGCCGCGTGATGCTGGGGCGCGAACAGAAAGCCTACGCCCAGCTCATCGATCAGCAAGGCGACCTGGGCTGGCTCCAGGTCGAGCCGGCAGCCGGCGGCTTCGAGCACGTCAGCGGCACCTGACTTGCTCGACACGGCGCGGTTGCCGTGCTTGGCGATCCGCACCCCGGCCGCGGCGGCAACAAAAGCCGAGGCGGTGGAGACGTTGAACAGCGACGCACCGTCGCCGCCGGTGCCGACGATATCGGTCAGGCCGTCGCGGTCGATATCAACGCGGCTGGCAAAGCCGCGCATGACCTCGGCCGCAGCGGCAATCTCGGCCGGTTTCTCGCCTTTCAGGCGCAGCGCCATCAGAAAACCGCCGATCTGGGCCGGGTCGGCCTCGCCACCCATGATTTCGGTCATGGTGGCGCGCATTAATTCGGGATTCAGGTCTTGGCCCTCGGCCAGCTCGGCCAGGGCCTGGCGAATATGGCTCATAGTCGATCCAGGAAGTTTTTCAGCAGGTCGTGACCGTGGTCGGTCAGGATGGATTCGGGGTGAAACTGCACCCCTTCAATGGCCAGTTCGCGGTGGCGAAAGCCCATGATCTCGTCGCGCTGGCCATCCAGCTCGGTCCAGGCCGTCTCGATCAGGCAGTCCGGCAGGCTGTCGCGCTCGACGATCAGCGAGTGGTAGCGGGTGGCCTGGAACGGGTTGCTCAAGCCCCGGAACACGCCATCGTCGGCATGATGCATGGGCGAGACCTTGCCATGCATCACCTGGCGGGCCCGCACCACCTTGCCGCCAAAGGCCTGGCCGATGGCCTGGTGGCCCAGGCACACGCCCAGCAAGGGGTAGACGCCGCCCAGTTCACGGACAACGTCCAGGCAGATGCCGGCCTCGTCGGGCGTGCACGGGCCGGGCGAAAGGACAATACCGGCCGGGTCGATGCGGCGGATCTCGGCCAGGCTGAGCGCATCGTTGCGGTGGGTCTCGACATCGGCACCCAGCTCGCCTAAGTACTGGACCAGGTTGTAAGTGAACGAGTCATAGTTGTCGATCATCAACACCTTCACGCCTGCAGTCCTCCGCTGGCTTCGGCAACGGCGCGGATCAGCGCCCTGCCCTTGTTGAGGGTTTCTTCCCATTCGCGATCGGGATCGGAGTCGGCAACGATGCCGGCCCCGGCCTGGACGTGAATCTGGCCGTCGCGAACCAGGGCGGTGCGGATGGCAATGGCCAGATCCGCCTCGCCGAACCAGGTCAGGTAGCCGACCGCGCCGGCATAAATGCCGCGCTTGACCGGCTCCAGCTCGGCAATGATTTCCATCGCTCGAACCTTGGGCGCGCCGGACAGGGTGCCGGCCGGAAAAGTGGCTTTGAGCACGTCAATCGCGCTCATGTCATTGCTGATCCGACCGTGGACTTCGGAGACTAAGTGCATGACATGCGAGTAGCGCTCGATCACCATGCGGTCGGTCAGGCGCACGCTGCCGGTGTCGGCAATGCGGCCGATATCGTTGCGGCCTAAGTCGATCAGCATCAGGTGCTCGGCCAGCTCCTTGGGGTCGGCCTTGAGTTCGGCTTCCAGGGCCAGGTCTTCTTCGTGACTGCGACCGCGCGGCCGGGTGCCGGCGATCGGGCGGACCATGGCCTCGCCGTTCTGAACCCGGACCAGCACCTCGGGCGAGGCGCCGACGACCTGGAACTCGCCGAAGTCCAGAAAGTACATGTAGGGCGAGGGATTAAGGCTGCGCAGGGCCCGGTAAACGTCCACCGGGCGCGCGGCCAGGTCCACGCTCATGCGCTGCGACAAAACGACCTGCATCACGTCACCGGCCAGGATGTAGTCCTTGATCCGGGCCACGGCGGCCTTGAAGTCGGCCTGCTCGAACTCGCAGTGATAGTCCGATTCGGCCGGTACCGGCAGCCTCATGGCCGGCGGGTAGCCGGGCGAGCCGCAGCGCAGGCGATGGGCCAGCTGGTCGAGACGACGCTGGGCCTGTTCCCAGGCATCGGGCTGATTCGGATCGGCGTTGACGATCAGGTTCAGCCGACCGGCCAGGTTATCGAACACGGCCAGCTCTTCGGCTTCCAGCAGCAGGATATCGGGCACGCCCAGGGCATCGGGCTTGCCCAGAATGTCCAGCCGCGACTCGATCAGGGCCACGGTTTCGTAGCCAAAGTAACCGACCAGGCCGCCGCTGAAACCTGGCAAGTCATCCAGCTGCGGCGCACGCTGGGCATCAACCACCTCGGCCAGGCAGGTCAGCGGGTCGACCTCCTCGCGCCGCTCAATCACCTGGCCGAAATCAAGCTGCTCCAGGGTCCGTCCTCGGGCCCGCCAGGCGCGTCGGCACGGCAGGCCAATGATGGAATACCGACCCCAGTTCTCACCACCCTGCACGGATTCCAGCAAAAAGGCGTTGGGGCCGTCGGCAAGCTTCAGGTACACCGACAGGGGCGTATCCAGGTCGGCGGCAATACTGCGCCAGACCGGCACGCGGCTGTAACCCTCGGCGGCAAGGCGCTGGAATCGGGAGCGGTTCAAGGCAGATCAATTGTAATCTGAACAGCGCGCTATTCTAGCCCGGAACCGCCCGACACTGATGAACCCGGCAAAGCCGGCTCCTCGAAGCGATCCCGAAACAACTGATCGGTCGCCTGTTCGAACCGGTCACCAAAAACCTGATCGCTGATGACATCAAATGGTGCCGTGATCGCTGGTTCGAGTACTAAATTGGGCGTTCTGGCGCGCAGCTGGTAGCCTTGTCCCAGCGCGCTGATGCTCAGGTTGTCGAAGCTGGCCACGCCGTTGCTGACGGTTTTGATCAGGGTGCCGCCAAGCTCACCGCCGCCCGGGTTGGTCTCGATACGTATTTCTATCTCGGTGCTGTTGTCAGCATCGACAAGTAGACCGAGCGAGTCGACGACCCGCACCACCAGGCGTGGATACAGCGGCCCATTGACGACGCCGTAATCGGGCTGAGTCGAGAATGCCAGGGCAAACGGTCCGGAGCTGACAATTTCGTATAGCGAACTGGCCGAGCTGGACGTATTGTTGTCATCACCTCCGTACTCGGCCTGAATCGTCCGCGAGCCGGGGCTGGTAGACACCAGCTCACAGGCAGTCTGGCCCTGGTCCAGGTCAATCTGGCACTCCGCACCATCACCGTCAGAGATGCTGATCTGGCCAGCGGGATTCTGGCCTGCCACCACGGCAGTGACCGTGTAGGGCAGTCCGACTGTCTGCTGGTTGGCGGGGGTCAGCCCAAGGATGCTGGTCGTCGACTGCGCGCGGACAATGGCATAGCCCTGGCTATCGACATTACCGAGGTTGTTGACATTGCCAGCATAGCTGGCGGTGATGGTCTTGGCACCGGTGCTGGTCGAGCTCAGGCTGCAGCGATCGGCTGGCAGATTGATCACACAAACGTTGCCATCACCGTCGTCAACGACCACCGGGCCACTAGGTTGAAATCCAGTGAGCTCGATTTCAACCTGGTACGGCTGGTTGATAACCTGCTGTCCGGCTGGACTGATAGCGACGATCTTCAGCTCGGCTTGAGCCGGGTTGATGGAATAATCAGTCTGATCAGCGCTGGCAGCAACGCTGTCATCGCCGGGATACACTGCGTTGATGATGCGGTTGCCGGCACTGACAGACACCAGGCTGCAACGGTCCTGTGTCTCAACGTCGAACTGACAGCTGGCGCCCAGATCATCGCTGACCGTGACCAGACCTGTCGGACTGACATCCTCGCTGTCCAGCGCAACCAGTACTTCGTAAGCTTGGCCGACGGTCTGCGCTAGAGGTGGATCAAAGCCGATGATCTCAAGGCTGCTTTCCGAGTTGACGACATTGAATGGATCGCTGAGCGAACCGGCCAGGTTGCCGACCGCGTCATCCGCGCTCAGCCGATAGCCCGAGCCAACCGTGTCCACGCTGAGGTTCGCGTAGGTCGCCACGCCATCCACAACCGTTGCCAATCCTCCGTTACTGAGCACTGCAGACGGGTCGCCAGGAAGCAGTTGCAAATTCACCTGGGTACTGTTGTCGCTGGCCACCAGGTTGCCAGCTGCATCACGCACGCTGATCGAAACCGCTGGGCTGATAATGCTGTCAGGCAGTACTGAGCTGGGTTGGACATCAAAGATAAGCTCGAACGGCGCGCCTGCGGATACGTCGAACGAGTCGCTGAACGCTGAGGTCAAGCCAGCGGCGTCGGCCCGAAGGCGGAAATCGCTGCCGGCCAGATCAACGGCCAGAGCAGCAAAGGTGACCAGCCCGGCGCTGACCGTTGTCGCAGCACCGCCAGTCAGCACGGCGCCGTCGGTGCCGTCAACCAGGAACAAGGCCACCTCGCTGCTTTCATCGCTAGTCACCGGGTTACCAAATGCATCCTGAACCTGCACGACCACCGCCGGAGTGATCACCTGGTCAGAAACCGCGTCCTGGGGCTGAACCAGGAAGGCCAGACGATCCGGCGCGCCGGCCACGATTTCGTAGGCGGCCGTAGCCGCCGCAGGCTGGTTGTTGGCGTCACCGGGATAGTCGGCGGTAATAGTGCGCGGACCTACGCTGGTGGATACCAGGTTACAGCTACTAGCGCTGCCCACCACAATCAGGCAACTGGCGCCCTGCCCGTCGCTGATCGTGACGGTGCCGGTAGGATTGACCCCGGTAACGGCGACGCTGACAAGATAAGGCTGGCCAACCATCTGAGAACCGGCAGGATCGATGGAACTGATCGTGATTTCAGCATCAACCGAGGTCACATCAAAGGAATCGCTGGCCGCCGGCGCCAGCACTGATTCGGCGTCCTGGGCAAACAGTTGATAAGCGGTGCCGACCGTGTCGACGCTCAAGCCGGAAAAGCTGGCCTGGCCACCACTGACGGTCTTGCCTGCGCCGCCGGACAGCAGAGCGCCGGGCGCACCGCCGCTCAAAGTCAAGCCGATCACCGTCGAATCGTCCCAGGTAACCAGGTTGCCGAGACTGTCCAGCACCTGCACCACGACCGGCGGCGAGATGGATTCGCCGACCGCGCTGTCGCCGGGTTGAACGGCAAAGGACAGTAGGGCAGGTGCCCCTGGGAAAATATCAAAAGCGGCACTACTAGCCGGAGCCAGTTGACTCTTTCCGTCAACGGCAATCAGCGTAAAGCCTTCACCAACCTGGTCCAGGCTCAGATCGGCGAAGCTTGCCACGCCGTTGCTGACGGTCGTGGTCAACGTGCCCGCCAGATTCGCCTGACCACTTGGATCGAACGCCAGAGACAGCGTGATAACCGTGCTGTTGTCCAGACTGACGCGGTCGCCGGCAACGTCCTGAACCTCGACAATGACCGGCGGGGCGATGGCTTCTCCTATGGTTGTGCTGACCGGCTGCTCCAAAAACGCTAGTTGGGCGGGGAACTGGGCAGCACCGTTCAAGGGCACGCTGGTACTGCCGGCGCTGCTTACGACTTCCAGTGCGCCAGAAAAACTGCCGTCGCCGGTCGCCTCGAAACGGATCGTGACCGTGCAGAAATCACCGCCAGACAGGATCTGCGCCTGGCAGTTCTCGGAAAGCACGGAAAACTCGGTGTCACCGACAGCATCAATTGCAGTCACGGTCAGCTCGGTGTCAACCGGGCCCGCATTGGTCACGATAACATCAGCATCCACAGGTATGGCATCGGCAGCCACCAGACCGAACTCGAGACTGCCAGGTACTGCCTGCAGCGCAGGGCCCTGCCCCGGTTCAGCGGTGCCTGATAGTGCAACCTGGTCGTTGTCGACGCTGGCCGCGTCGCTGAAAACGGTGAGGGTAGCGCTGAAGGTGCCGATCGCTTGCGGGCTGAATCGAACCAGTTGAGTGCAGCTTTCGCCACCAGCAAGGCTGAACGGCAACGCGGCGCAGGTGCCGCCAGGCTCAAGAAGAAAATGGGTGTCATCGTCAATGACCAGGCTGCTGACTTGGAGGCTGCTGCCAGCCGCACCCAGATTGCTGATCGTGACTGACTCGACACTGCTATCGCCACGGGCAGCATGGAAGCCAACCTGCGCAATGGCCAACGTGCTGCCGGTCAGCAGCCAAACCAACAGGCAAGAACCCATCAGCCACCTGGTTTTCACCATCCCCATCCTGTTCACGACCAGCCTCCCCGCACTCGTCAACTCGCGCTTCCCCCGCGCAGCCTTCGGATTACCTCGCGATAGTCCTCAGCTCCAAAAATCGCCGAACCGGCGACCAGGGTATCGGCACCGGCGGCAATGATCTCGGCTGCGTTGTCCGGCTTGACGCCGCCGTCGATTTGCAGGCGGATGTCGAAGCCGGAATCGTCAATGATCTGGCGCGCCATGCGCAGCTTGTCGAGCGCTGCCGGTATGAACTTTTGACCGCCAAAGCCCGGATTGACCGACATGATCAGCACCAGATCGACCTTGTCGATCACCCATTCCAGGACATCCAGCGAGGTGGCCGGGTTGAACACCAGGCCGGCCTTGCAGCCCTGTTCCCGGATCAGGCCCAGGCTGCGGTCAACATGGCGCGTGGCTTCGGGATGAAAGCTGATCACGCTGGCCCCGGCCTGGGCAAAGTCCGGAATGATGCGATCGACCGGGTCGACCATCAAATGCACATCAATCGGCGCGGTTATCCCGTAGTTGCGCAAGGCCTCGCAGACCAGCGGGCCGATGGTCAGGTTGGGGACGTAGTGATTGTCCATGACGTCGAAATGCACCCAATCGGCGCCGGCATCCAGCGCGGCCTGGGTGTCTTCACCCAAACGGGCGAAATCGGCGGAAAGAATGGACGGAGCGATGACAAGCGGCTGTTTCATCTGGGTGGGCGCGTATAATCTGCCGGGTCTCGCCTGCATTGTACGCCACCGTGACCGATTACCCGACACCTGCGCTTGAACGCCTTCACCAGGGCAAGGTCCGCGATATCTACGCGGTTGACGATTCGCGCCTGCTGATCGTCGCCTCGGATCGCCTGTCCGCCTTCGACGTGGTGCTGCCCGACGCGATCCCCGGCAAGGGTGAAATACTGACCCGGATTTCGATGTTCTGGTTTGGGCGCTTTGCCGACCAGGTGCACAACCATCTGCTTGAAGGCGACCTGGCCGAGATCCTGGGCGATGCCGCCCTGGCCCGGCAACTGGCCCCGCGCAGCATGCTGGTCCGTCGCTTGAAGCCGCTGCCGGTGGAAGCCATCGTGCGCGGCTACCTGGCCGGATCGGGATGGAAGGATTACCAGTCTACCGGAGCCATTTCCGGGATTGGCCTGCCGCCGGGGCTGGAACTGGCGGGCAGCCTGCCAGAGCCCATCTTCACGCCGTCGACCAAGGCCCGGGTCGGCGATCACGATGAAAACATCGACTTTGCGCGCATGCAGGCGCTGATTGGCCCGGAGCTGGCGATCCGCGTGCGCGATATCTCGTTGGCCATCTATCGCCGGGCCGCCGCCTACGCCCGCGACCGCGGCATCATCATCGCCGACACCAAGTTCGAGTTCGGCACCGACGATGACGGCCATCTTTACCTGATTGACGAGGTGTTGACGCCGGACAGCTCGCGCTTCTGGCCGGTTGACCAGTGGCGCCTGGGCATCTCCCCGCCCAGCTTCGACAAGCAGTTCGTGCGCGACTACTTAGAAACCCTGGACTGGAACAAGACCGCGCCGGGGCCAAGCCTGCCGGCCGAGATCATCGAGCAAACCCGGGCGCGCTACCTGGAAGCCGCTGCCCGGCTTCTTGATTGATCCCTATTACACTGGAACCCAGACCTAGCCCCCCCCAACGCTCCAATGACCACGACTCCCAGCAACACCCCGGCAGACCAGAACAAGCAGCCTGCCAACGCCGAGCGGCAATACCGGGTCAGCCGCAAGGACTTGCCCTTGAGCTGCCCAACGCCGGACATGGTTCTGTGGAATTCGCATCCGCGCGTCTACCTGCCGATCGAAAAGACCGGTGAGGCGAGCTGTCCGTACTGCGGCGCGCGCTACCTGCTTGACGACTGACTTGCCCTTGAACCTGACCCGTATCGGGCCTGCCTGAATGCTGCATTGGCGCACCGCGACAGATCCCAGGCCACCTGACTGGCTGGACCGCGCATGCGCCGGTATTTTGTTCGTCAGCCTGGCGCTGGGCCTGCTGCTGCCCAAGGTGGCCGGCGCCGGCTTTCTGTTGCTGTCCCTGGCCGGCATCGTCTGGCTGAGCATCAAGGGCGGCTGGCAACTGAAAACGCTGGCCCCGCTCGAGCGATTGCTGCTGGCCGCCGTGGTGATTTACGTGCTGGTCTGGCTCGGTGCCTGGGCCTGGACAGGGCTGGACGAGAGTGGTGGCGATGGCCTGGGTCGTACCCTGCGCCTGCTGCTGATCATCCCGCTGCTATTGTTTGTGCGCCAGCTTGCTCGCCTGGAAGCGGCCTGGTGGCAGGGTCTGACCGTCGGCGCCATCCTGGCCGGCATCTACGCCTGGTGGTTTCACTTGACTGGCCAGGTCAGCCTGCACGAACACCGGGTCGATGGCCCGACCAATCCGATCTACTTCGGCGGCATCGCCCTGGCCTTTGCGATGATGCTGCTGGCCCGAGTCCACGACAGTGGCTTGAGCTGGCGCGCACGCGCGCTGACCGTGGCCGCGATCGTACTGGCGATTTCGGCCAGCACCTTTTCCGGCTCACGCGGCGCGTGGATGGTACTGCCGCTGCTGCTGCCGGTGTACCTGCTCACGCTCGGTGCCGAGCAGCCCCCGGTCAAACGCTACCTGACCGCCCTGGCGTTGGTCCTGGTCGCCGCCCTGGTGATGCTCAACCCGATGGTGCCAATGAGCGAGCGGGCCGGCGAAGCCGCGGCTGACCTGGCCCGGATTGCGCAGGGCGAACAGGCCGAAGGCACCCTGGGGCGGCGCGCGGTGATGTGGCAGATTTCCTGGCAGCTATTCCTAGACCGGCCGCTGGCCGGGTCCGGCCCGGGCGGTTTCCGCCAGGCGCTGGAGGCAGCGGTGACCGACGGCCATCCCGACCCTGATTTCCTCGCTTACCGGCATCCGCACAGCGCCTACCTGTCTGCCCTCAACCACGGCGGCCTGCTTGGACTCTTGAGCCTGCTCCTGCTGTTTGCCTACGTCATGCGCCACCACGTTCGAGTCTGGCATACCGGCCTGAAACAGACCCGTCTGCTGGGCTGGTCCGGGCTCGCGGCCCTGGCCACCCTGATGGTCATTGCACTGACCGAATCGATTTTCGAACGCAACGCCGGCATCATCTGGTTCGCCCTGTTTGCCGCAGTGCCGGCCGGCCTGATTCAGGCCCGACGACGGCTATTGCTGGCCAGCGCGCCGGGCCAGCGCCAGCATCGCCTGAGCGTGATTGTCATCTGCAAGAACGAAGCCGACCGAATCGGGCGCTGCCTGGCCTCCGTGGCCGACTGGGCCGACGAGGTCATTGTGCTCGACAGCGGCAGCACCGATGGCACGGTTGATATCGCGCGCCAGCACAGCGCGCAGGTTCACGAAACGGGCTGGCCCGGCTACGGCAGGCAGAAACAGCGCGCGCTGGAAATGGCCCGTCACGACTGGGTCCTGTCGCTGGACGCCGATGAAGCGCTGGACGAGGAGCTCAAGCGCGAAATAGACCATGTGCTCGCTCAAGACCGGCCCGCCCACCACGGCTACGCGCTGACCTGGCTAACGCACGCGTTCGACCAGACCCTGTCGTTCGGCCATTGGGCTCGCACCCCGCTGCGCCTGGTTGCCCGTGAACGCGCCCATTTCACCCTGGCCGCTGTCCATGAAAAAATCATCATGGCGCCGGACTCGCGGGTCGGGCTGCTGGAAGGCCCGCTGCATCACTGGGTATTTCGCGATATCGACCACGCTCGCAGCAAGTTTGACCGCTACGCCCGCCTGCAGGCCAGCGAGCGTCACCAGCGCGGCCGCCGGGTGCGCTCGAGTTTGACCCCCTGGTTCAAGGCCGCACTCAACTTTCTCGACAACTACCTGCTGCGCAGCGCCTTTCTGGACGGTCGGGCCGGGTGGATGATGAGCCGGTTGCATGCGGAATATACGTGGAAGAAGTATCGGTACTTGAAGGAGTTGGGTTGAAGGCAGGGAAAAGGGGAACCTGATCAGCGTCGTGTCTCAGCAAACGGGCGTCGATCATTTTTGGGCGCCGTCCTCGGGCGGTGAATTCCGCTTCAGTTCGACGCGGTGGCGAGGCCTTCAGCAAAATCCCCCACCCGAGGACGGCTTGCGGCACCGACTTTTCTCGATGTTGCCAGCGCTAACGCGAATCAGGAAGGGGAAAGGGGGAAGGAAAGAGGGATTATTGGTATCGGGGTGGTTCGTTGTTGGGGGTTGTTTTGAAGCGGCGGTGTAGCCACCAGTACTGGGTTGGGGCCTGGCGTATTTTTGCTTCGAGGTAGGCGTTGAAGCGGGTCAGGTCGGCGACTGGGTTGCCGCTGGGGAAATTGTCGAATGCCCGGTCAATAACCACCGTTACCCGGCCGGTGGCTTCGTCCTTGAGGGGATACATGGGGACGACCACGGCGCGGCCAAGTCTTGCCAGTTCGAGCAAGCCGCGGGCGGTGGCGGTGGGCACGCCGAAAAAGGGCGCGAATTCGCTGCGCTCGGCGCCGAAGTCCTGGTCTGGCGCATACCAGAGCACACCGCCGCTGCGCAGATGCCGGACCATGGCGCGGAGATCATCGCGTTGGATCATGGCTTGGGCGTAGCGTGAGCGGCCGCGGTTCTGGGTCGCGTTCAGCACCGGGTTGCGCAGCGGTCGGTAAATACCACAGGCCGGCACCTGCTCGCCGAACAGTCGCGCACCCATTTCCAGACAGGTGACGTGCCCGGTCACCAGGAGCACCCCTTGGCCATTGCCCTGGGCTGCCCGCAGGTGTTCCAACCCGCGCACCTCGCCGATCGCCTGCTCCAGCCGACCGGGCCGGTACCAACAAAGGGCAATCTCGGCCACGCTCTCGGCCAGATGTGTGAAGTGCCGCCCCAGCACCTCGCCTCGGCGCTGCTCGGACCAGTCGGGGAAACACAACTCCAGATTGCGCCGGGCGATCCCGGCGCGCCGCCGCATCAGCATATGCATCAGCCCCCCCACCGGCCGCATCAGCAGCCGCCCCAGTGGCAAGGGCAGCCGCCCCAGCAGGAACAGGGGGATCAGGCCAAGGCGAGTGATCAGTCCACGCAATATTTTCATACGTCAGCATTATTCACACATCGGACTAGCGCAGGCAGCTCTCGGCGAGAAACTTGGTTACACTTGCTCGGTGCTGACCGTCTACCGAATGTTTGCCTGGCTGCTGGCGCCGCTGCTGATCTGGCGGCTGCACCGCCCGGGCCCCGACCACGACGGGTTAAAACATCGACGCGGCGAGCGCCTCGGAAAAATGACCCCGAGCGACAATCAGCCGATCTGGGTGCACGCAGCCTCGGTCGGCGAGGTCAACGCCGCGCGCGGGCTGATCGACGGACTGCGGCGGCGGTTTCCCGATTACCCAGTGCTGCTGAGTACTTTCACCGTCTCTGGCGCCTTGCACGCCGAACGCGTCCTCGGCGATAAAGCAGACGACCAGCTCAGCCACCGTTTTCTGCCGGTCGACAGCCTCTCATGCGTGAAGCGCTGGCTGAATGCGACCGCGCCCCGAATTGGCATCATTGTCGAAACCGAGATCTGGCCGGAGTTGTTCGAGCAGGCCGCCCGACGCCAGCTGCCGCTGGTCATGGTCAACGCGCGCTTGAGCGACAAGACCATGCGCCAGAGCCGACGCTTCAAGCGCCTGTATGCGCGTGCCCTGGCCCATGTCGACCTGGCCCTGTGCCAGTCGGACATGGATGCCGAGCGACTGAAAGCCCTGGGTGTTGATTCTGAACAGGTCGAGGTCAGCGGCAATCTCAAGTTCGACAATCCGCTGCCGGCCGATACCCTGCAGAGCGCACGGACACTGCGCCAGGACTGGGGCCTGCGACCAACCTGGGTGGCCGGCAGCACCCGTCCCGGCGAAGAGGCCATCATTCTGAATACCCATGCGCAGCTGTTGGCAGAGCGGCCAGATGCGCTGCTGGTGCTCGCACCACGGCATCCGGAGCGCTGCGAGGAGGTCATTGAGCTGATCGAAGCCGCCGGTTTGCGCTGGCGGCGTATCGACCAGGCTGGAGAAGAAGAACAAAAGGTGGTGCTGGTCGACAAGCTGGGCGTACTGACGGCCTGCTACGCGGCAAGCCAGGTCTGCTTCGTCGGCGGCAGCCTGGCGCCGTTTGGTGGTCACAACCTGCTTGAGCCGGCCGCGCTGGGCAAGCCGGTGCTGGCCGGCCCCTTCCTCGATCAGCAGCAGGCTGCGGCAGATGCGCTCAGCCAGTCAGATGCAGTGGCTATGGTCGAGGATGCCGAGTCGCTGGCTGAAGCCATTGCTGAACTCTGGCAACACCCGGAGCTCGCGCTGGCCCGGGGGCGGGCCGCGCTTGGCGTGGTCGAGTCAGGCCGCGGCGCGCTGCGCCTGACTTTGGAGAGGATTGGCCAGCGGCTCAGCGCAGAAGCTGGTTGACTCGGGCCAGATCGTCCTCGTCGAGAATGCCGGCCGCCTGGTTCAAGCGCAGCTGGTTGAGAATGAACTGGTGGCGGGCCTGCGAGAAATCGCGCTCGGCCTGGAAGAAGCGCTGCTCGGACTGCAGCACATCGACAATGGTTCGGGTGCCAACTTCGAAACCGGCATTGGTGGCCTCCAACGCGCTTTCGGCCGAAATCAGCGCCTGGCGGCGCGCCTCGACTTCGCGGATACCGGCCACGATGGCCCGGTAAGCGGTTTCAGTCTGGCGCACCACGGCGCGCTCGGTCTGATCCAGCACCTCGTCGGCCGCGCGCAGCGAGAAGCCGGCCTGGCGGCGCCGCGACTGTACGGCAAAGCCCTGGAAAATAGGCACATTCAGGTTCAGGCCCACGTTCCAACCCTGGTTACGCAGTTCGGCCGACGCGAGGATTTCCTGGGTCAGCGGGTCGCGGCCCACCCACTCATTGTCGACACTGCGCGAATAGCCCCCGGTGAGTGACAAGGTGGGGAAATGCCCGGCGCGGGCGACCCGCAGGTCGGCCTCGGCCGCGCCCAGCTGGCCGCGCTGCTGCAGGACGCGCGGATTGAAGTCCAGGGCAATTTCCACCCACTCCTCGGCCGCAGCCGGGGTCGGCATGTCCAGCGGCACGTCTTCGATCAGACGGGCAAAGTTTTCAAACGAGGTACCCGTGATTTCACGCAGCGCCTCGCGCGCGTCCTCCAGCTGGTTTTCGACCAGAATGACCCGGGCCTGGGCGGCATCGTAAACAGCGCGCGCCTCGTGTACGTCGGTCACTGCCGCCAGGCCAACCTCAAAGCGCTGCTCGGCCTGCTCGAACTGGCGCCTGAGCGCGGTTTCCTCGGCGCGGGCGAAGCGCGCCGAATCAAGCGCGGTCAGGACGTCGAAGTAGCGCTCGCTGATCCGGAACAGAAAGGCCTGGTAGGCCTCGGCGTACTGCGCATCAGCGGCCATCAGTTCAGCACGAGCCCGGGCAATGCGACCGAAATTGGCATCATCGAACAGGCTTTGACGCAGCTCTATGGCGTAGTTTTCCCGATCAATATCCGAGGTCGTTCGCGACGTCCCCGGAATGTCATTTCTCGACTCGTTTCGTCCCAACGTTCGACCCACTGAAGCATTGATTGACGGCAGCAGGGCCGCCCTGGCTTGCACCGGCGCCTCTCCGGCGGCCGCCAGGCGCTGCTCGGCCGCGCGCAGCTCGGCGTCGTTGGCCTGGGCAAGCTCGTAAACGCCGAGCAAGTCAACGGCATGGGCCTGCGGCGCAAGCAGCAAAACAAAAACAAGCGCTGGAAACAATCTGGTCATCGGCTGAAATCCGGAAGTCATGTCAGGTCAGTTCAAAATTCAAATATGGGCTTGTCCTCCGCGCCAACCAGGCGCGGCAGGTCAGTTTCAAACAGGCTTTCGGGCAGCCAGCGGTCGGGCCCCAACTGGCGCAGGCAGACCGCTTCCATGGCCGGCTCGTGCCCGCGGATGCCAAACAGCCGTCCGCCTACCTTGACCTTCGACAGCAACGCAGAAGGCAGTTCAACGCAGGAGGCGGTAACCACCAGGGCATCGAACGGATCAAGCTCAAGCTCGTCGAGGCCGTCGGCACACATGGCCTTGACGCTCCCGAAGCCCAGCCGGTCAAGCCGGACGGCGGCGGCGTCGGCCAGCTCGCCAATAATCTCCACCGAGGTCACCCGGGCACCCAGCGCCGACAGGCAGGCGGTGACAAAACCGGAACCGGTGCCAATTTCGAGCACTTGTTCACCAGGCTGGACATCAAGCGCCTGCAGCATACGCCCCTCCTCTACCGGCTTCATCATTACCTGGCCATGGCCCAGCGGGATTCGCAGGTCGGCAAAGGCGAGCTTGCGATAGCGCACCGGCACGAAGTCCTCGCGCGGCACGTCTCGCAGTACATCCAGCACTCGCCCATCGAGCACATCCCAGGTGCGAACCTGCTGCTCGATCATGTTGAAGCGGGCCTGGTCGAGATTCAGCGCCATCTAACCGTCCTGGCAGAAGTTACGATTCATATTGCGCATTGTAGCGGCTGACCTGTCGATGCGACCGTGCCACAGGTCATGTTCGCTCAGGCTGCCGCCGTCACCGGCAAGCGGCGAATGCGTGCGCCGAGCTGACCCAGCTTTTCTTCGATATTCTCGTAGCCGCGGTCAATGTGATAGACCCGGTCAACCACCGTGTCGCCCTCAGCCACCAGGCCGGCCAGCACCAGGCAGGCCGAGGCCCGCAGATCGGTTGCCATCAGGGGCGCTCCAGTAAGGCGCTCGACGCCGCGGGTGATGACGGTGTTGCCTTCCAGGCGCATATCCGCGCCCAGGCGCTGCAGCTCCAGCACGTGCATGAAGCGGTTTTCAAACACGTTTTCGCGCACCACGCCAGTGCCCTCGGCAATGGCGTTTAGCGCCGTGAACTGGGCCTGCATATCAGTGGGAAAGCCCGGATAGGGCGCGGTGTGGACATTCACAGCGCGCGGTCGCCGACCGCCCATGTCCAGCTCGATCCAGTCCGGCCCGGTATTGATATGGGCGCCAGCATCTTCCAGCTTGGCCAGGACAGCATCGAGGATGCCAGGTGCGGCCTGTGCCGTCCGAATACGGCCGCCAGTCATGGCAGCGCCAACCAGAAAGGTGCCAGTCTCGATCCGATCGGGAAGGACCCGGTAGTCGAAACCGTCAAGACGCTCGCAGCCTTCAATGGTGATCGTGTTGGTGCCATGGCCGCTGATGTGGGCGCCCATGCTGATCAGGCACTCGGCCAGATCCACCACTTCGGGCTCCTGGGCTGCGTTTTCGATCACGGTGGTGCCTTCGGCCAGCGTGGCCGCCATCAGGATGTTTTCCGTACCGGTGACCGTGACCGTGTCCAGAACCACGCGCGCACCGCGCAAGCGGTCGGCAACGGCATGAATGTAGCCGGACTCGACGCTGATGCGCGCGCCCAGCTGATTCAGGCCATGCAAGTGCAAATCCACCGGCCTCGCCCCGATCGCACAGCCACCGGGCAGCGACACCCGAGCCTCACCGGCGCGCGCTACCAGCGGCCCCAGCACCAGGATGGAGGCGCGCATGGTCTTGACCAGGTCGTAAGGGGCCACGTGGCTGGACAAGCCGCCCGCGTCCAGGCTGATCGCGGCATCATCGGCCAGTGAAATTTCCACCCCCATGTGGCCCAGCAGCTCCATGGTTGTGGTGACGTCCTTCAAGTGCGGCACCCCGCGCAAGCGACAGGGCTGGTCGGTAAGCAGGGATGCCATCAGGATAGGCAGCACGGCATTCTTGGCACCGGAAATTTCAACGGTTCCCTGGAGCGGCACGCCGCCGGTAATAAGAATTCGGGCCATGATTGATGACTCTCTAAGGCGGCGGGATTCAGGCAGACACTTCGTCGGGCGCCTTGAGATCCAGGCTCAAGGCATGAATTTCGCGGCCGAGTTCCGGGCCAATGGCGGCATGAACGAGGCGATGGCGTTCAATCCGGCTGCGTCCGCTGAATTCGGCGTCGATAATGCGCGCGCTGTAATGAACATTATCGTCCGAAAGGACACTAACCTCGGCACCCGGCATTGCCTGTAATATACGCTGTTTGATGATTTCGGGATCGATCACGATTTGACCTGGAAACGTTTGCCTGAGCAACCACGTAGTCTAACCCATCTATCGAGCCGGACCTCGCACGTCAGGCCTCTCCAATTTCCATGACATCTACGCTTGCCATTGCCCTCCTGGAACTGGCCGCCGGCTTCACGCTGCTGATCTGGGCGGCGGACCGACTGGTCACGGGCGCGTCTGCCCTGGCTCGCAATCTCGGCGTTTCGCCGCTGGTGGTCGGCCTGACCATCGTCGGCTTTGGCACGTCTGCCCCGGAAATGCTGGTTTCGGCCATGGCCTCGATGCGCGGCAACCCGTCCCTGGCCATCGGCAACGCGATTGGCTCGAATATCGCCAACGTCGGGCTCATTCTGGGCCTGACCGCCATGATCTACCCGCTCAAGGTCGAACGGATCACCATGAAACGGGAGTTTCCCGTCCTGGGCCTGATCATGCTGCTGACCTTGGGCCTGATGTGGAACCTGAATTTAAGCCGGGTCGATGGCCTGGTCCTGGCCGCCGCACTGTTGCTGCTGGTTGGCGGCATGGTGGCACTTGGCCTGACTCGCGGGGAGTCGGACCCGCTGGCCGCCAGCCTGACCGAGGAGGTGCCGGATGGCATCAGCACTTGCTCGGCGATCGGCTGGACCCTACTGGGCCTGGTGCTGCTGCCGCTATCGGCCCATATCCTGGTCAACGGTGCGGTTACCCTGGCCCTGATCGTGGGCGTGTCAGAGGCGGTGGTAGGACTGACTATTGTCGCCCTGGGCACCAGCCTGCCGGAGCTGGCCGCCGCCGCCTCCAGTGCCCTGAAAAAGGAAGACGACCTCGCAATTGGCAATATCCTCGGCTCGAATATGTTCAATCTGCTCGGGGTTTTGGGCATTGCCGCGCTGCTCCATCCGATGCAGATCGACGCCATCCTGCTGCATCGGGATGTGACCGTGATGTTCGTGCTGACCCTGCTGCTTTTTATCCTCCTGTGGCGACGAAAAGGCCCCGGACTGATCAGCCGACCGGCGGCAATGCTGCTTTTTACCGGCTTTATCGTCTACCAGGCCACCCTGATTCACTTCTCGCTGGCCGCATGACCGATCAACGCAGCGGATAGAATCAGCGCATGAGCATTGATCACTCCCGACTTCTGGCCGCGGCCGCCGAGGTGCTTGAAACCGAGGCCCGGGCGATTACGGCGCTGACCCGGCGCCTGGACCAGACCTTTGTTGGCGCCTGTCAGAAAATGCTCGACTGCCAGGGTCACCTGATCGTCACCGGCATGGGCAAGTCCGGGCATATCGGCCACAAGATTGCCGCCACCCTGGCCTCCACCGGCACCCCGGCCTTTTTCGTTCATCCGGCCGAGGCCAGCCACGGCGACCTGGGCATGATTCGACGTGAAGACCTGCTGCTGGCGCTGTCGAATTCAGGTGAAACCGAGGAGGTACTGCGCCTGCTGCCAGTGCTGAAGCGGCTGGGCGTGGGCCTGATAGCGATGACCGGCAATCCGGCCTCCACCCTGGCCCGGCACGCCGATATTCATCTCGATACCAGCGTCGACCAGGAAGCCTGTCCGCTGGGTCTGGCGCCGACCGCGTCGACTTCCGCGCAGTTGGCCCTGGGCGATGCCTTGGCCGTGGCCCTGCTGGATGCGCGCGGCTTCACCGCCGAGGATTTCGCCCGCTCCCACCCCGGCGGCAAGCTGGGCCGGCGCCTGCTGGTGAGCATTGCCGATGTCATGCACGGCGGCGATGACCTGCCCCGCGTGGGGCTCGAAGCCAGCCTGGCCGAGGCGATCGTAGAAATGACCCGCAGCCGGCTCGGCATGTGCGCGGTGCTGGATGATCACGGTCGCATCGCCGGCGTGGTCACCGACGGCGACCTGCGCCGCCACGTCGACGAACTGGGCAATATCCGGACCACCCCGGTTGAGCGCATCATGACTCCCAAACCGCGCACCATTCAGTCCGACGAACTGGCCGCCAAGGCCGTGGAAGTGATGCAGAACCACCGGATCCAGGGCCTGCTGGTCACCAATGGCGACGGCCAGCTGGTCGGCGCGCTGAACTTCCAGGACCTGCTCCAGGCGGGCGTGGTATGAACGAGCCCTGGCCAGAAGACATTCTGGACAAGGCCCGGACGGTCCGCGCCGCCGTGTTCGACGTTGACGGCGTAATGACAGACGGCCATCTTTATTACAGCGAGAACGGCAGCGAGGCCAAGGCCTTCCATACCCGCGACGGCTTGGGCATCAAAGGCCTGATCAGCCAGGGCGTGGCGGTTGGCGTAATCACCGCGCGTCAATCCGGCATCGTTGCCCGCCGCATGCAGGAACTGGGCATCGAACATTTTCTGCAGGGCTGCCGCGACAAGCGCGCCGGCATGGTCGAGCTGACCGAACGGCTGGCACTCATACCGGGCCAGATCGCCTACATGGGCGATGACCTGGTCGACTGGCCGGCCCTTAAGCAGGCCGGTTTGAAATGCGCGCCGGCCGATGCCGATGCATGGATTCGGCAGCGGGTCGACGTCGTAACCTCGGCCCGTGGCGGTCGCGGCGCCGTTCGGGAAGTCTGCGAGCTGATTCTCTCGGCAAAAGGCCGCCTGGATGACTGGCGAAGCGGCTTCCAGTGACCTGGCGCCAGGTCGCACTCGCCGCTTTTGCCCTGGTCATCGCCTTTGGTGTTCGCTGGTGGTGGCCGTCGGAACGCTCGCCAAGCGCCCTGCCCAGCTTGCCCGACCCACGCTTCGATTACACGCTGGAGAATTTTTCGGCACGCTTCAGCAATGACGCTGGCGAACTCGAGCTGGTCGTGTCAGGGCCTAAACTGGTGCATGACTCGGCCTCGCGTACCGCCATGCTTGAGCAGCCACGGTTTCTGTTCGATCCCGACGGTAGCGACTGGCATGGCCAGGCCGACCGCGCTCGTTTCGATCGGGCAGACGACATACTTAGCCTGGAAGGCAACGTGCAAATCAGCCAGGAGCTAACCAGCGGCACAACCCGCCTGACCGGCGAGCATCTGCAGCATGACCGGCGGGCGCGTACAATCAGCAGCCACCAGCCGGTGGAAATTCGCCGGGCGGGAACTTGGCTGCGTGCCGGTGGCCTCAGAATGAAACTGGACGACGACACCATCGAGCTGTTCAATGACGTACATGCGCAATCTGAAACTGCCCTGCCGCTGGCCGGTAGTCCTGATCCTGGCACTGCTATTGCCGCTTTCCATCCAGGCCGAACAACGCCGCGACCCGCCGATTGAGATCGACAGCGAAGCCGGCGGCATCGATGCGCGCACCGGCGCTTACTGGATGCGCGACAACATTCGCATCAAGCGCGGACAGCTCAAGGTCAGGGCTGACGAGGGCCGCTCGTTCACCAATGACGAAGGCCAGGTCACCCGCATCGAGCTTTCCGGCTCGCCGACAACCTGGCAGGATGTGCTGGAAGACGGCAGCGATGTCAACGGGCGCTCGCGCGAGATCGTCTACGACTTTCTGGCCAACACCATCACCATGATTGGCGATGCCCATATTCAGAATATCCAGGGGGCATTCAGCGGGTCGAAGCTGGTTTACGACCTGGCCACGCAGAACCTGGTTGGCGATGGTGGCGTGCGCCTGGTGATCGAGCCACCCAGCGGCCAGTCGAGCCGTCAGCCAACGCCCCCGGAAGACAGCGATCCAGAGCCGGACGATTCGGGCGAACCGGACGATTCCAACGAGTCGGAGGACCGCTAGCTTCATGCTTGTCGCCGAACAACTGGTCAAGCGCTACGGCGGTCGCGCCGTGGTTCACGGCGTCAGCCTGGATGTGGCCAGGGGCGAAATCGTCGGCCTGCTGGGCCCGAACGGCGCGGGCAAGACCACGACTTTCTACATGGTGGTCGGCCTGGTACCCACCGACGGCGGCCGGATCAAGGTTGGCGAAACTGACTTGACCCGCGCCAATATGCACCAGCGCGCGCGGAAAGGTCTGGGCTACCTGCCGCAGGAGGCATCGATCTTCCGCAAGCTGAGCGTGGCAAACAACATCATGGCCATTCTGGAACTGCGCAAGGATCTGAACAAGGAGCAGCGGCGCAACGAGCTGGGCCGCCTGATGGACGACTTCCACGTCTCGCACCTGGCCGACCAGCCCGGCGTCTCACTGTCCGGTGGCGAGCGCCGCCGGGTGGAAATTGCCAGGGCGCTGGCTGGCAACCCCAACTTCATTCTGCTGGATGAGCCCTTTGCCGGCGTCGATCCGATCTCGGTTGGCGAAATCCAGCGCATCGTCAAGCAGCTTACCGAGCGCAACATCGGCATTCTGATCACCGATCACAACGTCCGCGAAACGCTAGGCATCTGCGACCGCGCCTATATCATCAGCGAAGGCCGGGTGCTGACCCATGGGCGGCCGGAGGATGTGATGGCGGATGAGAATGTTCGGAATGTTTATTTGGGGAAAGAGTTTCGGTTGTGACGGCACCTGACTAGTGGTCCTTCAACCTGATAATTTAGGTTTCAGCGTTCCTGTGGCGCTTCGCTGCAAGGCGCGCCGCGCAGGGAATGGCCGTAGCCCTTGCCAAGCGGCGGAACGCGGCAGCGGAGTGCCACAGGAGCGCCCAAAGGGTTGGCCTGTCAGCGTCCATGGCTGCGTTCCGGCTCTTGCGAAGGGCTATGGCCATTCACTGCGAGCCGCGCCTTGCCCTGAACGCTGACAGACCAACTGAATCCTAAATTATCAGGTTGAAGGACCA
>SKKV01000093.1 GCA_007123575.1 Wenzhouxiangella sp.
AGGTAGCCGATGATGTGCTTGCGCTTGCCGTCGATTTCGACGAAGTCGAGGCCCTCGGCCACGTTTTCTGCCGCTGACCAGTCGTCGCGGAGCACGGCCCGATGCTGGTCGTAGTAGGCAATCTCCAGGTTGGTTCCGAGACGCACCTCGCCGGCCTTGGGTCGGACCTGGCCCAGCAGCAGCTGGATCAGGGTGGTTTTGCCGGAGCCGTTCGGGCCGATCAGGCCAATCCGGTCGCCGCGCATGATCACGGTCGAGAAGTCCCGGACCAGCGGCTGGCCGGACCAGGCATGGGTGATGTTTTCGGCCTCGATCACCTTGCGCCCGGATTGCCCGGCGTGGGCGACCTTAAGCTGCACCTGGCCCTCACGCTCGCGGCGCTGGGCGCGCTCGGCCCGAAGCCGCTTCAGCGCGCGCACGCGACCCTCGTTGCGGGTGCGCCGGGCCTTGATGCCCTGGCGAATCCAGACTTCCTCTTCGGCCAGCTTCTTGTCCATGCGCGCGTGTTCAAGAGATTCGGCGTGCAGGCGCTCGTCGACGCGGCGCTGGTAGTTGTCCCAGTCACCCGGCCACGAAGTGACCTGGCCGCGATCGATTTCGACAATGCGCGTGGCCAGGCTTTTCAGAAAACGCCGGTCATGCGTGACGAACACCAGGCTGCCGGCAAATTGCTTGAGGAAGGACTCCAGCCATTCAATGGCGGCGATATCGAGGTGGTTGGTCGGCTCATCCAGCAGCAGGATGTCAGGCCGCTGAACCAGCGCTCGGCCCAGCAGCACGCGCCGCTTCAGGCCGCCGGAGAGCTGCTCGAACAGCAGTTCGCCGTCGAGGTTTAGCTGCTCCAGCACGGTGGCCACGCGCTGATCCAGGTCCCAGCCCTCGGCGGCCTCGATTCGGGCCTGGATCTCGGCCAAGCGATCCGGGTGTTCGCCGGACTGGCTGAGGTGATGAAACTCGGCCAGCCAGGTCCCCAACTCGCCGAGACCGGCCGCGATTACCTCAAAGACGCTGCCGCTGCCGGCGTCGGGCACGTCCTGCTGCAGACGGGCGATGCGCACGCCGGGGCCGCCAATAACCTGGCCATCATCGGGCTGGATATCGCCGGCCATCAGCTTCAGCAGGGTCGATTTGCCGGCGCCGTTGCGTCCAAGCAGGGCGATGCGCTCGTCGGGCCCGATATCGAGGTTGACCTGCTCGAGCAGCAGCGGTCCGCCGATGCTGAAGTCCACCTGGCGAAGGGAAAGGATCATCAGCGACCGTCCGGGCTGGCCCAGCCCAGTTTCAGGCTGCGAGTAAGCAGTTTTTCGGCTTCGACCAGGATGAAAACCAGCAGCCCGAAGCCCAGCACCAGCAGCCAGTAGCCAAGCGGCAGCACGGTGGTGCCGAAGATCGCCTGGAACCAGGGCAGATAGGTAAAGGCCAGCTGCATCAGGATCAGCAGTCCCACCGATGCCCAGGCCCAGCCATTGGCCAGCAGGGCCGAGATTGTATAGCTGGGCTGTTGCCAGCGCCGGCAGTTGAACAGGTAGGTGATCTGGCCAGCAACCAGCACATTGACCGCCAGGGTCCTGGCCAGGTCGATATCGTCCAGTGAATTCAATATGTGGTTGTAGGCGATGAAGGTGCCGGCGGTTAGCACTGCGCCAACCCAGATGATGCGCGTCAGAATGAACGAGCTGATCAGGCCCTGGTCCAGCGGTCGGGGCTGACGATGCATGATGTCGTCTTCCAGCGGCTCGAAGGCCAGCGACAGTGCCAGGGTAATGGCAATGGCCATATTGACCCAGAGGATCTGCACTGGCGTGATTGGCAGCGTCATGCCGGCCAGTACGGCCAGCAGGATGACCGCAGCCTGGGCTGCGTTGGTCGGCAGAACGAACAGTACCGCCTTGCGGATATTGTCGTAGACGCCGCGGCCCTCTTCGACGCCGTTGACGATGGTGGCGAAGTTGTCGTCGGCCAGCACCATTTCAGCCGCCTGGCGGGAGGCTTCGGTGCCCTTGATGCCCATTGCCACGCCGATATCGGCGCGCTTCAAGGCCGGCGCATCGTTGGCGCCGTCACCGGTCATGGCAACCACCTCGCGGTGGGCCTGCAGGGCCTTGACCAGGCGCAGCTTGTGTTCGGGCGTGGCCCGGGCAAAAACGTCGGATTCCTGGGAGGCCTGCTTGAGCGCATCGTCGTCCATGTCATCGATGTCGCGCCCGGAGATGGCCTTGCCATCGGCCCCGGTCAGGCCCAGTTCGCGGGCGATGGCAAGTGCCGTGGTGGCGTGATCACCGGTGATCATCTTGACCTTGACCCCGGCGCTCTGGCAGGCGGCAATGGCCTCCGGTACTTCCGGCCGGGGCGGGTCGGCAAAACCGACCAGGCCGATCAGGGTCAGCTCCTTCATGTCGCGATCAGCGTCGATGCTGTCCTGACCCTCATCAATCTGCTTTTCGGCGAACGCCAGCACGCGCAGGCCTTCGGCGGCCATCTCATCCAGGTGCTGCTGCCAGGCATCCGGATCCAGGTCCGTGGACTGATCGCCGTCGAGCTGTGCCGAGCAGCGCTCCAGGATGGCCTCTGGTGCCCCCTTGACCGTCAGCAGGCCGCGGCTCAGGTTGGCCATGTACTTGTGGTCAGAAGAAAACGGGATCAGGTCGAGACGCTTGTTCTCCTCGCGTAGGCGGGCAACGTCGCTGTCTTGGGCTTCGGCCAGTTCGATTAGCGCCCGCTCCAGCGGGTCGCCGCCGTCATGGCCGGGTTCGTGGTCGTTGCAGAGCACGGCGGTCTGCAGCAACGCCTGGCCGGCCGGATTGTCGAGCCGCTCGCTGTCGGGGTTGAGTTCGCCGCCGTGCAGGGCAATGCGCCTTGCTTTCAGCTCGTTGCGAGTCAGGGTTCCGGTCTTGTCCGAGCAGATGATACTGACCGAGCCCAGCGTTTCCACGGCCGGCAAGCGCCGGATGATGGCCTTGCGCGAGGCCATGCGCTGCACGCCGATGGCCAGGGTGATGGTAATGATGGCTGGCAGGCCTTCTGGAATAGCGGCAACCGCCAGGGCGATGGCGGCCAGCAGGCCGTCTGCCAGGGCCAGCTCATGGAACAGGGCACCTGCGCCAACCGCTAGCGCGGCGAATAGCACGATAACGATGGTCAGCGCCTTGGCGAAACGATTGATGCGCTGCAGCAGCGGTGTGGTCAGCGTCTCGACCTCGCTGAGCATGCCGCTAATGCGGCCGAGCTCGGTATCGCCTCCGGTGACCGCAACCACGCCGGTGGCCTGACCGTTGGTGGTCATTGATCCCGAATAGATCATGCAGTCCCGGTCGGCCAGTTCGGTGTCCTCGTCGACCGCGTCCGGCTGTTTGTCGACCGGCAGGGACTCGCCGGTCAGCGCCGCCTGGTCGATGCGCAGGTCGTGCGATTGCAGCAGGCGAATGTCGGCCGGCACGCGATCACCGGACTTGATTCTGACCAGGTCGCCAGGCACCAGCAACTCGGCTTCCAGATCCTGCCAGCGACCGTCGCGCTTGACCCGGGCTTTCGGGGCCAGCATGTCGCCAATGGCCTCCATGGCGCGCTCGGCCTTGCCTTCCTGGACGAATCCAATGGCGGCATTGATCAGGACCACGGCGAGGATCACGGCGGTGTCGATCCACTCGCCCAACAGCGCGGCGACCACGCCGGCGGCCAACAGAACATAGATCAGGACATTGTGGAACTGAGCGAGGAAACGCAGCAGGGCCGGTCGTTTTGGCGGTTTCGGCAGGGCGTTGGGGCCATGAATTTCGGCCCGTCGATCAGCTTCCTCGGTGCTTAATCCATCGTTTCTGGCGTCTAGCTCAGCAAGCGCTGCGTCAGGATCCAGGGCATGCCAGGCTGCCGGCTTGTCTGCCATATTGAGGGTGATATCGAGTACGCTGAAGCGTAGTTTAGCGGATGCTGATGGTGCGGGTGGGTGAACACGGGCCACCGGCGGTGACCCGCGCGTTGGTGCAAATCAGGCGGCTTCGGCAACGCCCTGGTCAATCTCCTGCTCGGTGGCTGCGCGCACGCTCTTGATCGCGACCTGGAAATTGAGTACCTTGCCGGCAAGGGCATGGTTACCGTCGATGGTGACAGTCTCGTCGCCGACCTTGCGAACGGTCACGGTCATCGGACCGGCATTGGATTCAGCGCGGAAGCTCATGCCGGGCTCGACCTTGTCCATGCCGTCAAAAGCTGACTTCGGCACGTCCTGAACCAGCTCATCGCGGTACGGGCCGTAACCTTCTTCCGGTGCGACTTGGACGGTCATTTCTTCGCCCGCCGCCTGGCCTTCCATGGCCTTCTCCAGACCGGGAATGATGTTGCTGTGGCCATGAAGATAGACCAGAGGCTCGCGACCGTCGGAGGTATCTATCACCTGGCCGGCGTCATCGGTGAGGGTGTAATCGAAGCTGACGACGCTGTTTTCAGAAATCTGCATGTTAGTCCTTGCGGTTGGTAATTGACCCTACAGGGTAACATGCCAGGCTGTCCGATCCTGCTGGCTGCTTGCTTACCCCAACTTGTCGGGCGGGCCCGCATTTCCCATCTCCGCTATCGCCAGGCGGGTCTTGTCGGACAAGTTCTCGTTGTGCCGAAGCAGGTCGCCGCCGACGACGACGGCACAGTCAATGCCATGCCTGGCCGCTGCCTCTGACGCATCATCCAGGGTCTTGCCGCCGCCGCTGCACGGCAGCGACGGCCGCAGCCTTCTCTGATCCTCCAGCAGCTTCCGATGAATGCGGACTGCCGTGCCGTCATCGCCAGTGCTGATCCGACCGCCGCTGCCCGGGTAAATGACCAGATCAGCGCCGGCCAGGCGGGGCAGGCTGCCAAAAACAATTTCCGGTGCGATGCCGGTATCGGTCGGCTGGGTAAAGGCGCCGGCCATGGCTGGATGCGCCAGCCACATCAGTTCGTGGTCGCGGGCGGCCGTGGCGGCATGTTCCAGGCCCATGACCCAAGGGCAAAGCACCACGCCCGTCAGCCGCAGCCGGTGCACCGCATCCAGCTGTTGGTGCAGGTGGCTGCCGCTGCCGGCAACGTGCGGTAGATACAGGCAACGTCTGCCGCTTGCCTGGGCGGCCCGGTCGATGGCCTCGGCACAGGCCCGGACGCGGTTCTGAAATGTGTCCAGGTCGGTTTCGACCAGGTTCTGGTCATCCTTGAGGATGTCGCCGCCGCCGCTGGCAAATCGAAACGCCAGTTCAGCAAGAAACTCAGGGCTCGACCCGCGCGGCTTGAGGACGCTCAGCAGCAGGGCGCGGTCATCAATGTCGATATGCGATCTGACCCCCTGAACCCCGCCGATCGGGCCGGAAAATTGACCCAGCAGCGAGTCGGGCAGCCTGATGTCGATTAGTCGAATGCGCGGGTAAAACGACACATTGCCGTAGACAAGGTGCAGAAGCTGCCCCAGCTGAGCGCTGGCGAGACGCTCGGGATAGGCGATGGTCAAGTGCCAGCGTTGCTCGTCTGCTTGCCTGACCTCAATCACCCGGCCCAGAAAATCGCGAGCGATGTCGGCCGGAATAAGCTCGGGCAGAATCTCCAGACTTTGCTCGCGGGCGATGGCTTCGGCCAGTGCCTCCGGATCAGTTTCGGGACAGGTGGCCAGGTAGACGGCTTCAATATGTGGCATAGCTGAGGGCGAGTTGGCGAACCGAGGCGCAACAGGATTCAACGGTCGAAAGACTTACAATATCAAGTCATCGAACTTGACGGGAAGCCATTGAATGACTAGCAAGCAGCGGGTTCTGACCGGAATCACAACCACCGGTACGCCGCACCTGGGCAACTATGTGGGGGCAATCAAGCCTGCCATTGCGGCCAGCCGCCACGAGGCGGCCGAATCCTTTTACTTTCTGGCCGACTACCATGCCCTGGTCAAGTGCGAGGAGCCGGAGCGGGTGCAGCGTTCAACCCTGGAAATTGCCGCCACCTGGCTGGCCCTGGGCCTGGATACCTCGCGCTCGGTGTTTTACCGGCAGTCGGACATCCCCGAAATCCCCGAGCTGACTTGGCTGCTGACCTGTGTCACCGCCAAGGGCTTGATGAACCGGGCCCACGCCTACAAGGCGGCCGTGGATGCCAACCTCCAGGCCGAGGAAGACCCGGACTACAGCATCAATATGGGCCTTTACTCCTACCCGGTGCTGATGGCGGCCGACATCCTGATGTTCAATGCCCACCGGGTGCCGGTCGGCAGGGACCAGGTCCAGCACCTGGAAATGGCGCGCGATATCGCCCAGCGTTTCAATCATCGCTTCGGCGAGCTGTTCGTGCTGCCCGAGGCCGAGGTGGATGATCATGTCGCCACGCTGCCCGGCACCGACGGGCGCAAGATGTCGAAGAGCTACGACAACACGATTCCCCTGTGGCTGCCGGAAAAGCAGCTGCGCAAGGCGATCATGAAGATCAAGACCAACTCGCAGGAACCGGGCGAACCAAAGGACCCGGATACGGCCGCAGTGTACACGGTCTATGCCGCCTTCGCCAGCCAGGCCGAGCGCGAGGCGATGCGCCAGGCTTTTGCCGACGGTATTGCCTGGGGAGCGGTCAAGCAACAGCTGTTTGAACTGATCAACCGCGAGCTGCAGGATCCGCGCGAGCGCTACGAGGCGCTAATCAACGATCCGGCCCGGGTCGAGCGCGAGCTCAAGGCCGGCGCCGAGCGGGCAAGGGCTATGAGCAAGCCGTTCATGGACCAGCTGCGCGCCGCAGTCGGCATCAGGTCATTGGCATGAGCGAGGATCGGGTCAGCTGGCAGCCGCCGCGGTTGGCGGTTTCCGGCGGTGGTTTCTTTCCCGTCCGTCAGGTCTGGTGCGTCGGCAGAAATTATGCCGAGCACGCACGCGAGATGGGCGTGGACCCGGACAAGTCCGAGCCCGTGTTTTTCGCCAAGCCGGCCGCATGCATGCACCAGGCGCAGAGCGTTTCCTACCCTCCATCCACCGACGAGCTGCACCACGAGGTCGAGCTGGTGGTTTTTCTTGCCGACGGCGGTCGCAACTTGGCAGCTGCGGCGTGGGCCGAGCGTATTTTTGGCTATGCGGCGGGGGTCGATCTGACCCGGCGCGATGTGCAAGCCCGCTTCAAGCAGGCCGGTCAGCCCTGGGAGCTGAGCAAGGGCTTCGATCAGGCCGCACCGGTTGGCGCTATCCAGACTGCTGCCGAGTGGTCCCCCGACTCGGCAGCGACGATCGAGCTGCAGGTCAACGGCATGCTGCGCCAGCAGGCCCGGTTGGTCGACATGATCTGGAGCGTACCGATGCTGCTGGAGCGTCTCTCTCGCAGCGTTACCTTGCGCGCCGGAGATGCGCTGATGACCGGGACCCCGGCCGGGGTGGGCCCGCTACAGGTCGATGATCGGGTGACTGCCCGCATCAGCGGTCTGCCCGTGCTGGAGTTTTCCGTCCGCCAGAGTTGATGCTGAATATTTCGACCCTAATGCTGGTGATGCTGGCCGGAGGTGCGGGTGCGGTGGCTCGCTTGGCTGTAACGCGCTTGACCCTGTCCCTGCTTGGCAGTGGATTTCCCTGGGGTACCTTGATGGTCAATTTCAGCGGTGCGTTTCTGGCTGGGTTGATGGTCGGCGGTTTCGCGGCCTGGCTAGGTCTGAGCACAGGCTCGAATGGATGGAATATCCTGGTTTTCGGCTTCCTTGGTAGCTACACAACAGTATCCAGCCTGAGCCTCGAGTGGTTGTTGCTGCTGCGCGATGGCCGCGGCAGCGCGGCGTGGTTGTATCTGGGCCTGACCTTGCTTGGCGGCGTGGTACTCGCCTTGGGCGGGCTGTTGCTGGCGGCGCTGTTTTTGTGAAGTCCTTGCCCGGGGTCCAGGATTGCTGCTGGGTTGGCCTGGGCGGCGCGCTGGGCAGCGGCCTTCGTTTTGCAGCCGCCATGGCCTGGCCGCCGATCGACCTCGACAGCTTGCCGTGGGCGACGCTGGCAGTGAACGTGGCCGGCTCGATATTGATCGGGGCTTTCGCCGCCCTATCGATGCGACGCAACATTGCATTCGGCTCCCGGATCATGCTTTTCCTGATGGTCGGGTTCTGCGGAGGGCTGACCACCTTCTCCTTTGTTGGACTGGAGTCGGCGTTGATGATCCATGAGCAACGTTGGGATACGCTGGCCGCTTACCTGGTCTTGTCATTGCTTGGCTGGCTGTTTGGTGTTGCTGGCGGTTATCGAGCGTGCCTGGCGCTGGTAAAGCCAGGCGTCTAAAGCTCAGGCACTGGTGAGCTGCTGAACCATTCGGAAGCCGGCGATCCAGGTGCCGGCTGCAGAGCCCAGGTTGGACAGGAAGAAGACCACGAAAACGTGGGAGACCCGGTTCTTGAACCAGCCCGAGATGCGGGTGACATCGTCGCGCAGCGTTTCGAAATCGGCCACGCGCGGCTTGCGCAGCCAGGCTTCGACTGCGCCGGTGACCATGCCGGCGCCAATCGTTGGATTCAGTGATGTCAGTGGTGCGGCGAACAGGGCCGTCAGCACGGTCAGCGGGTGGGCGCGGGCGATCAGCGCGCCCAGGGCCGACAAGCTGCCGTTGATCACGATCCAGGTCAGTACCAGGGCAAAACCCAGCTCCGGCGATCGGGCAAATCCAAAGCCGAAGCCGGTCAGTACCGCGACCAGGATCAGCCAGGGGATGGCTTTCAGGATCTTCGACGGCGGCGGCATCTGGTTGAGTTCTTTCAGGCTTCCGGACGGGTCTTGCTCGCTCTTCAATGCCGCCGCCGTGCCCTGCAGGTGGCCGGCGCCCAGCACGGCCAGCACCTTTCTCCCCGACTGGCCGCGGTTTTCCTCGATCAGCCGCGCCGCCATGAACCGGTCGCGTTCATTGATCAGGGCGTCGTAAAGCGCCGGCGAGGTCTCGGAGAACTCGGTGAAGGTCTCGGTCAGCAGGTCGGTTTGCTTCAGACGTTCGATGTCTTCTTCGGCGATTTCTTCGCGTGAAAACAGCGAAAAGATCAGTCCGTTGATCATTACCCAGCGCTTCCACGGCGACAGCCGGCGGCTGGCACGACGCAGGGTGATGCCGATTTCCCGGTCGATCAGCTGAATCGGCAGGCCGGCCTGGTTCGCGGCTTCGATCGCGGTTCTCATCTCGGCGCCGGGTTCGATGCCGAACTGCTCGGCAATACGGCGCTGGTAGGCCGACAGGGCGAGCGAGGCCATCATCATAC